>DAOTTR010000429.1:0-13604 GCA_034437715.1 Caldilineaceae bacterium
ATTGTCACCCCTGCGCAGGCAGGGGTCCACCGCTCTAGCGTATGGATTCCTGCCTGCGCAGAGCCTGCCCTCATGTAGATGGGGGAATGACAATTCGCCTCTTAACTTAATGGCCGTGACTCTAGGCCTACGCTATCGACATACTTTTCAAACATGGTCGTTTCAGATCGACATACAAAAAGTATGCATGGCAGATTGACCAACGGCTTACCTCTCGATCAGGTATAAATTGCACTGCCAGCATTTTGTACAAAGTCGAGCTAAGACAAAAAAAGCCGAGCTAGCGTGCGCTAGCTCGGCTGTTTATCAAGCAACTCCTACCAATCCTAGTCGCTCAGATTGATTTCGCTCTTGGGATCAAAGATGTGGGCGTTGGCCATGTTTACAGCCAAATCGACACTATCACCACGGCGGGATTCGACGCGGGGATCGACGCGGGCGATAAAGGATTTATCATCCGAGGTCATCATATACAGGTAAATTTCGTTACCCATCAACTCGACCACATCGACCTTGGCCTTCATGTCAGATTCCAAGATGCCCGGCGCAACGAAAGGTTTGGCGTGCATATCTTCGGGGCGAATGCCGAAGATCACTTCGCGACCCTTGAATTGGCGCCATTCGGTCGCCTTGGGTTCTGGCACTTCCATGCGGAAACCGCCGGTGTTGATCTCCAAGCGGCCATCGTTTTCGACGACGGTGGCATCAAAGAAGTTCATGCTGGGGCTACCGATGAAACCGGCAACGAAGACGTTGTGTGGGTGATTGTAAAGTTGATGTGGTGTATCGATCTGCTGGAGCACACCATCGCGCATAACCGCAATGCGGCTGGCCATGGTCATCGCTTCGACCTGATCATGCGTCACATAGATAAAGGTGGTTTGCAGGCGTTGGTGTAGGCGGGTCAACTGGGCACGGGTCTGGACACGCAGCTTGGCATCCAAGTTGGAGAGTGGCTCGTCGAAGAGGAAGACGGCCGGTTCACGCACAATGGCGCGCCCTACAGCCACACGTTGGCGCTGACCGCCCGAGAGCTGCTTGGGCTTGCGGTCGAGCAAGTGACCGATGTCCAAGATGTCCGCAGCTTCTTTGACACGGCGGTCAATGTCGGCCTTGGGTGTCTTGCGCAACTTGAGACCAAAGGCCATGTTGTCATAGACACTCATGTGCGGGTAGAGCGCATAGCTTTGGAACACCATGGCAATGTCACGGTCTTTCGGCGGAACATCGTTGACGACGCGGTCACCGATCAGAATGTTGCCATCGCTGATTTCTTCCAGACCTGCCAAGAGGCGCAAGCTGGTAGTCTTGCCACAGCCCGATGGACCGACGAAAACCAGGAACTCTTTGTCCTCAACACTAATTGTCAAGTCATTGACCGCAATCACATCGCCAAAGCGCTTGTAGATGTGGTCGAAGGTTACACTAGCCATTTTTGTTTTTACTCCTTCATTGAAACAATGGGAATGGGGAGATTTCAAAAATTTACCCGATGGGTAAATTCCACTAGGAAGTATACCATGCTCTTAAAAGCTTTGCAACTCGCAAAAATCTGTTGAATCTGGATATAAACTTCTGGGGGTGTGTAACTGGGATCATGCGGCATACCTTTCTTTTCGGGGCACATTTTGTGGGCATTTAGGCAACCTTTTGCGTACTTTCTGCCACTTCTGACTAGGCAAGACGAAACAAACCGACGATTCACTTTTGATGGACTTCGGGTACGCTTAGGATGTACTTTCAACGCAATTTTACACGGTTGGATGCCCGTTTCGTTTCTCAATTGTTTTGAGCCTAGGACGTAAAGACACATGTCGAGCAGTCTACAAAAAAATATCAATTCCTCCCTGTTGGTCCTGATCAATCTACTTGGGCTATGGAGTGGGAATTTTCTCTTTGCGCGACCTGTTTTCGCAACACCCGCAGCCGATCTCACCCGCAGCGAGACGCTAGTTGAGCAGACTGTTCTCATCCAATTTTCAGAAACAGCCAGCGCGGCCGAGCGCGACACGCTGATTGCGCAAATCAATGGTGAATTGCTGCGCTGGCTACCCCAGATTCATGTAGCTGAAGTACATTTGGCGGCTACCAATGAGACAGACCCCAACTTGAGTCGCAACAGTGCGGCGGATGTTGCCCAACGCCGCTGGCAAAGTTTGGATGACAATGCCCTGATCGCGCATATTGAAAATAATGTAGTCGTAGAAGGTACCTACCTGCCCAATGATCCAGATGTGGCGAATCAGCAGCGCACCTACACGTTGCAGGCCACTCATGCCCTGGAGGCCTGGGATTATACACGCGGCGATCCGGCGGTGATCATTGCCGTGCTGGACTCGGGGATTAATACAGCACACCCAGAATTTCAGGGTAGGCTCCTACCTGGCTATGACATTGTGAACGATGACGCCGATCCTACAGATGACCACGGCCACGGCACCCATACGGCGGGCATTATCGCGGCGGGCATCGATAACAGTTTGGGCATGGCGGGGATTTGCCCAGAATGTAGCATTTTGCCAGTGAAGGTGCTAAACCAGAATAACGCGGGCACTTGGGCCGGGGTAGCCGCGGGCATCCTCTATGCGACGGATCACGGCGCACGCGTGATCAATTTGAGCCTAGGCGCTTCTGTTTCTTCCAACACCCTAGAGGCAGCTGTGGAATATGCGATTGCGCATGACGTATTGATTGTGGCTGCCGCAGGCAATATGGGCGTTGATCGGAACTTTTATCCGGCGGCTTTGGAGGGTGTGGTGGCTGTCAGCGCGACCGATGCCACTAATCAACGCTGGAGTTTGAGTAATATGGGTGATTATATTGATCTGGCTGCCCCAGGTTATGCGGTTTATAGCACCTACAGCGACCTTGAAAATTATTACGGCGGTTATAATTATATGAGCGGCACCAGCATGGCTGCCCCCCATGTGGCGGGACTTGCCGGTTTACTCCTCAGCCAAAAACTTGATCGCAGCGCAGCAGAAATCTATCATATTATGATTTCAACCACGGACAAGCCGACTAATCCTGATGAGACGCGCTATTTCGGTTATGGGCGCATCAATATTGCGCGTGCTGTAGCCGTTATAGAGGACAATCAGTGGATTCCAGTGCCGATCATCGATAAAGCGGACGGTGCCAGTGAACAACAACTTCAACAGGTCTATCTGCCCCTTGTGGCTAATCCGTGATCTTGTTGGCATTTAGCTTCCTACATAACGCCATCAAACAAAAAGCCCACCGCGCCACGGTGGGCTTTTTGTTTGATGGCGGCTGTGCTATTTTTGCACAATGGGTAGGTAGATCGCATTCTGTGCGGCTGGAATGGTGCCGCCGGGCACAGTTGTTGGCGTGGCTGTCGGGAGAGGGGCATCATACTTCGGTGCCAAGTCTGCACCTTGGACAATGCCCATCGGCTGGTAGTCTGCATAGCCAGGAAAGATCGCACCCAGATTCGGATTTTCCAACCGGCGAATGAGAATCTCACTCAGGATCCGTCGATAATCGGTGGTGATCGCGAGATCACGTCGATCATAAAGTTGATCGGTGTGCAAACCGGGCCACGTGCCATGTATACCGCCATTGACCTGGCCCCCCAACACAAACATCGCATTGCCATGCCCGTGATCGGTGCCACGACTAGCATTTTGTTTGAAGGTGCGGCCAAATTCACTCATTACAACTACTGTCAATCTTTGCGTGTGGTCGGTGCCATTGTCATTGCCAAGGTCGGTCATCAGCGCGGCCATGCCACTCGCCAAGCTGCCAAATTGATTGGCAAAGTAGCCTGCGCCCCCATCACCTTGATATTCATGGGTGTCCCACCCACCCAGGTCGATGGTGGCAATGCGCATGCCAAGCTGTAGCTTGATCATTTGGGCAATTGTTTTGAGATTTTGTCCAAAACTATTGTTGGGATAGACCGCGCCATTGCCCGGTGTATAGGTGCCTGGGTTGCCATATTCCATCACATCAATGGCATCGAGCGTTTGCCGTCCTGCCTCATGCAGCCAGCCCGATCCCGTGTACATTTGGCGCAAGGCCATGCGCTGTGCATCTTCATAGCGCCAGTTGCCGCCAAAGGCGAAACTGCTGGGGCTGGTCATGCCAATCGCTTCTGTGCTACCGACCAGCGATGTCGGTTGTAGACTGCCCGCGGCCAGCGCCGGCATGATGATCTCGCTGGGAATGTTGCTCGCTGTCTGTAGATGACGGGTGAGCCAGCCATTGGTGGCGCTCTTGCTGCCCGGCGTGCCGAGCTCCATATATTTCATGGCGTCGAAGTGGCTGCGTGTATCGCTGGTTAGCCCAGACGCCGGGATCACCGCTAATTTTTTATCTTGATAGAGACCATACAAAGGGGCCGCAGCCGGGTGAAGGCCCAAGAAATCGCTTAAGGGCAAGGCCGCATTGAGTCCACTGGTGGGAATGGCAATATTTTCGCGGCTGGTCTGGTAGTAGCCCCGATCATCACCGGCAATGGGAAAGATGGCACTGAGCCCATCCATGCCGCCGCGCAAAAAGATCACCACCAGAATATCTTGATTGGGTTCCTGCTCCTGGCTACCAAAGGCCACATAGCCCAGGCGACCCCCAGCCATGGCCGCAATTGCCGCAGAACAGCCGACCATAAAGCCGCGCCGTGATACTTGAAACATGTTCATACCTCCTTATTTAACGCTAGCGCCACTGGAATGAGGGTGCCATAAAGATCAGCGCGATCATATAGCGTAGCCGTTCCGTAATACCGGTTTCCGGCAAATCGAAATCCGGATTGCGTCCGCCCGCCATGAAATCCACAATGGGCTGGCGTTCACTGTCGGGTAAGCGAATCCCAGCGACTCTGTCTGACCAATAATCGACAAGTGCGTAGGGGGTCTTCACGCCAGGCGGATTGATCAGCGGCAAGCGTTTATCATCTTTATTCGGTCCCTCGCCGCCATAGAGCCATCCGATCAGGTTGTTGCACATGCGCCAGCGTTGCAACATGGGCATGGTGCTGCTCCACGTTGCCTTGTCATCGGGGAAGCCATTGGGGGGCGACCACGCAAAAAGCGGTTGGCCCATGGCCTCATAGCTCCAGAAGAAACTGTTCTCGGGCGCAAAGTCGGCCTCGGCCGCGCGCATTAAACTGACGACATATTCAAAGGGGCGCTTGATCTTCGCCCCCCAAGTTGTGCGAAATTCGGGCGAAAGTAAAATGGCGCGCGTAACTTGGCGCAATTGATCGGGTGCATCCAAATTTGCCATAAAGACATCGGCGGCGGCTTGTACTACGCTTTCGGGTGGCTCGTCGCTGATCAAGCGGCGACAGAGACGCCGACAGATGTAGCGCGCGGTGCTTGGGTGGCGCGCGAGCATGTCCAACACATCATGCCCATCCTTAATGCCCTGTGACGCCGGAATGACCTGACCCAGGACAATTTTTTGATAGGGAAAGTGGGCATTGGCGTCAAACTTAAACAGTCCTGTGTTGCCATCAGTGCGCCAGCCGGTGAAGCAGGTGGTGGCACCATAGACATCGTCATCAACGTAGAGCAAGGGTCTGCCAGTGGGATCTTTGGGCGCAGGATGCTCGAAAGAACCATCTTTAATAATCAGCGGCACAACGCCCATATAATTTTCGGCACCCATGCCATGCAACTCAAAGAGTTCACGCGCGTAATTTTCATTGGGATTACCACCAGAATTCGACTGGTTATCCAAATAATAGAGCATGGCGGGACTTTGGGCGACGGCTTCCAGCATTTGGCGAAAATTGCCCAACATGTTGGCGCGGATCACATCGCGGTCATAGTGGACAAAGACGGGCGCGGCCCAACTGCTATCCCAACCATAGATATTGAAGTGGTTATGCCAATGGTCGGCCAGGGTTTCGACCAGTTGGCGTTTGCTATGCAGGGCGCGCAAGAAAGTGGCTTTGCGCGTCTCCTCTACGGGCAGAATGCGCTCAGCATAGGTAACGCCTTCCTTTTTGATGTGTTCGGCCCACAGTTGTGTGAGCGATTTCCCCAGCGTGGTAAAACCATAGGCGGCGATCAGCGCGTCGCACGCGCTATCATCAATGGTTGCTGGCTGTAGCTGCTGTTCAACATAGGCAATAAGACTGGCTTCGGGCGTTGCCCCCAACGCATTAAACGCGGCAATCTCCCCAGGTCGTGGGCCAAACCCCATACGATTTAGCGCGATCAGCGCTAATGGTGGCAAGGCCGCGCCTGCATCCTGCGCTGCCGCGCGCACTTGCCCGGTGCGCATGTGCGGCGGCACGTCCGCATCTGCTTGCGCTTGCACAGGCGAGGCCATCGTCGTTGAAAGCAGGCTGGTGAGTGCTGTGGCGGCGGTAATGCCACTGCCGATGAGCAGGGTACGGCGGGTTTGTGAATATTCGTTGGCTTTTTGCTGATCAGGCGGATTCGGATCTGCTATTGTCATGGGGGTCGCAGTTGTTGTAGAATGGAGTGCGATGAGAGGTGCGATAGAAGAGCTTGCCATTCGATCCGATTGGATTTCTGGCATTTAAACCTCCTTGTGTTATAAAGCGCTTATGGACAAACTATTTAAAAGTCATACAAATAAGACCATTTCAAAGAATAAAATATCCAGGGGCGGCTTGCAGCCGCCCGTTCGCAGCGAGCCAAACGCGGGGCGGCTGCGCGGCCGCCCCTACGCATGATTTTGTTGGGCAAGCGCTGGATACTTATCGCTTTGAAAGCGCTTAAGTCCAGTAATACACGAGATACGGTGTATGACTTTTAAGGGTTTTATCTATTAGGTATCTGAGCTTGCTTTGCTCTAGATGCCTTTTGCAGTAAGGCACCAGTATAGGTCTGTAATATAGTGCTGTCAATTGTACAAAAGGCTGAACTTATACGCTTTCTCAACCCTTTTGTACGCGTACCCTGTATCATTCCTGCTTTTCTGTGCAAATGCGTGACTATTTCCTAACGATTGCGCTTGCTTGTAGTAGCCAGTTTTCCTACAAGATGTGTACATATCACCTATGGTGTTGGGTGCATTTCACTTTCGGGGAAGTGTGCCGGGGACGAGCGACAAACACACCGGTTTGACAAACTGCACCCCGCTCGTCCCCGGCACACGTTGCGCGCTCGTTCTAAAATTTACCCTCAAATTGAAATACACCCTATGGTGTTAACAGTATTGACAAACCTTGCTTTGTCGTTTATTTTGTAAGGGTTCACCCCAACCCGCGCCTGAATCCTTACCTTATTTTACGATGATTACCATTGTCACAAATCTGCAGAAGAGGGAATTAAGCTTATCTTTGCGATTTTAGTTCGGTAGCAAAATCTCTGATCACGCCTACACATAATCTAGTCGGTAAATAAATTGTTATCGTGCAATTAACTACTTTTTACAATCGGCCAGTCTATGCTACAATTCATGTAGCCTACCTTAGTTTTTGTAGAGTTTTGTAGAGTTTTGTAGAGATTTTATGGCATCATCACACCTTTGAGGAGAGTTATTGCGATGAAAGTTTCTTTGCCCATTCATTTTACCTTGCTCATTACAATCGCATTATTGCTAATATTGATGTTGGCACCGGGTTGGAGTGCTACCGTAGTTTCTGCACAAGTACCAGCCGCCGAGACCACCGTGACAGAGCAAGCTACTGCTACATTTACGAGTGTGCCCATAGATACGCCGACTGTTACCAATACACCAGTTCCTGGTTCTACCGCAACCAATACACCTGTAGGGCCAACCAATACAGCAACTGCAATTGTTACCTTGCCGCCAGATCAAACATCCACCCCCATGCCGACGCCTGTTTCTGGCCCTGTGCCGATCCCTGAGCCAGTTACGGTTATTCTCTTTGGCACCGGTTTGGCCGCGCTTTCTGCCGCTGTCGCTTCACGCCGCAAGAAAGACGAATAGGATCGCCCTATTTGAATGCTGCATGGAAAGTTTAGCCGTAGCTTGTAAACTTTGCCTATTTGTGTTGGCTTCAAAACAAAATACCGAACATCAAAGAAGCTGCCATCATCGCGATGGTAGCTTCTTTGGTTTTTTCTGGCTCTTTCTATCCAACCTACTGCGCCGCTAGTGGTAATATAGTAGAAAACTGCTATACTTATAATGCCTCACACACGGGGGGCTCGTTGAGGAGTTACTTTTTAGTAATCAAATCGTCAGAATGTTAAACTGCGGTTGTGTTGAAAACGCGAATGGCCTCTCGCTGAATTGGAATAGTCAACTTCGCGTTTTCGCACGGAGCTAAGTATAGATAGCCGGATTACATAAGCTTGGTTGCCTATCATTCAAGAATGAAGGCGCTACCCGTATTGAATGATCTCAGGAGGAAGAGGCATGACAAAAATCCGTCTGCCAGTGATTAGACCTTTTACGCTGCTTACCATCTTGTGGTTGCTGGTATCCACCACGGTTATGCCTGCCGTGGCCCAGGCACCGGCGAGCGCGAATCCCCAAGCCCTGATGCCATCCACTGCCTTAGTTGCTACCACAAACAATGAACTCACCATTACCTGGCCCAATCCAGCGCTGGTGAATGCCGCGGCGGCTGATCTATTGCAACAACTCCCCACAGTGCGCTTCCAAGGCTATGAACTGCCCATGCAGTTGATGACAATCGAGCTAGCTGCGGGACAGCCACTCGATTTGCAATTGCGGGGTGTGCGTTCACAACCCTGGCAACAATCCATTCAGCCTGCCACCCCGTTGGCACCTACCGCTATCGAATGGGCAACGCTCGCTGATCCCACACAGCCGGCAGAAACCGTCGCCTTACCCACTGCCCCGCTCTTTGTGCTGCGCCAAGGTAGCTTGCACGGCAAAACCATGGCGGTTGTTGCGCTCAGCCCACTCTATAGCGAAGCTGGCGTGACCCAAGTCGCGACGGCTTTCTCGGCCCATATCGCTGGGGCACAAACCGCAGATGTGCAATCATCGGCACAATCACGGGGGGATGAGGAGCAGGCCTTTGCCAATCTGCGTGCTGCACACGTCAAAACAACCCTCGATCTGGTGAACCAGGATGCCATGCGCAACGCGCTCAAGGTGCTGGTGAGCGAAAGTGGCATGCAGCAGATTACTGGCCAAATGCTTGCTAGCGCAGGCTTTGATCTCAACGCGCTCGATCCCGCTCGGCTGCAATTGCGGCATGGGGGGGAGGAGATTGCCCTCCAAATTGATGGCACAGTGAATGGCCGGTTGACGGCGGCTACCACCTTGCACTTTTATGCCCCCCACGTGGGCGATCGGTGGAACTTGCAAGAAACTTATTGGCTCACCGAGCGTGAAGCACCCGGCCTGCGCATGGCAACGCGTGCTGTAGCCCCAGGCGACGCGCCCGCCCGCTCAACCGCGCTAGAAACGGGTGTATGGGAAGAAAATCAACTTTATGATTCGCGATATGAGGGATCTGATAGCGATCATTGGTTTCATCAACAATTGGTTGTGGGCCAAGCCAACGCGACAACAGCGGATACTATCGTATCGGTCACCGTGACACCGCGCTTGCCAAGGGTTGCGGAGACGGCAATCTATACTGTAGCGGTGACGACCAATATTCGTGGCCAACATGCATTGCGGGTTAAAAATGGTAATCAAGAACAGGATATTTTCTGGAACAGCGTTGAAGCCAATATGTTAGTGCGTAATTGGCAGCAGGTGATTATCGGCACTGACCCCAGCAATCTGCTCAGCATTGCGCTCTTGGGCACGACACCACCGCCTGGCGCCGAGTCCATTGTTCTATTGGATAAGATCGCCTGGCGAGTGCCGGTTGCGCTCAATTTCGCGGGCAGCGGTGCCGAATTTCATGGCATCGATGGTCTATGGCGCTACCAATGGTCTACCTTACCTGCTGGTTACACTTTTTATGATGTTACGGAAAGCAAAACCCCAACGCTTTTGGTTGGTGCAGATGCCAGCGGTTTTCAAGATGACGCTACCGCCCGCACCTATCTTGTCACGGGGCCCGGAACCCTCCACACGCCTACGGTTCTGGCCCATGCCCCCCTGACCTTGCCCGCGCTCAGCGGCGCAGATGCAATCTACATTGCGCCGGCGCAATTTCTGGGTGGATTGGAACCACTCCTGCAGTTGCGCCGTGAACAAGGGTATCAGGTAACGACGGTCGATGTCCAGACGATCTATGATGGGTGGAATTATGGTCATGTGTCGGCAGCGGCGATTCGCACATTTTTGCGCTATGCCGCGGCCAATTGGCAGAAAGCACCGCAAGCTGTGACCTTGGTGGGCGATGGCACGGTGGACCCGCATAACTATGAGAAGAAAGACAATTTCAATTTCATGCCACCCTATCTGGCAAAGGTTGATCCCTGGTTGATCGAGGCGGCTTGTGAGCCTTGTTATGTCCAATTGGATGGCGATGATCCGATCATTGGCGACGACCCCGCTGGCCATTTCTTTGCGGCGGATCTATGGTTAGGTCGGTTGCCTGTCAAAAATAGTGGTGAACTGGCCGCGCTCATCAATAAAATTGTGAGTTACGAGCGCACAACAACCCTGGGCGGGTGGCAGAATATCAGTGTTTTTGTTACGGATAATTACATCAAAAGCATGGATAGCAGCGGCACGCCTGTGCAGGATTTGGCCGGGGATTTTGCCAAGATTGCCGATGGCCTGGCCGCGCTTGCCCCAGCCGGTGTGCGCAATCAACGCATCTATTATGATCCCTACCCGCAGATTAGTGATCCAGCGCGGGCCGAAAGTTGGCGTATTGATGACGCGGCACTGGCGCGCAATACGGTCATTCGCCAGTTAAGCGCCGGTGCTGGCATTGTCAGTTACAATGGCCACAGTCATCATTGGCAATGGGCCATTACCGATGAAAGCCCGAATGCCGATCCCAACTCGCTATTGGGTCTCTACGACACCGATCTCTTGACCAACAAAGATCGGTACTTTATCGGCCTATCGATGACTTGTCTCACATCACAGTTTCAAAAGCCGGCCTTTTCTGGCACCGTGCTTGATGAACGGATGCTGCTCAACCCCAATGGCGGTGCCACGGCGATTTGGGGACCAGCAGGGCTCAGTGTGACCTATGGTCATGATCTGTTAGAGCAGGGATTTTACAAAGCGCTGTGGGCCGCGCCCCCGCTGACGGCCAGCATCGGGGCCTTGGTTGAAGCCGGCAATATCGAACTGCTCACCCAAGGGGCCTGTTGCCAGGACACGCTGAAAACGTTTCTCCTGTTAGGCGATCCGCTCATGCGAGTGCGCGCCTATCCAGCCGCGATCCCCCAACTCTATTTGCCGATTGTAAACAAGTAGCGAGTGGCGAGTTTCGGGTGGCGAGTCATGATGTACCCGCCACCTGCCGCCCGCTACCTGCCACTCGCTATCTGTTGTATCCCACGTTCTTCGTCGGTCAATACTTCGAGGACCTGGCAGGCCAATTCATAGCGGCCAAAGCTGGGCATGAGGTAGACACCCTGGACGTGGGGCAACTCTTTCAATTCTAATAGCAGGGATTGCGCCATGTTGACCCCCTCTTGACGGCCATTGGCCCCGGCTTTGCGCATCCGCTCCAGCGCTTCCTCGCTCAGGGTAATGCCGGGCACTTCGTTGTGCAGGAAAGAGGCGTGGCGATGACTTTGGAGCGGCAAAATGCCAATCAGCACCGGCACCGGGAAATCGCCATAACGCTCCTCATAGATCGCCAGGAAATTGCGCCACAGTTGCGGATCATAGATCGGCTGCGTCATGGTGAAGTGGGCACCGCCACTCACTTTTTGATAGAAGCGATCCACTTCCTCACTCAGGTTGGGCCGCGTGGGATCGCACGCCACGGCAATGGTAAAATTGCCGCGCTGACCCATCTCGCGCTCGTTGGCATCGTAGCCTTCATTAAATTTGCTGATCACACGTACCAGCCCAATGCTATCGACATCATAGACCGGCGTGCTTTGGCGGTTGTCACCCATACTGGGCGGGTCGCCGGTGAGGGCCAAAATATTGCGCACCCCCAGCGCGTGCGCACCGATCAGATCCGCCTGTAACCCCATGAGTGACCGGTCGCGCGTGGTAAAGTGCAACACGGTCTCAATATCCACCTGCTGCTGAATCTGAATACAGAGCGACAGCGCACTCATGCTGACGCGCGCTGTGGGACTATCGGCCACGTTGACCGCGTCTGCGCCGATGGCCTTGGCATGGCGCGCGCCTTCGATCTGCTTCTGGGCCACAAAGCCGCGTGGCGGATCGACCTCAACGCTGACGACAAATTTGCCATCGCGCAACTTCTGTAGCAATGGCGTGGGCGGCACTTCCTCTTCCAATCCATAATCGCGCGCCCGATCAACCGCCTCCTCTTTGACTGCGATCACGTCAATCTGGAGCGGGCGACTGCCCGCCTGTTGCACCAAATGGGTGTTGAGCGCCTCGCGCATGGCGCGCACATGCATGGGGGTGGTGCCACAACAGCCGCCGACCAAGCGCGCATTCTGTGCCAAAAAGAGGGGAACATGGCGGGCAAAATACTCGGGGCTGGAAGGATAGTACAAGCGTCCCTCTACCCGCTGCGGAAAGCCAGCATTGGGCATCACACTGAAATGGGCATTGGGCGTCGCGCTGTGCATGGCCGCCAATGATTCTAGCATCTGCGCTGGACCAACACTACAGTTGGCCCCCACCAGATCGACACCCAGTGCCAGCAGGCGCTCGGTAACCACCTGGGGCGGCAACCCGGTCATCGTTAGGCCATCCTGAGCATAGGTCATCGAGGCCACAATCGGCAGATCGCAGATTGCGCGCGCCACGCGCACGGCAATCTCGATCTCTTCCAGGTTATTAAAGGTCTCGAACAGCAGAAAATCGGCACCGGCTTCCCACAACACCGAAATCTGTTCGCGAAAGGCTTCGGTCGCCTCGGCGGGGGTCAATGGCCCAAAGGGCTGTAGACGCTTGCCCAAGGGACCAATGTCACCCGCAATAAAGAGCGCACGCCCTGCGATCTCGCGCACGTCGCGCACGAGGCGCACCGCTTTGAAATTGAACTCGCGCACATGGTCGGCCAAGCCATACTCGGCCAGCCGCACGCGATTGGCCCCAAAGGTATGGCTTTTGATCGCATCGGCCCCGGCTGCCGCATAGGCTTGATGAATCGCCGTGACCCAGCCGGGGCGGGTGACGACTAACTGTTCCAGACACTGTTCGCTGCTGGCGCCTTTCGCATAGAGACTTGTGCCCATTGCGCCATCGCCGAGTAGTGGATGTTCTTGTAGCTTTTGTAAAAATGGATTCATACGTAAATTCCGGTATTCTCCTCAACACGAAACGTAGCGTAGGCAATGAACAAGCCGTCCATTGCCAGCAACATTGAAATCAGCCGCTGGTGGGTGGTTTGTCCGAGCTACTTTGCGAATCAATGTGTTGGGTGCAATGGGCGTTGTCTGGGTGTGGACAAACTGTAATCTGTCAGTTAATTAGCGATCTAATCATATACTAGGTCGCGCGAAAAACTGAAATGAGCAAGCGGGCTAGCGCACTTGGCGGCCGCGTTTGACCATGCGGTCATACATCACCAGGGTACCGGCCACGGCGACATTAAAGCTTGCCAAACGGACCGCCGGGATGCTGATCACGCGGTGGCATTG
>DAOTTR010000430.1:0-2932 GCA_034437715.1 Caldilineaceae bacterium
GTGGCGCAGCGCCAACGCGCGTGGCTCTACGCTGGCGCGGGCATTGTCGCCGATTCCGCGCCGCAGAAGGAATGGGAAGAAACCGGTTGGAAATTTCGCCCCATGCAAGAGGCATTGGGAATTCGCGGGTAAGCAATCATTATCGTGTTGCGTAGCTGGCTAGTACAGTTGGGCGTAGATACCACGGCCGTTAATAAGGCACGTTACTCGTGTACATCATGGTAAAAATAGGGTACCTTATTTACGCCGGGATCTACTAGGCCTGTAGGGTCTCCGGTGGATCTGTAACTTTAATTGATATGAGCGAGTGCATGACAACTTCTGGCAACCCGAATATTCAATGGTGCGACCTGTTTGTGCGCGAATTGGCTGCGTGTGGCTTGCAAGCCGTCTGTGTGGCGCCCGGCTCGCGCTCGACACCGTTGACGCTGGCCTTTGCACGCCACCCGGACATCAAACTCTATCTGCACCTGGACGAACGCTGTGCGGCCTTCTTTGCCTTGGGATTGGCTATGGCAACAGAAAGACCGATTGCCCTCGTCTGCACATCGGGCACGGCGGCAGCCGAGTTTTTTGGCGCGATCATTGAAGCGCGCCAATCGCATATTCCGTTGTTGGTGCTGACCGCCGATCGACCACACGAAGTGCGCTACAGCGGGGCCAACCAGACGATTGACCAAGTGAAGCTGTATGGCGATCAGGTGCTGTGGTCATTCGATGCCGCCATTCCACAAGCCAATGCCCCTGCGCTATCCTTGCGCGCACACAAGACCCTGGCTGCCCGTGCCTACGGCATTGCCGATGGTGTGGTCAAGGGACCGGTTCATCTCAACTTTCCCTTTCGCCAACCGCTGGAACCCGCAGCGCCACCCCTGCCCCCCATCACGCCGCTGGCACAACCGGCCGTCCAGATGGCGCGCGGCACGATTGCGCCGACTGCACACCAGATCGATGAACTGGCGGCAATCATCGCGCAGTATGAACGCGGGTTGATCGTCTGTGGGCCGGGCTGCCCTGGCGGCGATTTTCCAGCACAGGTGGCAAAGTTAGCAACCATCACCGGCTATCCGCTAGTGACCGATCCGCTCTCCGGTGTGCGCTTTGGCGCGCCGGTGGCGAGTGGGCTTGTCCTGGGTGGCTATGAAGCGTATCTGCAAGGGGGCAAAGCTCCGTGGGAGCCGCCTGCTGTAGTGATTCGCTTTGGCGCTGTGCCTACTTCCAAATGGCTCAACAGCTATCTGACGAGTAGCGCGCCAACCCATTTCATCCATATCCGCGACAACGGCGTGTGGGCCGACGACAGTCATCTGGTCAACCATTTCCTGCAAGCCGATTCGGCACTGGTCTGTGCCGCGCTAGTCGAGAAGTTGCCCCCAAGAACCCCGTCCACCTGGGCGACGCAAATCCAGACAACCGAGGCCATTTGCCAACAAGTCACACAGGCATATTGTCAAGAAAACTTTTTTGACGGCGCGATTGTGGCGGCGGTGGTAGAGGCGTTGCCGGCAGGCACGCGCCTGTTGATCGGCAACAGCTTGCCCGTGCGCCATCTCGATCAATTTGGCGCACCAATGGCGCGACCGCTAACGGTTTTTGGCAACCGCGGAGCTAGTGGCATTGACGGCGTGACCTCAACCGCGTTGGGCGTGGCCGCGGCCAGTGACGCGCCGCTCGTGTTGATCACCGGTGACATTGCCTTTTATCATGACATGAACGGGCTGCTGGCGATCAAGCAGCACGGGTTGCGTAACGTAACGATTGTGCTACTCAACAACAACGGTGGCGGCATCTTTCGGCGCTTGCCGGTGGCTAAATTTGAACCAGACTTCACACCGCTCTTTCTCACGCCGCACAATCTGGACTTCACCCACGCGGCGCAGATGTATGCGTTGCGTTATGTGTGTGCCCAGGATCGGGCAACCTTTGCGGCGGCTTTACAACAAAGCGTCAACGGCAACACGCCAACAGTGATCGAGGTACAGACCGACGGCGGGCAAGATTTACACCATCAACAAACGATCAGCACCCTCGTCCAAGCGGCGATTCAAGCAGCAGGCTGATCGACAATTCAATAGGAGGAATTATGATTGAGACCAGTGGCGTCGCCTGGCAACAGGTCAAAGAATATACGGATATTACCTATCACAAAGCAGATGGCATGGCGCGCATTGCCTTTAACCGGCCCGAAGTGCGCAATGCCTTTCGCCCGCAGACCATCGATGAGATGATCGAAGCCTTTCGCGAGGTCTGGATGGATGACGAGATCGGGGTGGTGCTGCTGACCGGCAACGGCCCATCGCCCAAAGATGGTGTGCATTCGTTCTGTGCCGGTGGCGACCAAAAGGTGCGCGGCCACGCCGGCTATATTGATGACAAAGGCATGGCGCGCCTCAACGTACTCGAGTTGCAACGCATTCTCCGCACCATGCCCAAGCCGGTGATCGCCTTGGTGGCGGGCTACGCGATTGGCGGCGGCCATGTGCTGCATGTTATCTGTGATCTAACGATTGCGGCAGACAATGCTGTCTTCGGCCAGACCGGCCCGATTGTCGGCAGCTTTGATGGTGGGTTGGGTGCAAGTTATCTGGCACGCATTGTGGGGCAAAAGAAAGCGCGCGAGATCTGGTATCTCTGTCGCCAATACAATGCCCAAGAGGCCAGCGACATGGGGTTGGTCAACAAAATAGTGCCAGTAGGCGAGTTGGAGGCAGAGGGTGTGGCGTGGGCACAGGAAATTCTCGAGAAAAGTCCGCTTGCCATCCGCTTCTTGAAAGCTGGCCTCAATGCCGACTGCGACGGCCAACTGGGTCTACAAGCGCTGGCCGGCGACGCCACCATGCTCTTCTACATGACCGAGGAAGGCGCCGAAGGGCGCAATGCCTTTGTCGAAAAGCGCAAACCCAACTTCCGCCAATACCCCTGGCGACCGTGA
>DAOTTR010000431.1:0-2598 GCA_034437715.1 Caldilineaceae bacterium
CTCATTAAAAGTTCAAAACCCATTTTGACAAGGTAGTAAACTTCGCTATACCAGCAAGAGTTTTCGCAACCCAGCTTCTAATTGGCCTTCTGCGTTAACCGCCGCTTTGAGTGAGCGAGGTGATGAATCAAGGTTTTCACTGATTGTGTTGAAAGCGGAGCGAGCAATGCGATAGAGGATTGCTTTCCATTCACTGCTGGCCTTGTCTACATCATCCGGCAATGTCTCCAGCACATGCCGGAAAGGTACTTCCAGTTGCGACCAGTAGGCGCGTTCCATGCCCCATGAACCAATTAAACGGGCAACACCATCGCTCTGCGCACCCTTGCCCTTTTCGCCACTTTCAGCCTTGCTGAGGTCTTGTTCTGGGGCAAGGATAAAGTTGGCAAGTGTGCTGGCAGCACCCCACAATTGACGGGCCACATCGTCGGCTAACTTCAACAAGCGATCCAAATCATCCACCATTGTCGGTGCTTGCAGATATTCTCGGCGCAACGGCATCACCTCGCTGCGGAAGAATTCGGTCTTGGCTTGGTCGTTAGACATGCCCAATGCCAGGATGCGCTGACGTTGACCTTTGGGTAAATAGCGATCCTCCACTTCAGCCAGCCAATCTAAGACCAATGGTGGGCGGTGTCCTTCATGGCGCAGGCGGAAGAGCGCAGAGCTATCGCGCCACAAGGCACGCGCTTCATTAAAGCGTAGGGGCAGGTAACCGCGTTCTTTATCTTTGCGGTAATACATCATCGGGTTGGGGAACTCCCCTTCGATCTTCATGCCGGGAGCCATTGTCATTTTGCGCACGAACAGCGGTTCACCTGCTTTGGGTGCATCGAACAAGACACGTCGATTCTGCCAAGTGAGATAATCGAGATAGCCGTTGGGTGCGCTGCGCGGCTGGAATGGATCACTCATCTCCCAGATGGGCACATCCTCTTTTTTGCGTTTGAAGGGTGTTTCCTTGTCATAGGGAATCAGATTGAGCAAGAGCGTCTCAAACAGAGTATCGCCTTGCACCAAAAAGAGTACGCCGCCGACGCACGGGGCATAGCTAAACTTGTCGGTTAACCCACTTAGCCCGGCCAAGCCAAATGCCTGTGCTGCCAGCAGATAACGTGCTGCTTGGGCTGGCGTTAAATCCATCTCCTCTTGGTCGATGTGGTGGTCGAAGAGCGTGCCATTGTTGCCAGAGGCCGCATCATGGATCAAACTGGTAACGGATTTGAGAGCTAGTTCACCATACTTCTTATCGGTGCTTTGAAAGAAGGGGCGCGCCGGATGAAAGAGATCAAAATGGTCATGTTGTGCGTCGAGATAGTTTTGAATGCGTGCAGCGTCAAAGCGGCCAGCTTGCCAAAGCGCCCCCCATTCCTCCTTAGATTCCGGCCCCTTGTGGACACGGTGCAGTATGGCGAGCAGCAGGCGATAGAGTGCCACAGTTACGAGCGGTGATTCGCCACCCAACTCGCGCAATTCATGTGCCTGGGCAAAACATTGCGACAAACTCAATTCTACCTGCGTGCCGTTGTCTGCCAAGCAGGGAATCCAGGGTTGCGTGGACAAATTGAACGAAACAGTCATCATTCCTCCTTGAGAATTTCTAAACCATAGGTCTGGGTGAGCTTTAATCGGTATTTACAGCCCTCAATACGGGCGTGCTGATTGTTGAAACGGATAAGATAGTGATTGCGTAATAACGAATGTTCTTTCCAGCCAGAAGGTTGCTCACCCTTGCCCGAATGTAAGAGATATTGCACGACGCCTTGATGGTTGATCGAAAGCGTACAGCCAGCCAACGCTTTGGTGCTCTCATTATCAGGGCGTTGGTGTTCGTTGATCCAAATTCCACTACCATCGGGGTGGGTATTTAGGCCAGCGGTGGTTTCATGCATACAGACCAACGCAACGCTTGGCGGACCTAAGCGAGTAAGTGCTTGCAGTGATGGATGGCTGGAATCCCCTTCTTCTTCGAGATCCAAATTACGCATCTCCAGTAGCCGTTTATAATTGGGAGGCGGTACCAGGCGTTTACCGGCTTCACCTGTGGCTTTCTCCTGATGTTTGCGCAAAGTCTCGCCGGCTTTTATCAGTGCCGCAGCCATCTCGCTGCTGAGGCTTTGTACGTCGGGTTGCCAATCGCCATAGACTTGCTCGATCAAACTGGATGTATCAGTGGGCAGGCGAAGTTGGTCGCGTCCTTGCACGGCCAGAAAGGAGCGATAGAGAACCTGTGGCTCGTAGATGTAGACATCCGATTCCAGATCGGGCATCTCGTCGGGCTTTTGGGCAATTGCTATGAACAGCCGTGGCTGGGCAAGCGGGGCCGGGCGTTGGCTGCGATCATGACGGTGCAAGCGACCCGCCCGTTGGATCAAGAGATCGATGGGGGCAAGATCGCTGATCATCACATCGAAATCGAGATCAAGGCTCTGTTCGATCACTTGTGTGGCGACGATGATGGTCTTGGGTCGGCGATCCTCCGCACTGCTTTTTACGTCAAAACGATGCTTGACCTTTTGCTCAATGCCATCACGCCAACCAAAGGGGAAGCGAGCGTGGAAGAGCATCAAGCGATCTGGTTCATCGACGAGGTTGGCT
>DAOTTR010000432.1:0-5774 GCA_034437715.1 Caldilineaceae bacterium
TGGCCGCTGCCACAACCCTATCCATTCACCTACCTTTCAGATTGAGGAACTTATGCCCAATTATAGCGCCCGCTTGCACGCAGTCCAGACCCACATGGCCGAGCAGGGAGTTGACCTGCTCTTTCTGAGCCGTTCCGCCAACCTGCATTATGTAACAGGTGTGCCGCGCGAAGAAGTCAATTATGGCAACACAATCTATCCTGGCGAATGGTTGACCGGCGCGTGGATTCCCCAGCACGGCGCGCCGATCCTCACGCTGCCGCGCATGTTGGCCGACTTTCACATGGGCGAAGTCAGTGGTGCAGACATTCGTGTGTTGGCCGATGCCGGCAATCCGACACAGATGGTGCAAGCGGTACTGGATAGCCTCAAAATCAACGACGCCGCGCACATTGCGGTCGAAGATCGCGCCTGGGCCGAACTTGTGCTGAATCTGCAAAAGCTGTGCCCCAACGCCAGCTTTAGTCAAGCTTCCCAATTGCTGATGCCGCTGCGTGTGATCAAAGATACAGATGAGATCGCGCTCTTGCGCAAGGGTGGTGAAATTACCGAAGCCGCCTACCAAGCCACCCTGGGCCAATTGCGCCACGGCATGACCAACTTGGATCTGATCACCGAAATTCAATATCAACTCAAGCGCCATGGGGCCAAAACCGAATCGTTTGTCACCAGCTTTTATAACATGGGCAAGCACTATCCTTTCAACTTTCACAACAGCGACGCCGTGTTGTTGACGCCCCTGGAAGCGCCCGTCTCGATCTCGTTCGACTTTGGCGCGGCCTACGAAGGCTATTGCTATGACTATGGCCGCTCGGTCTACTTTGGCGAGCCAGACGCGGAATATCGCAAGGTCTATGGCTTGGTGATTGGCGCACAAGCCGCGGGGATTGCCGCGCTGCAAGCGGGTGGCACTTGTGAACAGGCCGACGCGGCGGCGCGCCAGGTGATCAGCGAGGGCGGGTATGCTCATGCCTTTCGTCACCGCTTGGGCCACGCCATTGGCATGGATGTCCACGAGACCCCCTTTCTCACCACCGGCGATCAAACCGTGCTGCGGCCAGGTATGTGTTTCACCGTCGAGCCGAGTATCTTTTTGCCGCTGCAGTTGGGCTGCCGCGTCGAAGATGTGGTGGTGGTGGTGGGCGAGAACGGTGGGCAACCATTGACCAATGGCTTTAAAACGCTGCATGTAGTGGCCTAACAGCAACTGGCAAGGAGAACGACAAGGAGAACCAATGAAGCGAGCAGACTGTATCAAAGCGATCTATTCTGAATTGGAAGCGTGTCTGGTGGTGACGATCATGGGGGCGTGTGCGCAGGAGTTGTACGATCTGGGCCATCGCGACAATTTCTTTTATCTGCAACATGCCATGGGGTTGGCCTCATCGATCGGGATGGGCTTGGCGCTCAATCGGCCCCAGGAACGTGTTGTCGTGTTGGATGGCGACGGTTCGGTGCTGATGAATTTGGGTACGCTGGCCACACTGGCTCGCTATCGGCCCCGCAACTTGATCCACCTGATCTTTGACAACGGCAGTCTGCTTTCCACCGGCGGCTTCGAGACCCACACGGCTTCGGGCCTGACCGATCTGGCAGTGATCGCGCGCGGTGCGGGTTGCCCCCATGTGGTCACCGTCAGCAGCATGTATGATTTTATGCAAGCAGCCGCCGAAGCATTTGATCGCCAGGATCTCAGCGTGATCGTCGCCAAGGTGGAAGCAGTTGGCCCGGATCACTTTGGCATGGATCTCAAATTGCCCGAAAATGCCTTTCGCTTTGAGCGCTATATTCGTGAACACCAAATATAAATCTGCGACCGGTTACTTGCGACCGGTTACCCACTGACCCAAGGAGACATCCATGAGCACACCTGTGACTGTCCTTTCTCTACTGGTTGAAGAATTGCGCAATGACCGCATCAAAGTGGTCGATCTCACGCAGCCGTTGAGCCCCGACACACCCGTGATCGAATTGCCCGATATCTTTGCCCCTTCGCCAGGGCTGTCGGTCGAACGCATTTCCCAATATGATGACAAAGGACCGGCCTGGTATTGGAACACCATTCGGCTGGGCGAACATACGGGCACCCATTTCGACGCACCCGCCCATTGGATCACGGGGAAGGATCGCGCCAACAATACCACGGATACAATTCCGGTGCGCCAGTTTGTCGGCCCGGCTTGCGTGATCGATGTGAGCAAAGAAGTGGCTCAGTACGCGGATTTTCTGCTGACGCGCGAGGTGGTGCAAGCGTGGGAAGGCGAACATGGCAAGATTCCCGCCGGGGCGTGGCTGCTGCTGCGCACCGATTGGTCCAAACGCCAAAGTCGCGCGGCCTTTTTGAATACCAAGGAAGATGGCGCGCATTCACCCGGGTTTCATCCCGACTGTCTGCGGTATCTAGCCCAGGAACGCAATGTGCTGGGCGTGGGCGTGGAGACCGTCGGCACCGATGCTGGGCAAGCCGGTACGTTTGATCCCCCTTTTCCAGCCCACAACATTATGCAGGGCAATGGCAAATTTGGGCTGGCTAGCCTCTGTAACTTGGATCAATTGCCGCCCACGGGCGCGGTGGTGATCGCCGCGCCGCTCAAGCTGGTCAACGGTTCGGGCAGCCCCCTGCGCGTCTTGGCCCTGACTCCGGCATAATTGTCCCGGCCTTTGAGAGGGAGGGCACAGCATATTCCTGGCACATAGGGTATGATAGGCCTACCTCATAGAAATTGATTGTTGATAAAGAATGGTTTACTGCATGAGTTTTGATTTACAAAAACGTATTTGGCCGCTCATCATCGCGCTGGTGATCAGCTTGATGCTGGCCGGCTGTGCGCAGCCCCATGAATTTAATGGCACCGCTTTTGAAGATCCACCGACAGCCTTTGCCTTTGAAGGGACGAATTATGACGGCACCCCTTTCCGCCTGAGCGACCAACAGGGCAAAGTGGTTCTGATCTTCTTCGGCTATACCTTTTGCCCAGATGTTTGTCCGCTCACCTTGGCGGATCTCAAGCGTCTGTCTACGCAACTGGGCGAGCAGGCACAAGATCTGGCGGTGGTCTTTGTCACGGTTGACCCGGAACGCGATACACAAGAACAGATGGCGGCCTATGTCAGTGCCTTCGATCCAGCGTTTTATGGGGTGCGGTTAGAAGGCGAAATGTACGAGGCAACCAAGAAGGCCTATGGTATTTATGTCGAAAAGCGCGCCGCCGACAATGGGGATGCCGATAATTATCTGGTGGACCACACCGGCGCAATCTATGTGATCGACAAAGAAGGCAAGTTGAGCGAGACCTTTGGCCATGATGCCGGGACAGAGGCTATGTTGCCCGACGTTGCCTATTGGTTAAAGCAATAGTAGAGAAAAGTAGAGGTGCAGGGTTCATCTCTACTTTTCTCATGAACTACTCATGAATTTGTGTGCCGGTCTCGGTGACCGAGGTATGAATATCCTTGAACACCTGTGAGCCATCGGCTAGCGTTGCTTCGACTGTGATAATCCAATCACCCAACATGTAAAATTCAAAGGGCAAGTGGTAGGTGCCATCGGCGCTACCGCCATCGCCATCGCGCACAGCCTCGGTCAGCACAGGGACCATGCCCGCGTGATTCATGTTGCCTTCAATTTTGACCGTTGCATCCGTAATTGGCGCTTGGTCGGCACCCTGTAGCTGGATACCCACTGTCGAGGTAGCCGAACCCGTATTGTCGAGTAGTAGTCTGATCTGTACACCGCTGTCGTTGACGGTTTCGCCTGCTCGCCCACAGGCCACCAACAGCAGCAACGCCACTGTGCAAACGAGCGTCGGTTGCCACCACTTGTGCACGGCAGAACGCAGATAGGGAGCCAGGTTGTCATGGCTCATACGGCATTCACTCCTTATCTTTAACACAGAAAGTTTTTCTGTGTGCTAGGTACGGTCGCGCTTTCTATTGTAGTGCGACTTGCCGACGTGGGCAAAACAAAGAATGGAGCAGACGATACCCTACGAGTGCGGTTGCAACTTCTGTTCCCACTCAACCCTTTGTTATAATGGTCACATGCACCTGAATTCGCCTTTACGGAGCGATCGGGAGTAGACTTGTTTTTACACAACGAACAGGCCGAGATCAGAGCAAGGTGACGCAAGACAGAGATAGGGAGGCAAGCGTGAATTACAGGATAAATTCCTGTTTAGGTGAAAAACCAAAGCGGTGGCAGCGCGATTGCGTCTTGCTACTCTGCTTCATCTTGCTAGCGCTGGCACTTTCGACACGTACCAGTTCAGCGCACGGCGGCGTCTTGATCGACAGCGGCTTCACACCGCACTTTGAGTGGCTGGTCTCGATTGACCCCTACCCGATCCGGACAGGGCAGGCGCTGATCACGCTGCTGGTGTTTGATGTATCAAACTACAATCCGGTCAATGATCTGCAAGTCCAGGTCGCCCAGGCAGCGCCAGGCACCACACGCCCCTGTTGTAATCCGGATGAGTTGAGTGAACCCACCACCTTGGTCGTTGATCCAACGCTCTACCCTGGCGATTACTCGGCGGTCATTCCGCTCGATCAACCCGGTGACTGGGCGCTGCAATTCGTCGTAGACGCAGGCGAGCGCTCGTTTACCATTGTCGTGCCGGTAGCCGTGGCTGCGGCCCCGCCTGGCCAGGAAGCGGTTGTCTCGCTGACGCCCGATGTGAACGCGACGGCCACCGTCTTTGCACAGAATGTAGCAGCGGCGCGCCAACAGAACAGCCCGCTAGCCGGCGCAAATTCGCCATTGCCCGCCGGCAACGCGCCCGCCATGGCCGCCGCCGAGATTAATCCACCAGGCGCAGCAACCTTTTGGGGCTTGCCGTGGTGGCTCTGGGGCGCGGCGGCGATCATTCCGATCTTGATGGGCTGGTTACTGCTACGTTCACCACAGTCCCCAGATGACGAGGCCGTAGAAGATGTTGAAACAGAAGCGAACGAGGCTTCTGCTGTGTCCGCTATAGATACTGGAAACAAACCATGATTCGTCCCTTTCAACAGCGGCGCGTGCAGATCGATCTGCTGCGGCTGCCGCTGTTGGGTTCCCTATTACATTGGAAACACAATCGCACCACCATGCAACTCGTGCTGTTTGCCTTGGCTGCGGCCATTGTTATCGATGGGCTGCTCGGTAGCCCCTTAGCGGCCAAGAATGTAGCGACGGTGGCGGCTTGGGTGCATTATCGTGGATTGGTTGTGCTGGCGCTGCTGCTGGTCGGCAATCTCTTTTGCGCCGCTTGTCCCTTTGTCTTGCCGCGCAAGTTCGCTAAATGGCTTGGCCGTCCGACGCGGCGCTGGCCGCAAGCGCTGCGCAACAAGTGGATTGCGCTGGCCGGCCTGGTGGGGATTATCTATGCCTACGAACTCTTTGACCTGTGGGCCAGCCCCTGGTGGACTGCGTGGTTGACTGTTGCCTATTTCATGACGGCGTTTGTGCTGGAAGCCTTTTTTACGCGCAACAGCTTTTGTATGTATGTCTGTCCGCTAGGCACCTTCAACTTTCTCTACAGCACTGTTAGCCCCTTGCAGATCACCTCGCGTGATCTGACCGTCTGTCACGATTGCAAAGGCCACGAGTGCATCAATGGCAGCGTGACGCAACAAGGCTGTCAGCTAGAGCTGTTTGTGCCGACGATCCAGAGCAACCTGAACTGTACGCTCTGCCTGGATTGTGTGAAAGCTTGCCCGTATGACAACGTAGCGCTGGCAGTGCGCCCGCCCGGCGACGAACTTTTCCGCCAAACCTGGCGCAATCGGCTGGA
>DAOTTR010000433.1:0-10648 GCA_034437715.1 Caldilineaceae bacterium
CAACTCGTGGCGCAGCAAATCCTCAACCTCACCCCCGTGAGACTCAAGATTATCCGCCTGCTTGGACCGCACGTCCTAAACTGTTATTTGGTCGAATTTTAGCTGCGGAATGTGGGATTAATGACCCAATTGACTACTCGACTACTCGACTACTCGACTAGTTGACAACTAGACCAATGACTATCGACAAAATGTCTGCATTGTCGGCAGTGCGAGCAATTCGCTGAGGATCATAGCCGTTGCGCCCCAGATGGTATACTCTTGAATATGAAAGAAGGGGACCTCGACATCGCGCCCGCGCAGCTGCCAATTTTCCAGCCGGTAGTTGGCCGGATCCAGCAGCGCGACCAAGGGCATCTCGATCAGAGCGGCTACTTCGCGTGTGTCCAGTTGAAATCGGGGGTGGTGGGGTGTCCAGGCCACGGTGGGCTGCACCAAATAATTGCTGGCAAGAACGTAGAGCGGACTGAGTTGGCCCAACACGGTAATGCCTTCGCGCGCAATGCCAATCTCTTCCTGTGCTTCGCGCAGAGCCGTCGCCACAATATCGGCGTCGCTCATTTCCTGGCCGCCGCCGGGCAGCGCGACTTGCCCACTGTGTACCCCCTCATAGGTGGGGCGCAGGATTAACGGCAGGTAGAGTTGATCCTCTTGTGGGTAAAAGAGGATCAACACGCCACCCTGGCGCGCATCCGGTGGTGATTGGTCATCGGGTTCTGCGCCAGGGCGGGGCTGGGGTGCCATACGATATTGCGCGGCGCGCCCCGGCAGCGGACACCGGAGATCGACCGTTAATTGTTGCGTAAATTGAGTAAAAAGATCGCTCATAATACCCGGCAGATCAGTCCTTTTAAGTAGTCCCCTTCTGGGAAAGTAATCGCTACGGGATGATCGCTTCCCTGACGCAGCCACTCGAGAATCTGCACTGGTCGATTAGCATCCACGGCCGCCCCAAAGACGACTTTTTGAAAGAGATCGGCGCTGACCAGGCCGCTGCAACTAAAGGTGGCGAGAATGCCGCCCGGTTTCAACAGACCCATAGCCAGCAAATTAATATCTTTGTAGCCGCGCAAGGCGCGATCCAGGTTGCCGTGCGAATGGGCAAACTTGGGCGGATCGAGAATGATCACATCAAACGGTGCAATCGGCTCATCGCGCCAGTCGCGCAAAATGGTGAAGAGATCACCGACGATCTGTTCGCTCTGCTGATCGGGATCAAAGCCGTTAAGGCGTAGATTTTCTTCGCCCAACGTCAGCGCCTCAATACTGGCATCCACACTAATCACATGCTGGGCACCCGCCGCCAAGGCATGAATGGCAAAGGCCCCGGTATAGCTAAAGGCATCGAGCACGCGGCCACCGCGACAATAGGCCGCAACGCGCTGCCGATTGTCGCGCTGATCCATATAGAAGCCGCTCTTCTGGCCGTTTTCTAGATCTACCTGAAAATGCAGCCCAAGTTCTGTAATGGCAATCGGCCCTGCGGGTGCCGAACCCGCCAGCAAGCCGGTGGCTGCCAGTAGACCCTCTTGACGGCGCAAGGCCAGATCGCTGCGTTCGATGATGCCTTTGCAGCCCGTGAGTGCGAGCAAGGTTTTGGCTAATTCGGTCTTGCGCTGCTCGATGCCCAGCGTGCCCACCTGCATCACCAAATAGTCGGCATAGCGATCGACCACCAAGCCGGGCAGATAATCACTTTCGCCATTGACCAACCGGTAGGCGGTAGTTTCATCACTGGCCAGAAAAGATTGGCGCGCGGCAATGGCCGTGTGCAGGCGTTGTTGCCAGAAATTGGCATCAATTTTTTCCTCCGCTTGCCAACCCAGCAAACGCACCTGGATCTGGCTTTTGCGATTGAGGTAGCCGCGCGCCAGCCACTCTTCTTTGGCCGAATAGACCTCGACAATCGCACCATCCGCGGCGGTTTGGGGTAGATGTTGAATCGCGCCGCTAAAGATCCACGGATGTTGTTGGCGCACCGGTTTGTCACGGCTGGCTTTTAAAATTACAGATTGCTCATTCATTGGTTGATGCCTTATCGATTTCCCACCCATAGTCATTGATCGCAATGCTGCTATCGGGCAGGGTGACAACTTTGGTCGTCGGATTATACGAAAATTCTACTTCGCCCACGGCAGTTGTCAACACACCGGTCACTTGGGCCGGATTGCGTTGCTTAAAGCGCACACGATACCCTTTATAGATGATCCAGTGTGTTAATGGCTTGACGTTAATTTGCATACATGCTTTCCTATCGATTGCCCGTTTGGTGCCAGGTCAGGCGCAGCACCAAGTGCGTAGTGGATGTCAGCCGGGCGTGATGCCCAGGCTGCGCGCCACAGACCCAGCGCACCTCGCCGGTCGCCGCATCGACGATCAGGGGCCAGCCACTGCGTAGCGCGACCGGCGTTTTGCGGTCGGTGAAAAAGTCCCCCAGCGCTTTATGGTGGCCCGTCATCCCCAGCGGCGTAAAGCGTTGACCAGGGCGCGGCGTAGTCAATACCAGCTTGCCCATCTGCGCGGCGTCTAGATAGGTTTGCCAGGGTTGGTTGGGGTTGCGCCAGTCGTCGGGCAAAGCACTGATGGGCAGGTAGGTGATCTCCAATACCCAATCGTCGCCCACAGTGACTGTTCCGGTATTTAAGAGCGGCAGCGCGCCAATTGTCGCGCGCCAGTGCTCGTCCAACCAGGGCTGCGTTGGCGCAAAGGGCAGCGCATCCTTGTGGTGCAGGCTCAGCCGCGCCGGGGTGGTAGCAGATGCACCAGCCACACTCCAGGCCACATCGCCAATGAGCGGATGGGGACCACTGGCTTGCCAGGACGCTTGCAACGCTGTTAAGATCGATTCGCTGTGGGCGAAATCAATATTGCTGGCGGTTGATGGCGCGACCAATGTCAGTGCCTCGCGCAGGACGCCCCGTTGCGCCGCCACCGATTGTGCAGCCCAGCCGGCCAGATCCAAAACCACCCGCGCTGGAGCCGTGGCACTCTGTTGCGCGCGACTTTGCCCATGCCACGCCTGGATCGCGGCGAGCGACCAGTGCGGGTCTAGCAGCACTGTCGCCAAGGTTGCCTGATCCAATACAGTGAGCCGATCGGCCTCTTGCTGCACGATTTGTGCCGTGCGCGCCAGCGTATCCAGGAGATTGGGGTTGAGCGCCATCAGGCTGGGCAAAACCGTATGGCGCAATTGATTGCGCACAAAGCGTTGATCGGCATTGCTGCTATCCTCGCGCCACGCCAGCTCGTGTGTCTGCAAATAGTGTAGGATATCTGCCCGCTGCGCGCCCAGCAATGGTCTGACTAGCTGGATTGGTTGCGCACCTTGGTCGGGCGGTGCTGTCGGCCACAAATCGCCAATCAATCGCTGGGATACCCAGCGCATACCGCCCAAGCCGCGCAGGCCACTGCCGCGCACCAAATGCATCAACACGGTCTCGGCTTGATCGTTGGCCTGGTGGGCCAGCGCAATGACGGGTACCTGGCCGGTTGGCGTGACCCTTGCGGCTACTTGCGTTAGGAAGCCATAGCGGGCCCGGCGCGCCGCGGCTTCTAGCCCCTCGGCAGCGCCAGTCAAGGCCGCCGGTGATAGTTGTTGGTGATGAAAGGGCAATCCCCAGGTTTGTGCAAGTTGCGCCACAAACTGCGCGTCTGCCGCGGACTCTGGCCGTAAATTGTGATCCAGGTGGGCCACATGGAGCGTTAAGCGCCATTCTGCCGTTAGGTGATATAGAAGATGCAGCAAGGCAACACTGTCGGCCCCGCCGCTGACCGCGACAACAACTGTCAAGGGTTGCTCCGCTGGCAGGCTAGCGGAGCCGGCGAAAAGCTGATGGCGCGCCTGCGCTGCACGACATTGTTGAAGTAACACGTCTGAATTCATTGCTGTCGATGGTCGTGGCTCATGGTCGCAAAAAGTCATAGGGGACAATTATACCATAACGACCAGTAGCGGATGCTTTTTTGTCCGCTTCACGCTTGTGGTATAATCAATATCGGTTTGTCCTTTGAAGACTAACTCATTCTAACGTTAGCTTACACTCACCCGCGCATACGGCAAGGTTGACAAAGAAGCATTGCAGGGTGTAGAGAGATGATTGACAGCGACTCTGTGTCATGGACAAAAATGGAAAGCAGGAGATGAATCACACGTGAATAATCCCTTCGATTGGCTGCTTGGCCTTTTTTCGTTGGATATTGGAATCGACCTAGGCACAGCAAATACGCTCGTCCATGTCAAGAATCGCGGTATTGTGATTAACGAACCATCCATTGTGGCGATTGATCGCTCTTCGCGGCGGCGCACGGTTGTCAAGGCAATTGGCAACGATGCCAAGGAAATGGTAGGACGGACGCCCGCGCATATTGTGGCAGTGCGCCCATTGCAAGATGGCGTTATCTCCGATTTTGACGTGACCGAGCGCATGATTCACCATTTTATTGGCAAGGTGCATGGCAATCGTGCCTTTGGGGCTGCTCGCCCGCGCGTGGTAATTGGCATTCCGTCGGGCGTTACCGAAGTAGAGAAACGCGCGGTGCGCGATGCGGCAATTAGCGCCGGCGCGCGTGAAGCGGGCTTGGTGGAAGAGCCCATGGCCGCCGCGATTGGGGCTGGCCTGCCGGTAACCGAATCGGTCGGCTCGATGATCGTGGACATTGGTGGTGGCACAACCGAAGTGGCGGTGATCTCGCTGGGTGGAATTGTGGTTTCGCGCTCGATTCGCGTGGCGGGCGACGAAATGAACGAAGATATTATGAGCTATTCGCGCCAGAAATACAGCTTGCTCATCGGCGAGCGTATGGCCGAGCGCTGTAAGATCGAGATTGGCTCGGCCTATCCCATGGAACAAGAGCGCACCATGATTTTGCGTGGTCGCAATCTAGTAACTGGCTTGCCCGAGGCCATAGAAGTCAGTTCGGTGGAGGTGCGCGAGGCACTCTCTGGCTCTGTGCAGGTGATTGTCGAGGCTGTTAAGGCGACCTTGGACGAAACACCGCCGGAATTGGTGGCCGACTTGATGGAATATGGCATTGTGTTGGCCGGTGGTGGCGCGCTGTTGCATGGCTTGGCGCAACGGCTGCAGGATGAAACCCGTATGCATGTTTATGTGGCGGATAATCCGCTGACGGCGGTGGTGATGGGCACGGGCATGATTTTGGAAAAGCCCGAATTCTATCGCGAGACCTTGACGAGTATGCAGCGCAAGAGTACGGTGCGTTAGCCTGTGGTTGCTAAGGACTCATGCTAAGAAATACCGATCGGCGGCCGCGTACACCGGGCGATATTCGGATCCGCCTGATTATTTTGACACTGGCTGCCCTGCTGTTGATGGCCTTACAGTTGACTGGTCAATTGCAATCATTGCGCAGCGCCATCAGCTTTGTCACCGCGCCGGCCCAACTGGGGACAACCGGCGCGGCCAGAAGTGTGACCGATGCCATCCAATTTTTGCTAGAACTGGGCACGCTGCGGCGGCGTGTGAATGAGCTAGAAGAGATTAACGCCAGCTTGTTGGCTGAAAACTTTTCCCTGCGCGAAGTCGAGCGTGAAAATGAACAGATGCGCGATCTCTTTCAATTTTCGCAGACGCGCCCGGGCCTGGAATTGCGCGGCGCGCAAATTATTGCGCGTGTGATCGGTCAGGAAAGTACCAACTTTCTGGACTATATTGAAGTCGATCTGGGCGCGATTCACAATATTGCCGTAGGTATGCCTGTGGTGACCGAGCAGGGCTTGGTGGGCCGGATTAGCGAGGTGAATAATATTACCTCCAAGGTTTTGCTGATTACCGATCCTAGTAGCGCCGTCAATGCAATTTTGCAGAGCAGCCGCTTGAATGGCGTCATCCGCGGCGATCCGAGCGGCAATCTGATCATGGACTTTATTCCGCAGGGTCCGGTCTTTAGCGTAGGTGAAGTCGTGTTAACTTCGGGGATGGGGGTGCGTTTTCCCCGCGGTATCCCGATTGGGCAGGTGATTGAACGCCGCCAGCGCGATATTGATATTTTCCAACAGGCGGTGGTACGCCCCAGTATTGATTTTAGCAGCTTGGAGCTGGTGGCGATTGTGACGAATTTTGATCCACAAGAGGATGTGCCGGCCCTGGCCGAGCCAACACCAATGCCTGCACCCATCACGTCTACTTTGACCAACACGATTACGTCAACCGTGACGATTACGCCATGAGCCAGAATCGGCTACCGCTGTACGCCATGCCCTTGATCATCTTTGTGGCGGCGTTGTTACAATCGACCGTGGCCGCCCGCATGGTCATTCGTGGCGTAAAGCCAGACATTGTTCTGATCATTGTCGTGATCGGCACCTTGATTTATGGCAGCAAAGCTGGGATTGTGTGGGCTTTTCTGGGCGGCGTTAGTGTGGATCTCTTTAGTGGTGGCCCATTGGGGATTTCGAGCTTGGGCTTGATGCTGGCCACGGTGGTTGTCGGCTTTGGGCATCGGGTATTATCACGCTATCATCTCCTGGTCCCGCTGGGTGCGAGCGCTATAGGGACATTGATCTATGGGTTAGTTTATATTGGTCTATTAGCGTTGCTCTATGAAGCTGCGCAGACGCCACTTTTTCAGTGGATTGCCCTGCCGACCTACCAATTGCCCTTTTGGGCGACACTGCAAGATGTGGTACTGCCAGCCGCGATTTATAATACGACCATTGTGCTCTTCGTTACACCGTTACTCAACCGTGTACCGGAGGTTCAGGAGGTTTGATGGTATTTGAACGTGACACAGCCGGCGATACAAGCAAGATCGCCGTGCTGCTTTTCCGACTGGCGTTAGTCGTAACTTTTTTCGTGTTGATTGGGCGTATGTTTCAATTGCAAGTGGTGCAGGGCGAAACTTTTCGCCAGCGCTCTAACAACAATCGGTATGATCTGATTGAACTTCCGGCCAAGCGCGGCGTTGTGTATGATCGTAATGGTACGATCCTGACGCGTAACCGGCCCAGTTTCGAGATCGCCGTCGTGCCCGAAGATATTCCAGTTGACGATCCAGACACTCTACAAGATGAAGAAGCACTGGAAATCGAAAAAGTGTTGCACACGCTGCGCGCCGATACAGACCAGGATATTGCCCTGCGCATTGCCGAATTAATGTTTCGCCGCTTGGGGCGGGCCGATTATGCCAGCGCGGTCGAAGGCGCGGGTATTCAACTAAGCTATATTCAGGTGCCGACCAGCAATGTGCTGGAGACCAACACCACACAAATGGCGCAAGGGCGGCAAGAATATATTGATATCCCCGATATTACGGTGCCGCTACCGCTGCCGGGGTTGGTGGCGTTGGTCCAGACGTTGGTTGCTGCGCGCAAGCTGGGTACCGCTTCCCAACCGATTCCAGTGCTGAACTTGGTTGACCGCATTCAAGCGTTCGAGGTGGCCGAAGAAGCGTATCGCTTGCCGAGTGTGCGCATTCTAGAAGTGCCGGTGCGCGAATATGTCTATAAAGATTTGATGAGCCATGTGCTGGGCTTTATGGGGCCGATTCCCAAAGAAGCGCTAGAGCGCTATAACACCAACGGCTATAGCAACCAGAATGAAAAAGTGGGACTCAACGGCCTTGAATATTCCTATCAAACCGAATTGCGCGGTATCCCTGGTTCTAAATATATCGAGGTTGATATTCTTGGTCGCGAAATGCGCACCGTTGGCACGCCGGATGAACCAGAGTCGGGATCAAACCTAGTCCTCAGCATCGACCGCCGTCTACAAGAGGTCATGCGCGATACGCTGCAGAGTGCGATGGATGAGAAAAAAGCCAAATGGGGCGTGACGATTGCCATGAATCCCCAGAATGGGGCAATTTTAGGCATGGTCAGCCTGCCATCGTATGACAACAATATTTTTGCCGAGCAGATCAACATTCAAGAATATAAGAAATTAGAATTGGATGATCGGCTGCCCCTGATCAACTATGCGATTGGCGGTCTATATCCACCGGGCTCGACCTTTAAGATTGTCACGGCGGCGGCAGCATTAACCGAAAATGTGATCGAACCGGACACGCAGATTCCCGATGTGGGCCCCATTTTCCTGCCGAACATATTTTTCCCCAACGATATGTCCCAAGCCCAGCGCTTTGTGAGCTGGAATCATCGGTTTGGCATTGTGCACGGCAATATGACGGTGGTCGATGGGCTAGCTCTTTCGAACGATATTTTCTTTTACTGGATCGGCGGTGGCTATCCGCCGGCCAAATTTGCCGGGCTGGGCAATAAGAATTTAGCCAAATGGTCTGAACTGTTTGGCTATGGAACCATTACCGGCATTGATATTCCAGGCGAAGTCAGTTTCTTTGTGCCAGACGACCAGTGGAAACGCCAACGGTTGGCCGAAAGCTGGACAACGGGCGATAGCTACAATATGTCAATCGGCCAGGGTTATGTACTGTCAACCCCCTTGCAAGTGCTGTCGAGCTTTGCTGCCGTGGCCAATGGCGGCACGCTCTATCAGCCGCAGATCGTGCATCAGATTACCGATGAAAGCGGCAAGCTACAACGCGATTTTACCCCCAAAGTGATTCGCCAATTGCCAATTTCGCCAGAAGATATGCAAGCGGTAGAGCAAGGATTGTGGGCGGTAGTAAATGCGAATAATGGTACGGCGATTGCTAGTCGTATCGAAGGGATCGAGATCGCGGGCAAGACCGGCACTGCTGAATTTTGTGAAGTGATCGAAAAAGCAGATGCTCCCGACGGCTATGACTGTCGGCGCGATGACAAGGATAACTTGCCAACGCATGCCTGGTATGTGGCGTACGCACCCTTCGAAAATCCAGAAATTGCCGTGCTGGCCTTTGTGTATGATGGCGGTGAAGGGTCGGGCACTACCGTGCCAATCGTGCGCAAGATTCTGGACGCCTATTTCCATGAAGTGAGCCCACGCTAGCTCAACGTGTTGCCCATCGTGTCAAGCAGGCCAATCATGCGCTGCTTGGCTAGGCAAACCTGCGCGCGCTGGGCGCGCTGCACGCTGATGCACGTGTACCTGTGATACTATTGAATGGAATGGACAAACCATGGAAAAGTCAACCAATCGCTCGCTGAAAACGCAGAGCCATTACTCTGACTCTTACGGGTTTATCTAGTAACAGAAAGCGGGTTGGTTCATGTTGATGCCAGAACACCATCGGAAATCATTCAATCTCGATCAACAAAATGGCGCGCAAGCCGATGCTGTGCGTTCTAAGATCGCGACGTTGATGGATGGTGCCACGGTACGCGAGGAGCAGCGACCGCTCGCTACCCAGCCGCCGCAAATGTCGGCTGCTGTCACGTCAGCTACCCAGCCACCCGTTGTACCGGTCAATTCTGCGTCTGTTGCGCCAGTGGCGCCCCCAACCAACGAGGTAAAAATGGCTGGCGATCCCAAAGAACCTGAAATGACACCCGCGGCAATCGACGAGCCGCTTCCTGGCGCAGTCACGATTAAGGGCCGGTCTGGTGGCGTTCTGATTGAGATCGGTAAGGGCAACTGGCCTGATCTCGTCGTGGTTCTAAAAGATCGGCTGGCGCGGGCGGGTAACTTTTTTCGCAACGGCAAAGTCGCGCTGGATTTGGGTGTCCGTTCACTGACCGACCAGGATTTGCGCGCGCTCTATCATCTGCTGGCACAACATCAACTGACGCTTGGGCTCATTCGTACCGCTTCGCCAGATACCTTTCAACTGGCCCTGAGCCTTGGTTTCGCCGCGCATCTGGAACAAGCCGAGAGCAAAATTGTAACGGTTGCCCAGTCAACGCTGTCGAACCTGGCCGAAGAACACCACTTTATTTACAGTGGTCACCTGCGGGCTGGGCAAGTGTTGCAACGCCAGGAACATATCCTGGTGATTGGCGATGTGAACCCCGGCGGCACCGTGATCAGCGATGGTGATATTTTGGTCTGGGGTCATTTGCGTGGCGTAGCCCATGCTGGCGCGAGTGGTGATCGCCGCGCCGTGATCGTCGCCCTGGATCTTGCCCCCGTACAACTGCGCATTCAAGAGCTGCTTGCCATTGCGCCCGACGCCCAGCGCAAACGCTGGGGACCGTGGAAGCGTTCTGTCATCAAACAACCAGAAATTGCCTACCTTGCTAACAATGAAATTGTCGTCGAAGCTTGGAATGCATCCAAATTCGGCGGCATTGCCACGCTTCGCCGCTAATCTGCGCAGATGCTCAGGCAGGCGCAACCATAGAAAGTACTGTGATGGCAGGAACGATTGTAACTGTGACCTCCGGTAAGGGGGGTGTGGGGAAGACAACCACAACTTCAAATCTAGCTGCATCACTAGCCTTGATGGGACGGCGGGTGGTTGCCGTCGACGCCGATATTGGTTTGCGCAACCTGGATCTGGTGATGGGGCTGGAAAATCGCATTGTTTATGATTTGGTCGATGTTGTTGAAGGGCGCTGCGAGTTAAATCAAGCATTGGTGCGCGATCCACGAGCCAAGTTTCTCTATATGCTGCCGGCCGCCCAGACGCGCGACAAATCGGAAATTAGTATCGAACAGATGCTGCGCCTCTGTAACACGTTGCGGCAGAATGCGGATTATGTGTTGATCGATTCGCCGGCGGGCATTGAACATGGCTTTCAGACGGCGATTGCGCCGGCGGATCTGGTGGTAATTGTCACCACGTCGGATGT
>DAOTTR010000434.1:0-4141 GCA_034437715.1 Caldilineaceae bacterium
GTAGGGGCGGCTTGCAGCCGCCCGTTCGCAGCGAGCCAAACGCGGGGCGGCTGCAAGCCGCCCCTACGCATGATTTTGTTTGGCAAGCGCTGGATCCTTATTGCTTTGCAAGCGCCTTAATGAAATAATGAAACAATGGTCAGCGTGCCGGGGACTGACCAGGGAAAGTCCGCAGTGCCGAGCTACGCTTGGTCAGTCCCCGGCACGCTATCGTGAAACGTCGGTTTCCAAATTGAACTCAGTAGACCTTATTTCGATTTAATTTTGTGCATGCGTAGGTGCGGTTTGTAACCGCACAAAGCTGGTTTGACCCGGATTGTGCGGTTACAAACCGCACCTACAAGAACCACCGCACCCTGTTTTGTCACCCAAAGACAAATCGGCATAATCTCCAGTATAGATCTGTCAATCCTATTGATTCGTTATGCCCCAAAGAGCCGCTTGTAGAGCATGGTTGGTGGCTCGTCGCGGAAAAGCCGGTCGGTGATGCCATAGCTCTCGGCCAATGTTTTTAGCTTCACCTCGGCGGCGCGTGCACCCGCCAATGACGTGGCATTCATCTCCAATTCAATCAAATAATTATTGTCAAGAATCGCTGCACATTGGCAGAGCTTGGTGTGCAGATCCAGTGGCGCGTAATAGCCCAGACGATCAACACCGGCAAAATTCATAAAGGTGGTATACCCAGCTTGGCGCAATGTATCGAGAATCGCCGCGCGCGACCCGTAAGTTGCTGCCAGGCTGAGCGCGCCGAGAATCGCACTGCGGTCAATGCCATCGGTAATATCTTCGCCCCATTCCTGGCGAATGTTGGCGACTGTGCCCAGATCGGCTTCTTTATAGCCAAGATGATAGCGAATGTTGCCGGTGGGTGGAACACGGGCCAAACGTAAGAGGCGACCAGACTCGTATACGTCGCGACCGATCATCTCCGTTGCCCAGCGTTTCGGCTCGCCCAGACTTTCTTCGAGAAAGGGCAACAACGCGAACGCTTCGGCGGGGCTTGCCACGGTAAACCGAATTTCAATTTCATAGGTCTGTGTGCTGCTCATCCACCACTCCTATTGCTACTATTTTAACGCGCTTGGCCGCTCATCACATTGACGTGCCGTGATGGATCATCTGACCCAAGTAGAGTACAATAGAATGACAGGTAGGGAAAATTGGTAATCCGCAAAAGGAAAAAGAAAGATCGGCACCACGCTTAATTCTGTGCCGATCAGGCCATGGAAGAGGGGCGCGTGGTAACGGTGCCGGTTTAGTGACGCGCCCGTGAAGTTATTGCACTGTAACCGAAATTATGATGGAATGGACCGTAGTAAAGACTTTAGTCTTTGTTCGATTGGGGAGAAAGACTAAAGTCTTTACTACCGATCAAAATCTATGTTACAGTTTACTACGCCAATTCGGCCAATACTTCGCGGCTGGATCGCCCTGGTTGCAGCGTCGTCTCTTTGACAATCTGCCCGTCGCGCAGCGTCAACACGCGATCGGCTTGGCTGGCTGTGCGCAGATCATGGGTGGCGATCAGCACGCCATGTTCGCCACTGTCGGCCAGGGCCCGCAGCCGCGCCACAATCTGGCGGGCGGCGTTGCTGTCCAGGTTGGCTGTCGGTTCATCGGCCAAAATGAGCGATGGTTTGGCCGCCAATGCGCGCGCCACGGCCACTAATTGCTGTTGCCCGCCCGACAACTCGGCTGGATAGCGGTGTGCGAGTTCAGTCAAGCCCAACGTTGCCAGCAATTCATCGGCGCGGTGGTCGGCGTCAAAGGGGGGTCGCATCATCAGACGCAGCGGCAATCCCACATTTTCGCGCACGGTAAAGCCCGGAAAGAGATTGTAGGTCTGGTAGACAAAGCCAACTGCCTGGCTGCGTAGATTGGTAATGCCGTCATTACTCAGCGCGGCCAGCGGTCGGCCCAAGAGTGTCAGGTCGCCACTGTCTGGCTCTTCCAGTCCGGCCAGCAACATGAGCAAACTCGTCTTGCCGCTACCGGTTGGCCCCACCAGTGCCACCATTTCGCCAACGTGGATTGCCAGGCTCACTGCGTGCAAGGCCTGCACGGGCCCGCCAGTAGTGAGATGGCGCTTCGTACCATTACGCAACTCGACTAATGTTTCTTGTGTACTCATTTTGCCTCCATTGTTACGGGCAAACTGCCCACCGTCACCGCTGACGGCTGCCCTGCCACCAGCCAGCCAGTTAAACCGCACGCCACAAAGCCTAATGCATTGGTAAAGCCGTGGATCTGCACCATGCGCGGAATCGTAATGAACGAACGGCCCAACAGTTCACCAGTTCCATAGAGCAATGCGGGGAGTATCGCCACCACCATGGCCCAGGCCGCAATGGTCAATAAGCCACGCGCAACCGCCGAGGGCAGATGGGGCAAAACATAGATACCCAGCACGCCTGCTAGACCGCCAACGGCCAGAAAGATCAGGAGAACCCCAATCGCTTCCAGCCACGGTGCCAGTGTAATCCCCGCGGCGATCAACGGTGTTGCCCCCACCACCGCGCCTGCAACCCACGGATACAGTGGCACTACTCGTTGTTGACGCGCCAGAAAGCGCCCCGTCATGGCGGTAATGACGGGCACGGCAAAGCCGGTATAGTGAAAATGGACGGCTGTTAACAGCACAATTACATCGGGGAAGGCAAGAGGACGCAGACCCAGCCGGCTGCTCAGCAACCAGACCGCGCCAATCGGCAGATAGAGCATGCCAATCGTTAGCACCAATTCATGCGGTGGATGCAATCCATGGGCTGACCGCCGCAAGGCCAATCCCGCCAGTGCCACCAACCCCGCGCAAAGTAACCACGGTAACGTCAAGCTGCCGGCCAGGTTGCCCGTTGGTTGGGTGAAGGCAACCACGACCAAGAGCGCGGCCAGCGGTTGTAGACGACAGGCCCAACCCAATACGCGACCCGACGCTTGATTTGCATTCCATTGATAGACCAAGGCCAGCGCCAACGGTGTAAAAACCAATACCGCCAGCAGGAGCAACCGTTCGATGATCGTGATGTAGTTCCAGCCGCTTGCTCGATCCACGACCAGATAGAGCAGCCAAACGAGTATGCCAGCGGTGGCGCTGCGCAAACACCATAGACGCGCCGATCGGTCAGATTGCATGGATACTCCTTTGCATAGCAGCTTTGGCATCGTTGGCGAAACGCCTTTGAAAGATACGCGCCACCGGGTAGCCAAGCCACACAAGCCAATGCGCCGGTTGCGAGAAGGCCAAAATGTCATACCAAACTGTGTCATCCTGGCGATCCCACTCGATGAGGAACCGTTCTTCGCCGCGTTCGATGTGGCCGGGCAGCGTGCCATAGGCAAAGCCAAAACGCCAGCATCCCTCAGTTTCTGCATGGATGGTATAGACAATGCGACAGGCATTGAGGATCTGTACACCCCCAACTTGCGCTATGATACCCACCGTGATGCCTTCGTTGAGCGGCGCGGTCGGCCAACAAAGGCGCAGCCAAGGTAGGTTGAACATTTCCCACCGTTGCAATGCCGCGCACGCTTGGCGATACACTCGTTCGCCACGGCCCAACCCGATCCGGTTGTGGTCAACTACATAGTTGCGCGGCGTGGTGGCTTTTGTTGCGCCTACGTCCGGATAGCTGAAGGGTTGGCTCGCCTGCTGCTGGAGAAAAGCGTCAATTTGAATGTGGGTTGGCGGACGCCGATAAAACTGCCGGGCGCTATCCGCACTGGACTGTGTTTGTCTATACAACATCAAATATTACCTTATCTCTACACTGCGTCCGCGTACCGATTGCCCGAGTGGCTGGCGCATCACTAACCAGAGGACAGGGGCCGCGCCAATCCATGCCGACAACAGCGCACCTAGCAGATCGACCAAGAGTAAACCGAGCACCGCCCAGCGATTGCCTGGTTGACCGGCGATGAGCCAACTAGCAAGCGCCATCAAGGTTCCCAATGTCCCGCCGCCCAACGCTACAATCGTATATTCGAGCAAAATTAGTTGGTACCCTTGGCGACGGTGGGCGCCCAGGGCCAGCAACAGACCAACGGTTTTGCGCCGTTCCCAAACCGCAAGGGCTGCGACCGTAAAGACCAGGGTTGCGCCGGCCACCAGCACCAACCCAGCCACCCAAAAGGGAAAGCG
>DAOTTR010000435.1:0-4590 GCA_034437715.1 Caldilineaceae bacterium
ATATACTTGTAAGATGAGTTCGATTCGCATCATGTTCTCCTGAGATTTTGGTAGGTCTTCAGGTTTATTTTGATGCGAATCCCTTCTTTTTACAATTTCACACTATGGGTCTGCACCCGGAAGCAGTTTATAATCCCGCGCCCAGCGTGACCCTGACCTTTCAAATCGTATTGGAGGCACAGGCCCCGATCCATACGCTCTACCTGCCGGTGGTGCAGCAATAAGTTTCGGTAGTAAAAATTTTAGTCTTTCCCCAATCCCACAAAGACTAAGAAAAGTAGAAAGAATCAAGTATCCAGGGGCGGCTGTGAGGCCGCCCCTACGCATGATTTTGTTTGGCAAGCGCTGGATACTTATTTCTTTGAAAGCGACTAAAGTCTTTACTACGGTTTAATATACGATCTACTCGTGATCGTCACTGGGTGGCACCCACCGTCACGGTTCCCAATACTGCGCCACCGACAATCTGCCCGTCCACGCTGGTGACGGGCAGCGGCGTCTGCTGGCCGTTGGCGGCGTCTACGGCATAGACGGTGACAAACAAGGCATAGTCGCCCGGCCGCGCCGCAGGATCGATCGGCACATAATAGCGATCATAGATGCGATCCCCCGGCACCCAAGTGGTGGTCGGGAAGCGGTTACAGCCTGGTTCGCCATCGCGCTGGCCGACCTTGTGCGCGTCGCGCAGGTCGATCACCTGGATCGAGACAAAGTAATTCGTAGCCAGCGATTGATCTGTGCGCCAGTAGAGGACAACTTCCAGTTCGCCATTGGGCGCAACCAATGCTTTGTCGATACTGTAGCCGAGCAACGCAATGTTCTCCCCAAACCGATAGCCGGTCGGGTTGGGAATTGGTTGTGCGCCCAGTGGCCCGTTGCGCGTAAAGGGGGCCAACAACTGATTGTTGAAGAACGCACTATACTCCTCTCCGCGGATGGTACGCGGCGACGCGGCTTGCTCTGCTGCCAAGGTATCTTTGCGCGCATAGATTTCCATGTGCGGTTGGTCGTGGGCGGTGACGGTTCCCCATAGATAATAGTCATTGGTCAGTTGGCGGCGCTTTTCATCCACAATGGGCCGATCCACCGGCAGCGGATAGGGCACCAACAGATAGTAGTTGGCGGCGTCACGCGGACAATATTCTGCACCGCGCACGTACCAATCGGGCACCATGCTAAAGCGATCATTCGTATCAAAACGCCCGTGCAAGGTGCCTTGGGCATAGAGCGCGGCCACACTTTTCCAGCCGTTGCGGATGGGAAAGCCAAAGATCGACTCAAAGGCCGGGGTCGTATAGCTGGTCCAATAGCCTGCGGGGTGCGTTTCGTCCCAGGTGCGCAACACTTCTGGCTGATTGACCACAAAGAGCCAACGCACATAGTTGCCAAAGATCAAGGCCAACAATACCATAGCGGGAGCCAGCAACCAGCGCGCTGATCGCGCACCCCACTGCCGAGCCAGCGTGTCCCAAATTTGCCCCATGACCATGCCCGCCACGATTGCCCAGGGGATGGAAAAGACATAGACATGGGTGCCCGGTTTGCTGACCAAAAAGATGACACCCAGAAATGGCACGCCAAACCAGAGCCAGGCCGTCCGTTCAGCCTGCGACAGGCGCGGGGCAAACCAAACCGGCGCAAAAATTACCAAGCATAGAATCAACGCCAGCCGCCCCGGCAACCCCATAAAGGCCGCCGAATCGATTAACAGCGCGGCCAGCACCGCAGCCAGCAGCAGCAGCAATCCTATCGCCAGCCAGCGCGGCGTAAAGCGAAAATAGACACGAACCAGTCCTACGACCATCAGCCCAACCAGAGACCAGAAATAGTAGCTACTGCTATAGAGCGTCGAGCGCCCCACCACAATCGCCAGCCCTTCGGGTACGCTACGCCCTGCCAGTCGATGGCCGAAGATGTAGGCAAAGGTATCGCGGAAAAATTCGGGGTCGCGGATAAAGGGCACGTAAAAGATGACGAGGATCAGGATGCCCACCACCAGCGGCACGACCATCTGGCGCGCCACCACCCAACTCTTGGCACGCCAATCGCCCGCCTGCACACGCCCAAAACCGATCAGCAGCCAAGCCGCCGGGACAGCCGCAATGATTGCTTCATAATGAAACAGCAATCCAGTGGCAAGCAACAACGCCGCCAGCAGCAGATCGCGTTTACTATCGCGGCGGTCCAGCAGATGTTGCAGCGCCAGCACGGTCAACACCACCAATAGGAAGATCACACTCTGGTATTGTAACATGCGGCCAAAGGCCATCAGATAGCCATCAGTCGCCACCAGCGCGGCGGCCCACCAGCCCGCCACCGTGCCAAACCAGCGGCGGCCCAGCAGATAGGTGGCAAGCACCCCTGCCCAACTCGCCAGCGCAAAGGGCAGATGCGCGGCAAATTCGGTCAACCGGCCCGTCAAGACATACATGGCCGTGCCCAGCAAAATCTCGCCCGGCCCCTTCTTGTGGATAAAGAGCGCGCGCTCCCAGCCTTGGATCACATCCACGGCGCGTAAGGCAACCAGCGCTTCGTCGCCATGCAATTCGGAATAGTTGAGATTGGCAAAGCGTAGATAGGCCGCGCCCAGCAACAACGCCAGCAGCGCGAACAGCTTGCCGTCAAAGGGCAATAAAGGTATCAATGAAGGTACGGGGAAAGGCCGCGCCCCATCGCGGCGAGCAAGCGCCCAATTTACCAGTAGCAAGCCCAACACGAGGCCGTGAAAAGTTAACGCAACCTGCGTAAAGGTCAAGCCACCGGGCAGATAACTTAGCCCCAACAGCGTTAGCACCGCCAACCCACAGCCCAGCCCAATGCTATAGACCAGGCGCGTACCCCAGCCTGGCGCATCGGCGCGATAGCCGATCAGCGCTTGCAGCAACAAGGCACCGGGCAGCAGCACGGCGACCCCCAACGCGGCCCAACTTTGGATAACGTCGGAGGTTGGCATCAACAACAGGAAATCACAGAGGAGCAGCACCATCAATGTGGCGACCGGCATGATCCACACAGACCGTGCCATTGCCACGGCTCTACGCATAACAGGCCTTTCTAACGCGTTGGGATTTATTGTTTTTCGCGCGCCTACTGACCGCGCGCCACATCCAGGATCACCTTGGCGACGGTGGGTGGGTGCAGGAGCATGTTGGCATAGTTGGCATTGGCCATGGGGCAAGCACACTCTTTGCGCTTAATGCTGCCGCGCAGTTGTTGCATGGCCTGACTGCGCCAGATCGGGGTAATGTCATAGTTGTGCTCGCGCAAATTGCCCACCGACTCGGCACGGATACAACAGCTCCACAAGTCCCCATTGGGCGCAATGTGGGCGCTGGCCCACCCAGCATAACAAGGGATTACCTGATCATGTTCATGTAAGACGCGTTTCGCCAGTTGATAATACTGGGCGCGAAAAGCTTGTGTGAAGCGGGCAATGCCCTTTTTGGGGGTCTGTTTCGCCTGTTGACTCAGAAAATCGGCAATTGGATCGTAGTCTGCTGGTTGCGGCGTAATCCCCCAGCCCACCGTATCCAATTCCACCCGTTCTTCGGCCACCTCGGTGATGTAGCTGTCCGGCTCAAGAAATTTGAGACCGGCCTGAATCTCTTTGAAGCGATGTACATTGAAGCGGCTGATCACCGTATGCACGGTGAGCACCAGATTCTTGTACTCTTTTTGCAATGCTTTCAGCCGCTGCCAGGTCACCATAGAGAGCTTCCAGTTACCTTCGACGCCGCGGATGTCATCGTGTTCGTCGCCAATGCCATCCAGGCTCAGGTTGATGCCAATGCTGCTGGTGGGGCATTCGCGGCACATGCGCTCGGTCATCGCCAGCACACGCTCGGTCAACATGCCATTAGTTGGGATAGTAATTACTTCCGGCTTACAATGTTTGTAGGCGCTGATGACCAACTCGTCCAAGTCATTGCGCAAAAATGGCTCGCCACCGGTAAAGGTCATGTAGAATGGCGAATCGCCCAAACTGGCGAACACTTTATCCCACTCGGCGACCGTCAGGTCATCATTCGGCTTGCGCCACACGTCACAGGTGCGACATTTGCTGTTGCAGCGATAGCTGATGCTAATCACAATCGAAAAAGGTTTAATCGCCGGCCAACCAAAGGTACGGAAGGCCCAATAGAGCGGCAATTTGGGTATCAGTCCAAGCATAGATTACTTTCGTTGATCCTCTGGCACAACATAAAGGAGGGCGCCACCAACAGGGTGCTTGGTAGTTATCATACCTCTATGCATTGATTTTACGTGACGACTCCCAACGCTGAAGCTGTTGGGCTTCTACAGTCTTTCACGGATACGGTATCGTCCTACCGTAGGTAAGATTGCGGTGTGGTCTGTCTTATCGTACCGCCTGTACTGGCTTTAAGAATCGCATCTTCCGCTGATTCAGTACACCAGATGACATTGAAAATTTTACCTGGACAATGATTTCTGCCCAGAACCATCTATTTTTAGTTGGTAAAGTACCCCTGCATTGTACCACGCATCAGGGGAAAAGTAAACCAATGGATATTTCAGTACGCTGGCAACTCCTTCGACCTAAAGGTCACGTTGCTTCGCAACGGGGCTAAC
>DAOTTR010000436.1:0-60952 GCA_034437715.1 Caldilineaceae bacterium
CGTAGCTACATCTCTACCGTTCGTAAACATGGCGGCAATGTCATTGCTGCTCTGCTTGAGGCTATCCATGGTCAGCCCTTCATCCCCCTTCCCTCTTCTGCCTAGCCTGAATAGTCACCTTATATTTTGGTAAGAACAGTTCTATTCAACTTCCAGTAAGCGTCGATAGGTGTTGACCGAATTAACGCTTGCGGTGTATTGTGGCCCTTTGGCTGAGCCAACAAGATTGATACCCTGCACCGTGAGCAGAAGTGGCAACCAAGCCTGTTCTGTCGCTGTCAAGGGGTGGATTGCCGCGTAGCTCTCCAGAAATGCTGTATGCACCTCCTGCGCAACGGGTCCCCAATGGTGAAAGCGTGTGCCAAGGTGGATCGCGGCCCGGGCTAGATCATGCACCCGATAGCCCCAACTCAGATCTTCAAAGTCCAACACCGCGGCGATTTTGTCACCATGCCAGAGCAAATTGGCGGCGCGGTAGTCGTTGTGTACCGGTTGCAGAGCGAGCTTATCGTCGCCGAGCGTCTGCAAGCGCTGTTCGATTGCGTTGAGGCCAGCCACGAGCTCGGGATCAACCCGCGCTGCGCGTTTCTGGTCAGCCCAATCCTGGAGGATGGTTTGTAATGGCGCGATAGGCGCGGGTGGGGCAAAATCAGCGGCGTGTGTGGGTAGACCGCGAGTGCTTTGTGCAAATTGGCCAGCGTCACACCGGCGGCTTGGGCCTGCGTCAGTTGTGTTGGATCGAGCAATTCGCCAGCGATCACCCGTTGCACGCCCAGCGAAAGATGAGCGCAACGTACTTGCCCTTCGCCAGTGTTGGCGAGTAGTGGTGCCGACACGGGTAGATGGGCTTGATCGAGCCAATGCAGTAGCGCCGCAAGCTGCAGTAATCGATTGTGATGATTTACCAGCGCACAGCATTTGGCAAGCAGCGGCCCCGTATCTGTGCTCAACCAGGCAATGAGATTGGCCGAACTGATCACCAGCCGCGCCACCGATTCTACACGGATGCCATAGACGCGGGCAATCGTGTCAACCAGCCAGTGTTCCGCATCTGCCGATGAAGCAAATTGAAAGCGTCGCGCCAGCGCCGCGTTGGCATCGGTCGATTCCCAGAGCATGGTCGGCTGTATGGGGGTCATGCCAGCAATGCTCCCTGGATTGCTGCCCAGCCTTGACCACTGCGCACAATGTCGATCACCTGTTGCTGCATCCAGCCATCGCGGAAGGTGGGATAGCCGGTGTAGCCTTCGCCCCGAATATCCGCCACAAACTCGCGCGCCAACTGATCCCAGTTACGCTGGGAGTGATCGGGCTCCGGCGGTAGCGCGGCATGGATGTGCGCGGGAACCGCGATTTCTTCCCAGCCATCGCTACTGGTGCGCAGATAGATGGCCCCTTGGGTATACGCGCCTTCGATGTGCAGTGTCCCCTTTTCGCCATAGATAGCCACATAATCGCTATTTTTGCTAAAGTTGAGCGCCGAATGGCGGAAGGTGGCCGAGACTGCGTCGGCTGATGCTGCTGGATCACCGATACGCACCAGCACGGTATAGGCCCAATCGCTATCGACCGCGGTCCATTCGCTGCGTGCAGCTTCCTCCGGCGTTAATACTTGCTTAAAGTAGTCGCGAAAATCATGCACCTTGTTTGCTACGGGCACGCGCTTGAGATCATTGCGTGTCTCGCCCATGGCGGCCAACAACTCGCCGTCAACAATATTCTGGACGATTGCCAGCTTGTGGGTAAAGTTATTGTTCATGCGCCCGCCGCCTGTTTCCAGACGGTGGGGCCAGCCAAAGGGCATCAGGCGTGGCCAGTTATAATGAGAAACACATTCCGTCTCATAGATCGTGCCCAGCACCCCCTGTTGCACCAGTTCCCGCGCATAGAGCGTTTGTGGTTGATAGCGATAGCTGGCCGCGTAGGCGGTCTTGCCACCGGTGGCCTGGGCGACGGCATAGAGCGTGCGCGCCTCGGCTGCCGTGAGCGCCAGCGGCTTGTCACAGTAGACATGACAGCCCGCTTCCAACGCGGCAGTCGCCATCTCTAGATGGGTGCCCCCCGGCGTGGCAACGGCCACAATCTCTGGTTTTAGCTCGGCCAGCATGGCGCGCCAATCGGTACCGGCTTGGGGAATGTTGAGCCGGTGGGCAGCTTCCTGACAACTGGTGGCGGTGCGGCTGGCCATGGCGATGACATCGACTCCGGCGCGGCGCAAGGCCAGGGTGTGACCTTCGCCGGCATAACCAGCACCCAGAATGAGGGCGCGCAGAGCTTGCGGCATGGCGGGTGTCCTTTCAAATGGAGACAGTGATTGCTTGTTGTACGTCAATAGATAGTAACACGCGCTGCTACATCGGCAAATTATTTCCGTCTAAGAATAGTAGAAAGAATAAAGTATCCAGTAGGGGCGGCTTGCAGCCGCCCGTTCGCAGCGAGCCAAACGCGGGGCAGCTGCAAGCCGCCCCTACGCATGATTTTGTTTGGCAAGCGTTGGATACTTATTTCTTTGAAAGCGTCTAAGAATTTCAAACGATTGCATAATTACTTGTGATTTGTATATACTATCAACTGTCTTTAGATACCCCTGTTCGCTCTCGTATTGAACTAAAAACGAATCAGCCACCTATCTGCATATAAGCAAATACGCGGCTGATTCGTTTATTTTTTTACTCACGCGATGGGTTTGCGACCTGTGTAGACGACGTTGATGGTATAGAGTTCTTCATCGGCGTACTCGGCCAACTCGTCGCGCAACTGGGGCGTCATCCGGGGTGCGAAGCGTTCATAAGATTCAAACGCTTCTAAAATTTCCTGATGGTCGGGTGCCATCTCAGCGAATAATTGACGCCATTGGGACAGCCGCCATTGGTTCAGATAGGCGCTTGGCGCAAACATTTCCTCTGTTGAGGGACGCAAATGGCCCCACAGTGGCAGACTATCCTCATCGCCGGTAAAGGCGCGAATGTCATGGTGGCCGTTGTTGGATGTATAGAGATGCAAGCTGATATAGAAAACGCCGCCCGGTTTTAAGAGCTTCAGTACATTTTCAACGGCCTGCCGCGGATTGGGCAAGTGTTCAAAAACGGACCAACTCATAACAACATCAAATGGACCAACATTCGGTGTTTCGCCGCAAATATTGCCATGAATTAGTTTCGGATTATTAAACGTTTCAACGCCTAAAAGACTAGCCCATGCTGTATCATGGGCTTCCCCAATCAACATCCGGCGACCAATCGACTTTACCACGCGACCTGGACCATTCTCTTGTAACATGTGGAGATAGCTGCTCATATCAAAACCCACGGGGATAACATCTAGATCCATTCCCGTAACGGTATTTTTGCGCCCAAAATAGCGTGCTCGTTCCAGCCCCTGTCCTGGTCCAATTTCGAGCATTTGCAGTTGCTCAACTTTTCTACCTAGTTGACGCTGAATACGTTGTTCGCTTTCCTGTACTAGCCCGAGCAGGGTGGGCATGTCCGTGTCGATCTGTCGGCGACTTTCCCAGACATGTTTAAGCTGACGGATCGAACGGGCAAGTCCGAAGGTGGCATAACTTTTTTGTGGTTGAACATCGTGCATGGATATTTCTTCCTATCTTTCACAACAAACACGTTTGCTGTCGCAACCAACGGATGGACTGTCCCCTGATTGTCGGATGGTACTTTGTATAGGGTGTATTTCACTTTTGGGGCACACGTTGCGCGCGCGTTCTAAAATTTACCCTCAAATTGAAATACACCCCTTTGTATATGCCTCTACTTTACACAACAAAACGCGTTTTCTCACTGACCGCTTGCTGTCACTTACAAGAATGTTGTACGCGCCAAGAAACCACGATGGCCTTGGCGCGTCTGGATAGTAGCGTAAAGGATACCTGACGTTACTCAGTTAGCGAGGGGCAAGTAGATGTGGTATGGCAAGGGCACGACTGATACAAAACCTGGTGCTGCTGAGGGCGCTTCGTCGCTGTTGATCACAAATTGATCCCAGTGAAAGCGCACTGCGTTGGCCGACGACCCAACAACAATTGAGGCGAGATAGACGTAGAGATCGCCTTCGATAAATTCATCGGGCAGGGGTGGTAGGCCTGTCTGTTCAAAAAACTTGATGCCATTGGCATAGATGGTGAGCGATGTGCCGGTCAGCGCCAATCGGAAACGATCGCGGCAGACCATATCGGGATCCCCTTCCCCACAGAAGCGGTAGAAAGTGCCATCGCTAAAGCCGCCGGTGGCATTTTCGCCGACAATTTGGAAAAAGGAGATCTCCCAACTGCGCCCTCCATTCGTGACGCTGAGGGTGTTGGGATTCATCAAACTGCAAGTGGTGACGCCATCTGCCTGAAAACGGCAGCCCAGGGTCCACTGATTGGGAAATAGATCGTAGCCATAGAGTTTATCTTGGCGTGCTTGCTCACCTGTGGGAATCGCGTTGTATACCGGATGGTCGCCGGTGGAGATAATAATTTCCCCCCAGGCATCTGGATTGTAGTCGGCAATGCCAGCGGCAAAATCTGTGTCAACCGTAAATTTACCCGCTTGAAAGCGAAAGGTACGATCGGGCCGCAACATAGCGCCGCCAGTCGCATTATTGCTCTCGGCATCTTCTTCGCTATCCGGCGCAATGTCCACCATCCAATGATCCGCATGTCGCCATTGGATGGTTTGATAAACATCCAGATTGTTAAAGAGGCGATAGGCCGTTCCGTCGAAATTGGCGAGCGACAAGCCATGTTGAAAACTGTCAACCCAGTGATTTTCCGCTGTACTGCTTGTATCTGGCCCTGAGTTCACAATCGAGCAGAATACGGGTGCTGGCTGGCCGGCAATCGCACCCGCGGGCAGGTCGGTGGGCCAGCATGGTGTTGCTACAGGGACCGTTTGTGTCATCAACATTTGCTGGGCAGTGGCTGCTGTCTTGTCTTGCCAAACAGCGGTTGGCGCGCTGAAGAATGCCGTTCCAAGCAACAAGAGTAAAGCGAAAGTTTTGATGCGCATTAGGATAAATCTTTCACTAACCGCCAGTGATTACCATCTGGCTGACGCCGATATGTTACTTCATCCATCAATTGTTCTGCCAAAAAGAGCCCATAACCGGATTCTTGGATCTCGTCGAGATTAGGTTCGACCACGGCTGTGGGCACAAAAGCGCGGCCACTGTCATGCAGATGGGCAACAAAATAGTGGGTTAGGGTGTCGAGCTGTAATATGATCTTGAACTCGCCCTGTTCATTGCCATAGGCATGCTCGATGATGTTATTCGCAATTTCGTGAACCGCAAGCTTAACCCCATAGACGATCTCTTCCTTCTCCGGCCGATTTGGTAACTCTTCCAGCAGAGCATCAATACAATCTCCGATAAGCTTTAGATATCGATAGCGTGCCGGCAGTGTTAGATAAAAGGTTTCTGCTTGCTCCATGCTTGACTCCCTTGCGCCACTTGCTTTTACGATCCCTGGAAAGATTTTCAACCACTTCCCCGTGTGCGGATCGAATAAAATTTCTAGCTTGGTATCCCGTACTCATTTTATGGTGGCTACGGGGTGAATCGCAAATTGGAGTCAGATTTTCTAAACTTTGCGGCTAAATAGTGTTCAGATGTCATGTGGCACGAATGCAGGCTGCTTTCCATGCCTGAGATTGTGCCACTTTATGGGTGATCTGGATATGGGTGATCTGGATTAGGCCGCGTGCAGTGCATGTACATCCTGGCTGGTAGGGACGAAAGAGGCCAAGGCGCTTTCCTGGGTAGGAAAGATATCAAGTGCCTTATCGAGCCGGGTTAATTCTAAAACCATGCGCACGGATTGGGTCGGCTGGCAGAGGCGTAAATCACCCTCGCTGGCCCGACATTGTTTCATTGCCTGTACAATCGTGGCCAAACCACTGGAATCAATAAAATCCACACCTGCCAGATCGATGACGATATTCTTATCTGAGCTATTGGCTGCCAAAAAAAGCTGTTGGCGCAGACGATGGACGGAGTGTGTATCAATGCGACCCGAAATTTTGATCACGGTTACATTGTCAAAAGCATCTAATTGCAAGTTCACAATTTCTCTTCCTCTCTTGCACAAATTAATTCGTGCTAAGGATTAACGTGTAGTTTAACAGGACTTACGCAAATGGATTGTGCCACCAGCGACCTGTTGGGTCTGGGCAGTGCGTACGTTCTGTTTAAAATCGATCCGAGCGGGAAAATATCAGTTGTATGGCTTGCTTACCCAACGTTGTCACGGCGATCTGGTTTTTTTTAATTTCTTGTTCGGCAAAGTGAACATTTGGCTCTTGAAGAACCAATTCTCTGGATGGGACAACGCGCTGCGCTTGATATTGCGGATAGCGGAGCCGCTTATACCAAGCAGTTGGTGTGAGCAACAACTGGCGAAGATCATCACGCCAGGTATGTATTGTTGCTTGGTAGCCATCAATAATACAAAGCTCATCCAAGTCAATGGCTGGCTGGGCTTGCGTATACCAAAGCCCGGTGAAGCCGATTGGCGCATCAAACCTGCTGTGTTGCCAAGCTTCGTGCAGTGTTGCTGTGCTCTCAATCGCCAGCGGCTTTACGCCCACCAGACCAATATCACCGCACACAACATTCCATAGTTCCGGCAACCGATTGAATTCCCAAAGTTCCAATTCCTTGCCGAGCCTTGTCGGCACGTTTTCGGCATCGCGCGTACGGAAATGGTCGAGCCCGATGATCTGTGGCTGAGCCAAGTTCGTGCGCCCTTTTGCCATTGGCATCCGCCCGATCCGTTGCACACGTGTCGTGATCGGGCCACCCGTAGTTAGCCAGATGGCAACGCTAATGCAGAGCATAAATGGCGCGGATACGATCAGGGCACATAGCGCAAGTAAGCGTTCGGTCAGGCTGCGCAATAGACTGCTTGACAAGGCCGGATCGACTGCGCTTAAGAGCCACGGATCGGTAATCTGGATATTGACGCCAGTTTTGACATCAATCAACTCGGACTGATGGGCCACTCGATCGGCCAAGTGTAGAAATTGGCCGACATAGGTGTATGGCAAAACCGTACTTTGTTGAACCGTGACGCCATCGTCGATGACTGCGCCAACGCCGATCACCGCGTTTGGCCCTAATTCGACATCGCGACCAATCCGGCTGCCAGCCGCGATAAAGAGGGGCGGCGTCAAGCGCACGCTGGGGTGAATAATGCTATTCGGGCCAACCCAGATGCCTGGTTGCAATTCGCCAGCCTCGACATAGGGATAGCGTAACGTAGATGATTGACCCATTTGCCCGATTGCGCGGTTGGCGTGCGTGTCGGTCAGGCTCGCAAGGAGTGTGTTCTGCGCAGATTGGAAGTCGCTGAACGTGGTCAGCGGATTCCAATAGCCATTCATGATATGACCGTGCGCTGTGTTGCCCGCACGTTCCAGGGTTGCCATCAACTGTGTATGGCACTGCACGACTGTTTTGATTGGAATATAATCCAAGACCGCGGGCTCAAAGATAAAGCCGCCTGTATAGGCATAGGCCGCACTGTCTGCCGTAGTAGGATCAACGGACTGTAAGGATCCATGTGCATCAAGGCCGACAAGGTATTCTATTGACCTCTGTTGCGCTGCGGCGTGGCTGAGAATCGCAGTTGCCATGCCACCATGGGCAACGTGACTGTCAAGCGCGGCTTGAATGTCCAGATCAATAATCGCATCTGCTGGCAACACAAGAAAGGTGTCTGTCAGGAGTGCAGCAGCCCATTTGAGCGCCCCCGCCGACCCGCTAGCTTCACGCTGTAGCAAGTAATGGAGACGGACATTCCACCGTTCGCCATTGCCCAAATAACTTTCAATCTGACTGGCCTGCTCGTATAAACTCACAAAGATGTCACGGAAGCCGGCGCGGGCCAGTAGCTCAATCGCGTATACGATAACGGGCCGATCCACAACCGGAATCATGGGTGATGACATGTCGGCTGTAAGTGGGGATAACTTATTTTTTTCGCCTGTTGCAATAAGGATTGCTTGCATAAATCTCTTCCTTTTTTCACCCAGAATAACCCTTGTGGCCCGCTGGTTTAACCCAGCGGAACAGGAGTCCTGGCAAATCAACGCTACCTGCTCAATTCAACACAACGACCTTGGCATGAGTTTGTTCAACGGTATAGCTGTGCGCTTTGATTGTTCGTGTGTTGCGCCGATTCTGGTGCGCTTCCTCGACACTCTGGCAAACATCAAAAAATTGGTTGAGGTGTAACAGCACAAATACTTGGTTGATGGTCGGTGGCACATTCATGAGCCAGAGGTTGCCATCCCTTTCGCGCGCTTGTTTGCACAAGGCGACAAGCGTACCAATCACCGAGCTATCCAGAAATTCTACCTGCTCAAGGTTGATGATCAAATGGGGCTGTTCGGCCAGCGCGCGATAGGCCTTTTCGGCAAATGCACCCTGGTTGCTGCGATCCAGCCGGCCTTTTACATTCATGATCACGGTTTCGCGTACCCTCAACAATTCAGACGTGGGCAAGAGTGGCGACGGCGAGCCTTTTTGGCGCATAATCCACCATTGCCAAAGAAAAAAGTAGCCGAAACCGAAAAAGTCAGTCGTGTAGCGTTTCCAGAGGCGACCAGGCTGTTGCAACAGGCGGTACGACCATTCGAGACCGCTCTTTTGCATCCATTGTGGCGCGCGCTTGGTGACGCCGGCAATCAAGTCAAAGGTGCCACCGACGCCGATCATGACAGGAATGCCAAGGGCCTGGGCATGGGTGTAAATCCATTTTTCCTGTTTCGGATTGCCAAAGGCGACGAGCAGAATGTCTGGCTTAGCCGCCTTGCATTCTGCAATAATCGCCGGATCGCCTTTTTGCACAGCCTCTGCTGAAGGTGAAGCAATCCCGGCGATTTTTAGACCTGGATATTGCTGTTGCAAAATGTTGGCAGCTTTCTCGGCAACGCCTGGCGCGGCACCCAAGAAGTAAATCGAATAGCCCTTTTGCGCCGCACGCTCGGCCAGTGCTGGTACCATATCGGCGCCAGTGACACGCTTTTCAATCGGCACCCCCAACAGGCGGGCGCTCCAGACCAGCGGCATGCCATCGGCGGTTGCCATATCAGCTTCCTGCAAAATATGCCGTAATTCAGCATCGTGCAGCGATTGAACGACAAAATCAGCATTGATCGTCGCGATTTGATGACCTTTGCCGGTTACACGCCCGGCAGCAACAAAATCTTCAATTCGATTGAGTGCTTCGTCCATAGTAATATCGTCAATCGGTGTACCCAAGATGATGAGTAATTTACGCATAAGCACTTCCTCATGGCTTCGTATCCGCTGCCCGCTCATCGTATTCGTTAGCAGAATAGGATTAACTGGCATAGGATCTATAGTTCATTTGTCTGAGTTGATCGTACCATGAAGACAAATGGAACAACCTGACAACATCATATCAGGCGTAGGGGATCAGAACGGGAATCAGTGGGGAAATAGTCTGCGTACACGAGAGGAAAAGGAGCGTGTGCTCTTACAACTTGGCAGACATTAAATAAATGTAGGGTAAAGCAAGTGGTAATAAGTTGCAATAAATTTTGATACGCAGCTACAAAAGTATGATTATAGCTAGATTTTATGATTTATCGATGGATGATCTGAATGTCGAGGCAGTGATAGGTAGTAGATATGGGGATTTTTGCGCATGGGGGTTAGCAAGCATACAAGCAGAGACCCGCGTTGGCTTGTCCACGGGTCTCTTGTCTATGTTATACTCCGCAGCAGCACATAAGGCGCATTCAAAGCAATAAGTATCCAGCGCTTGCCAAACAAAATCATGCGTAGAGGCGGCTTGCAGCCGCCCCGCGTTTGGCTCGCTGCGAACGGGCGGCTGCAAGCCGCCCCTACTGGATACTTTATTCTTTGAAATGGCCTAAGGGTCTGTCCAGAAATAAAGTAGCTAATTTACGTGATGTTACCCGAGTAAATCTGTCTAAAATCATCTATGTTATTCTTGGACAGACCCTAAGTACATTTCTTACTCGTGTAAAAATCGTACTTATGTGCTGCTCAGTATAGTAGCATGTTGCATCGAGCCGGAGTGTGCTAAATACAAATTGCCTTTAGTAGGCACCCTTGCCCAAAATTACGGCTGGTATCGTTTTTAGCAGAATTTCGATATCTTTGCGCACGCTCTGCTGAGAAATATATTGCATATCCAATTCGACCCACCGTTCAAAGGAAAGATCGCTTCGGCCAGAGACCTGTTGCAGCCCCGTCAACCCGGGAATCACATCGAGCCGGCGCAGATGATCGAATTTGTATTGATTCACTTCCTGTGGCACAGGTGGCCGTGGCCCAACCAAACTCATGTCGCCCTTGAAAACGTTAAATAGTTGGGGCAGTTCATCAATACTTAGTTTGCGAATAATTCTGCCCACCCGTGTGACGCGCGGGTCGCTCTGCATTTTGAAGATCGGGCCATCAACTTCATTTTGCGTGAGTAATTCCTTTTTCCGCGTTTCGGCATCGATGCACATGGAGCGAAATTTGTAACAAGTAAATGGCTTGCCCCACTTACCCACGCGCTTCTGCTTAAAGATGATTGGCCCAGGCGACTCTAGCCTGATCACCAGGGCGGTGAGTACAATAAGCGGGAAGAGGGTGATCAAGGCAATGCTGGACAGGATCAGATCCACCCCACGTTTGAGCCGCTGTACAATATGCATCTGGATATTCCAAAGCAGTAAACGGATCTGTAAACGCCGTGCGGCAGTGGGCGATTGAAAGCGCCCCTCGCCGTATAGTTGCAAAATACGCGCTAATTTAGGATCGGGCTGTTCTACTGGTTGTGGAACGGATAGTTGTGTCATGCGTATCTCTTATTCTTGTTAATTACTTGTGTCATTATGCGCCATCGCGTGCTGTACGAACCCAGCCTTGTTCTTCGGATCGGCCGAGCACGCGTACCAGGAGCCAGATTTTCCAGAGTATAAAAAATGGTGCATAGAGCAAGGCGCGATAGGTGCTGGCAGGGGTACGCGCCAAGATCAACCCAGCAATAATATAGACAAGTTGCCCGATAAACAGGCAACTGGCCAAGCTCAATAATGCCGGTGTTCCCCAAATGGCGGTTAGGATCCAATAAATCAGCGTCAGCCCAGTGACAATGGAAAAAGGTGGGATGACATGTTCCATGATGCTATCAAAAAGTATATAGCGCGATGGGCGTCTGCCCTTGGTTGGTGGGGCGAAAGCCGCTCCCAGCAACTTGGGGATGTATTGTGCCGCCAACTGTAGCCGTCCCTGCTCCCAACGCACATTTTGGCTGTGCGCACTGTGGAGCGTCCCTGGCATCTCGGCCCAAACTGTGGCATCTGGCGCAAAGACAACCCGCTCGCCAGCGAGCACCAAGGACATATGGTACTCAATATCCTCCGTCACCGATGCCGACCACTGGTGTTCTGCCAAGATCGATCGATGAAAAACCATGCCATTGCCTTTTAGCCCGACCGAACCACCTAGTGCGGTGCGTCCCAACGGTCGCAAATAATGGACAAGTGCCAGTGCGGCGGCTCGTAAACTCATCACCCAAGTGCGACCAGGGTTCAAGACTGCATAGTGTGCCTGGATCACACGGGCACCGCTGGCCAACTGCGCATCCATCACCGTCAGAAAGTTAGAAGAAATCACTGAATCCGCATCCAAAATTACCGCGGCATCAAAGTGCGCACCATCTTCTTGCAAACGAGCCAAGAGCCATTGCAGGGCATAGCCCTTGCCGATATGGATGCGATCAAAGCGTTCATAGGCTACAACACCAGCCGCGCGCGCTAATACCGCCGTTTGATCGGTACAATTGTCTGCTACCACATACAACGCGAAAAGCTGACGTGGATAGTCCAGTTGGCGAATGTTTTCTAGCAGCGCCGGCAACAATTTTTCTTCATCATGCGCTGGCACCAATAGGGCAAACCGATGGGTTGGCCCTGCGGTTGGGCTGGGCTTCTGTTTGGCTGCCCAGCCTGCTGCTGCGGTTAGCAACAGCAAATAGCCGATCATGACCGTAAGCATGCCGCCTACGAGCCACAGGACGATATACATAGAAAACATTAGGATGTTCAATTGAAGGCTACCTCCTCAAGCTGACTTGTTGGCTGACTTTGCTGCGTCTGCGCGTGCAAGGCTGCTTGTACATGCTGTTGCAGCCGTGCCGTATAGTGTTCCAAATTCATCTCTGTCTCAATGCGCTGGCGTCCGGCTTGGCCCATCTGGGTCGCCAAGGCTGGGTTGTCGAGCAAAAACTCAATTCGTTCGCGCAATGCTTGGGCATCACCCGTCGGGACATACAGCCCGGTTTGGCCTTCTTCAATGACATCGGTTTGGCCGGGTGTGCGCGAACAGATCACCGCTTTTGCCATTGCCATTGCTTCCAGAATCGCCGTAACGCCTGCTTGAAAATTGACATGATAGAGTGGCATCACCACAAAGCAACTATCGGCATAGAGTTGGCGTAATTCATATTGGCTGAATTTGCGTACCGTTACATTCGCCGGTAGCGTTGCCTGCTGCGTACTGTCCGCGCGTTTCGACCAGGGACTGGCTGCCGCAATCACTACTTCAACATCCAGACCACGTACCGCTTCCATCAGGGTTGGATAGTCGCGAAATTCGAGCCCCACAGCACAGATCATGCGCCGTGGGTGTGCGATCACCCGCTGTGGCGCAAAAAAATGGCTATCGACCATAAAGGACGTGTGTACCACCCGCGCCGCCGGCACCTGCCAGCGTGCTTCAATAAAACGTTTCTGCCAAGTTGAGTAGACAAAAAAGGTGTCAATATACGTTTGCAAACCAAAGTGGTCGAGCAAGGCCATCTTTTTGCCAACCGACAGAATATGCACAATCATCAAATGGTTGAACGTTTTGCGGCCACCCAATTTACACAGTAGCGCAAAGGGCAGGCCGATCTGTTCACCATCGGTAAAGATGACCCGATAGTTGTGTCGTTGACGAAAGCAAGCCCAGGCCAATAGTAGATTGGGGCCACCGATGCGCTCCAGCCAACGTCCCACCTGTCCTGTAAGTTGACGGGCGCGGGCATAGTCGAGCAAATCTGCCCCAAAAGCCTCTGCCAGCGCCCGATAGTCTGCTTGGGGACGCAAGCCCCTGGCAATTTGTGTTTCACTGTCTGGGGCAATTGTCCCAGAGACGGTCAATAGTACATCAGTCATCTTCATTTCCTAGCGTACAGATGCTTGCTCTCTGTCTATCTGGCTTTTCATCGCAAAGCGTGCTGTCTTTGTTCGCACCGGGCTGGTAACCCCATCGACACACTGCTTCATCAATTCTAGTAAGCGTGTTGTATTGCGTTCGGCATCAAACGCTTGCTGCACAAGTTCGGTTGCACGGGCCCCTTGGGCTAGGCGCAGCGCTGGATTTTCAATCAATTGGCGTAGCGCGACCCCTAGGGCTGCGCCATCGCCTGTTGGAATCAGAAAGCCGTTTTCGCCATCGCGTACGATTTCGCCAATGCCGCCTACTTGGGTTGAAATCAGTGGTAAGCCCGCGGCCCCTGCCTCGGATAAGACCATGGGCAAACAGTCGCCATAGGTCGGCAAGCAGAAAATATCACACTCGTGAAACAACTGTTTGAGTGGCGCGCTATTGGGCTGCATGTCATGATAGACAAAAAGACCCGGTTCGGCAGGTACCGGATCGCGTGTTACCAAATGTAACTCGATCTGGTTTACCGCACCCTGTTGCGTGCTTGCCTGTTGGCGCAACGTGCGTACGGCTTCAAGCAAAAGTTCGCCCCCCTTACGCTGGAGGTCACCACCGACAAACAGAATTTTGACCGGCCCGCTGCCCTGTTGCCGTGGCGTAGGACGTACCCATGCCTGGCTATTGACCCCCGGTGGAATCACCGTGATCTTCTCTTGCGGCACGCCATACTCATTGACTAACGCCTCCTTGGTCCAGTGTGACCAAGCGACGAGCCGTTGTGCCCGCTGAAAACAAAGTGCGTTCAAGCGCCATTTCAACCCTTCGAGCCAATCTGGACCCCGTTCATGGGCATAATGGGTGCCGAGTGCATCATATTGGAGTGGCGTCGCGTCGAGCGAGACAATCGTCGGAATGCGCCCCATCCAATCGGCCATAAAGACCGCTGGCACTTGCGTATGAATGAAAAGTGCGTCAACCGGCGTTTGGCGTTGTATCTTTCCTACGGTCTGCCGCGCCCGTATGCCAGCACGTACGGTCCAATTGCTATTATACACGGGGATCCGGGCAGATAATCCTGTCAGATTCCATTCAATCGGCCCCCAGATCGGTTGCACTGTTGGATCTTTAGGGACATTGGTCTGTAAATTTTGGCTATGGGTACGATGACCCAAGGTTTGTTCAAGCAGAAAGCCAAAGGTATAGGTATGGTTTGTAAGCATATAGTGGCCTCCACTTTGATGACTGAAAATCTTTGCAAACGGCGCAAGTTTGACAATATCGCTTTCGCGACCTTGCAACTCTACGACCTTGCGACCTTGCGAAATCACTTCGCCAGATTGTTACTCAGTTTCTTTCGAGATAAGGGTGACTCGATCAATATAGTATGTGTCACGGAAGCCCATATCATTTTTAATATAGAAGCCTGTGACATATTGATAAACAGGATCGTATTCAAGCTCGTTAAGCCAGACAATAATATTTACCCAGGTGTTCGCGGGGATAGCCCGGTTGATCTGGAGGAAATATAGTCGGGTTTCCGAGAATGCGCCGGATTGATCGGCAAAGACAGAGTTGTCGACTGCCGACCAGATGGGCTGCTGATTGCTGCCAATCACAGCGATAGCCAAATCATCGGTGCCTAGTGTCGTGCTGCCGCTGTTCAGCCAGAAGCTAACCCCCAAGAGATCGGCGCGCTTATACGCCGTTGTACTTTCGGGGCGGACGGTGAAAAAGAGGCTGCCATAATCAGCCTGGGGTGATACAGCAATCGCCGTCGAGCCGCTGTTGAGATCCAACTGTGGATGTAATTTTTGAAACCAGTGGGTCGTATCCCACAAATTCGCGCGCACGTCTGTACTCTGCTCAACGGTCCAATTGGCGTCGAGTTCGTCATCATAGATCATGATCTCGGGATAGGTCAGGGGTTGTGGCGTTGCTTCCGCCGCGGGCGGATTGCTCGCCGGTTGTGTTGCTTGTGGTAGGATCACCGTCGGCGTTGGGTTGGATTGCGCTGTACCGATTGCCTGTGTGCGAAACAAAGGCGCAACGGTTGGTGCCGGCGTGGTGCCTTGCATGGCCGCCTGGGCTGTCGCATCTGCATCAACCAGGGCGCTAGACTGCGCGCTGACCGACAATTGTAACGTACTCTCTGCTGGCAAGCTTTGCTCAACCAACCGATAGCCTGTCAACAAACAACAGAGCGTAAATAGGAACAATGTGAATCTAAACATGCCGTGAACTCTGTACATGATTGACTAGGTGACCTTCCTGCTCGGGTATACCATTGGCGCGTTCTGGCGCTAGGCTAGCCGGATAGGTTGTATGGGTTTTGACGATGCGTGCTGGCACACCGACTGCCGTTGCATACGCTGGAATGTCATCCATCACAACGGCATTGGCACCAATCTTCGCGTGATCGCCTATGGTAACGCCGCCTAATACCCTTGCGCCTGCCCCGATAAAAACATGGCTGCCGATCGCCGGGAAAACCCATTCATTGCGCATACCGATAGTAACGGCGGCAATTACGCTACAATTTTCTCCCATGTGCTTCACATTGATCACCGTTCCCGATGGATGGGCAATGTACAGTCCTCCCCCAATATCCCCCCCGATTTCCAAACCGAAGCGATAGAAAATCTGCCGTTGTAGCAACCCGGTGAACAAAGGAATTTCGTTTGCCTTGCACCAGGCTGCCAAGCGATACCACGCCATGGCGCGCAACGGCACATGTCGGATCAACAGTCTGATCAGCAATCGCCAAGTCAGCACGGACGGATCGGCCACCTGTTCTGGCACAACCCAGCGCAATGCGTCCTGCTTAAACCGTTTCCACATGATCATTTCCTCCGAGCAGATAACTGGGCTGTCGTTCAACGAACGTCACCATCGCATGGGCTAATTTAAAAAATATTGCGCGGCCACCCAGTTCATCGGCCATCCCTTGATAGTAACAAAGATTGAAGATGCCGCTATAAGCGCGTTGAGAAATGCGTTCCAGACGCAGGGCATTACTCACCCCGGCCACGCACCGCAAGCCGCTGATGATCAAGGTGCTTAAGAGGCGTCGCGATAAACAGAGCTGGGTGAGCACTTTAACGAAAGGATGGCGCTGATGAAATTCCTGCATAACTAGCGTAAGTAGCCAGCGATGACTACGATCACGGGCAAAAATCACATCGTTGCGGCCATACATCGTTGGTGTTTGCTGCCAAGAGACAAAGCTGCGATCCGCATAATGATAGCCAATCGCCGCCGGGTTGAAGACAAAGCATAGGCCACGAGCTGCTAGCCGATAGGCTAATTCCACATCTTCGGCGCGGCGTAAGCTCGTGTCAAACCCACCCGTTGCCAGCAGATAGTGGCGCGCCACAGAAGCATTGCCCGTATAAAACTGGCGCGCCGTTGGTTGCCAGCGTTCTGCCGCAATATCCGCATATTGTTTATATAACATCACCTGTTCCCACTGTACCCACGGTTTCAACGTAAAGTCAGGCGGGGTTAACATGGGCCCTAAAACGACAACATCGGCGGCATGGCATTGGTGGGTAGCGACATGTTCGGCAATCAGATGTGGTTCTGGAACGACATCGTCGTCGAGAAAAATAATAATTTCTCCTTGGGCCATCGCTATTCCCAGATTGCGCGCTGTGGCCGCGCCTTGATTTTGTTGGACAAACAAGCGCAAGTTTAGGGGTGTCTCATAGGTGCGCAAAAATTCATCTGTACCGTCTGTGGCACCATCGGACACCACCACAACTTCAAAGGCTGTTAACGGATAGGTCTGAGCTTCCAGACCCGTTAGCACCTTCTGTAGTTGCAGTAAACGGTTATAGGTTGGCAAAATAATCGTTACAGCGCGCATCTTTCCTCGTTTCAAATCCACTACTAAACTAACCCTACTCCCCATCATTTGCTGAGTTCGGCGTTCAATCACTCTGTCAGATGACCGTACATAGATAATTGCCTACGACTAGGGCCATGGCTTGCTGGTAAAACCAACGATGCATAAGGTGCGTCCATTGGCGCGCAATCTTTTTGGGATTAAAATGCGTAAGTGCATGTTGTTTACCTGCGTCGCCCATCTTTTTTGCCAATTGTGGCTCTTGCAGTAGGCGTAGAATATTACAGGCAAGGGTCTTGGCGTCGCCCAATGCTGAGAGGTATCCTGTTTCCCCATCAATCACCATTTCGGGCACGCCCCCAGAATGACAAGCAACTGTCGGCAAGCCAGCCGCCATTGCGGCCAGAAAGACGAGAGGTAGCGCGTCATTTTCGGTTGGTAGACAGAAAACATCACTGCCAGCTAAGATCTGCGCCAGGTCACTGCGAAAACCAGCAAAATGGACAACCTCTTGCAAACCCAGATCAACGACTTTTTGCTTGATCACCTGGTCATGTGTCGTGCCGATGGTGGCTTCCCCGCAAACGAGCAAGCGCGCTTGGGGCATGATTTGATGAACGCGTACAAATGCATCGAGTAATAGCTCATAGCCCTTGAATGGGTCTAAGCGTGCCGCCACGGTAACTATGGGTGTATCGGCTGGCCAGTTAAACATCTTGCGCAGTGCCAGGCCATCTTTGGCAATGGCATATTCCTGGACATCGGCCCCGTGGACAAGCGTTTGAATCTGCTCAGGCGCAATACCGGCATCTAAAGCACTTTGGTAGACATAATCGGAACAGGCAATCAAATATTTGTTTTTACGAATAATCGATAAGGTATAGCGGCCTAGCCACGGACCCACCGGGTATGAAATATGAATCACATGCGGAATGTCGAACCAACGGGCAATCAGATTCGCCAAAATGACTTCATAGGATTGCTGTGATGTGTAAAGTACATCTGGTCGGGTCTCACGCACCTTTTGCGCAATAAATCGCAGTGAATTCGGCAGACGCAGCAGCATCATGCGGGCACGCTTCGCCTTTGGCGGTTTGGGTAGAATGGTCATGTCGCGTCCAAAATCCCAATAGTAGATATCTTTGGCTTCGCTCGATGCAGCGATGGCAGCCGCGGCATAGTTATGCGCAGAATCCTGCCAAATAAAATACGGGTCAATTTTCTGTGGATCAACATTTTCGGCCAACAATTGATGTACTTTGTATTCGCTTGTTGCGTGCCATGTTGCATGTAAAAATAGTACACGCATGCGCTGCCTCCTCTATATTTATTTTACCAGGAATTTATTCTACCAGGACAGATGTCTTCAAATCAGCCAGGATATTTGCACGTTGCAAGTTATCTGCTGGCAGTTCGCGTAACAGACGCGCTGGAATGCCGCCAACCAGTGTGTTTGGTGACACTGTTTTGGTCACCACTGCCCCCGCAGCGACGATGGCACCTTCACCAATTGTCACCCCTGGCAGAATGGTGCAACGTGCGCCGAGCCACACACCATTGCCAATCGAGACTGGCGCGGCACGAAGCATTCCTGCCCGGCATGTGCTGTCACCAATGGCGTGCGTCTCCGTTAAGATCAGTACCTGATGGCCGATCGCCACTCGGTCGCCAATCCATATATCCGCCCCGACATTGAAAAAACAGTCCGTATTGATCCAACAAGCTTCACCTATGGTGAGCCGTCGGTATAGATTGCCACTACCGGTAATCGTCGGCGCGCCCCACATCACTGTCCCCCGCCCAATCCGAAAACCACACAGCCGGAGCAGGTAAATCCGCAGTCGATTGCCCACGTGGGGGGGCAAAAGCCACATGGCGATCTGGGCCATTTGTAGACGCAGATGAAATTCAACTACTTCCGTATAGAGTAATTGCCATACGCGTCTCATGGCCTACCTCTCGCTTTGCTGGCAGTTGTTGGGTGATCCGATGCATATAATTGATCACACCCATCATGGCACCCACATAGACCATGCTCTGGCTATCCCAAGACATATCCACATAGGCATACAAAAAATGCATTACAATATATAAGGTTGCTGTTAACGTAATCGTTTTGAGATCGCGGTTGGGAATATAGCCTAGCAACCGTATACCTGTCATGATGCTAAAGCCAACCATAAAAACCATTGACGCAAAGCCAAAGACGCCCGTTTTCATCCAGATCCATAGAATCGAATTGTGGACAATGTACTCCCACCAAATGAAAAAGCTAATGTCCGGCATGGCGCGAATCATATAAAATTTGTTGCCAAAGCCTACGCCGGTGAGTGGCGTGGCATGAATTGTAAAGCTGACATTGTCATTTTCGATCTCGCGATAGAGATTGGATAGCTCGTCACTGCTGCCTGCTTCTGGCGCAACGACGGATTTAATCGCTTGTGCTGGTAGGCCAAGCGCGCCGCCGCTGTTCCAAAAGATGCCAATATAGAGCAAGCTGGCCACCGCGGCGATGGGCATAATCCGCCAAAATAGTTTGTTGTTTTCTTTGTATAAAATCACTGCCATCATCGCCAAAGCAATACCCAACGAAAGAAACGCCGCGCGCCGCTGGGTGACCAGATAGGTGAGCAAGACGGCTGGCATGAGCAAAGGCAACAGATAGCGTTTCGCTGCCGAAGCTTGATACAGCCACGCCGCCAGCACCAACACGAAAAGTGTATTCATGTGGATCGCGGCCGAGTGCTCCGTAATGCGATCAATGCCCGTCAGATCCATGCCCAAAACAGCAAAGTAATAATAACAACCCACCAATCCTTCAATGCCCAGACCAATCATACTGACCCATATCATACGCGAAAGATGCTCTGGTTTCTCTAACAGATTGCTTACGAATATCAGCATGAGAAACATGTAGAAGATTGGACGTACTTCCCACAGTGCTATATTAGTGTTGCCGCCCGTGCCCAAGCCATAGACGACGCCAAAGACCAGGAAGAGGGCAAAGAGTAGCGCTGGCCAGAATAAAATACCGGTATAAAATTTTAACTGACGCTGCATTGCCGCTTTGCCCAACCAGAAGACCAAGATCAGTAGCAACGAGAGTTCGAGCGGACTGAAAATTAGTGAATCATTCAAATAGAGCAGTGATTCTGCACTAGAAAAGTTTTTGAGAAAGGGATATGCTGGCATGAGCAGCGAATCCCCAGCCAGCGACGCCACGAGAATCAAGTAGACGCCATAGCGCGGTTGATAGGCGATGGCAGCAATGATCGCAATAATCGCGATCACGCTCAGCGGTACAGGTACCGGCTCGACATAGATCATAAAAAACGCTGTCAGCGCTGTAATCCCGATCAACGCCAAAAACCAGACGCGCCAGGAAAGAATGGCGCGTCGCTCTTGTACCTGTACCGTAGCCAATTGTGCTTCTCTGGCAAATGATTCAATCATAAAAGGTATTCACTTACTTGCTTACTAACTTGTCTACCTAAAGCGTCTACTGCACCAACCATTTATTTAATCCCTAAGGCGCTTGCAAAGCAATAAGGATCCAGCGCTTGCCCAACAAAATCATGCGTAGGGGCGGCTGCGCGGCCGCCCCGCGTTTGGCTCGCTGCGAACGGGCGGCGGCAAGCCGCCCCTACTGGATACTTTATTCTTTCTACTGTCCTAAGGATCTGTCCAAGAATAACATGGATGATTTTAGACAGATTTACTTGGGTAACATCACGTAAATTCACTATTTTATTTCTGGACAGACCCTAAGAGCCTGCATATTCAAACAGGCTCTTGCCTCTGGTAGGGGTTTGATTAATCAAACCCCTACGGTTGAAAGATTCAAACAAGCTCTAACGGTTTTATCTTTTCGGAGTCGCCGTTGGGCGTAGAATAGATGCTGGCAGGGATGTTCCATCCGCAGTTGCTGGCTGCAAGACGAACAACGTGATCGACTGTGCCGGAAAGGTTGCTTGCCAGCCTGTGTTCGTCACTGTTTGCTCCGGCAATATTTGAATGGCTTGCAGATCGTCACTACTGTAACGAAAGACCTGGGCCGTTGTTGTACCAGCCAACCCTTGCACGTTCAGGTTGCTGATCAAGGCATCATTGCTCTTATTGATCACCATCAGCGTCACTGCACGATCATTGCTGCGTTGTGCGGCGTAAATGGCTAGCTTTTCCTGATCCTTGCTGGTTGCCTGTAGACTCCTATCACCAAACATACCGTTGGCACCGTCATAGTTACGATACATACGAAAGGCAAAGGCGAATGGATCATCAACGTCGAGTGCTGCCCATAGCAAAGCCATGTCCAACCCTTCGCGGCCAAAGATGCCCAATATATCGGCCTGTGCCAGTGCCCCATTCAGATGATCGAGGGCACCCCAGTTGTATTCACTGATCGCCAACTTGGTGCCCGGATAATATTCGTCCACCCATTCGCGCATCAAGGGAATCAGGCGTACTGGTTCATCGATCCAGCTTTCGTCCTGATAGGTGGCGTCCCATAAGGAACGGGTGGAGCGCAAGCGCAAGGCACGGGTCGCCGCGTCACCTAGCGGGGCCAGCGCCACACCACTGGCTTGTGGGTAGTAATGCAGATCCAGATAGTCGAGGATGCGCACACCCTGTTGCTTTTCATACAATGCCATCTGCTGTAAATACCAGACGGCCAAGGGTAGATCATCATGCGCGGCGCGATCTGGCGCTTTGTTCCACCAACTACCACCAGCAGTGGAGTCCAGCGCCGAGAAGAAATAGGCTGTCCAGCCCCACAGCGCCGGGCCAAGGGTCTGGGCTGAGGGGTCTATCTCTTTGATGGCGGCGGCGTAGGCATAGGTGCGGTCGCGCAACTCATCATACCCGACTGGCTCTGGGTGTACATCGCGATGGGTGTGATGCCATAGCATTGGCTCATTGTCCAGGTTGTAATAGGCGACACCCCCTTCGGCGGCTGTGCCAAAGCGCTCGATCAAGTGTGTCATCCATGCTTGGACAAAGCTGGGATCAATCGCCATGCTTGTATCGGTGGGATCATTGCCCGTGAGCGGGTCGCCGTTAGCGTCGAGTCCATTGCCACAATCGGATTGCCACGAGTCAGTTTGCTGTTGTGGGCCATAGTTGCTGATGCTGAAGCCACAGGTGAACTCACGGCTTTTGGGCGTCCACCCAATCAAGGGCATGGTCAACAGGGTTTGGGTGCCTGTGCGCCGATCTTGTTCAACAAAGCGATCAGCGGCTGAACCATCGGGCAATGTGCTCGGATCTTCGTTTTCCTCAGGGATGTTCTCAAAGAACCAATCACTGGCGCGATTTGCCGTATCATTTTGCCAGTTGTAGCGCGTGGTCGCGTTGCCACCCCACCGGCGCATTGGAAGATTCAACACTGTCGCCAACGCTTCGTCGGCATAATTAATCCCATAGATATCTGGGTTAATCGGGTGTTGCTCCCCCTGGAGATTCACGCTCAGCAGCGGACCCGCGACCGGCGCGGGTGTGGGTGTCGGTGGTAGATCCAGATCGATCAAAGCCAGATCATCAATATAGAAGGCTGGCTGTGTGTCACCGACCGCGTCTTGCCAGGCGATGCCACTAATTTGGCGGGGAGCACCCAGATCGGCCAAGTTGATCTCGACCAGTGTCCAGCCATCGGCTTGGGCCTCTACTTCCTTGCTCTCAGCCAGAAAGGAGGTGCTTTCGTCTGCCAGAACCACACGCGCCCGCTGACCACCGCTAGCGCCGCCGTGGATCCAAAAGCGCAGCAGATCATACTCGTTGGTCATGATCAGTTCATCTGTATGCAGATAGAAAGCGCCCCACGCCGCATCATAAGTCACGGCCAGGGCGGCGCTACCCGTATGTACCGGCGCTACTGCGTCATGTTGCGCGGTAACATTCCATGACCACTCCTGCCATTCATCAGCAAGGGTATCGCCATAGATCACAACCTCTTTCTGCACGCGGGCTGGTTGGCTGGGGCTGGGAGTTGCACCTGCTTGGAGATTCGCCTGGACGTTTCCCTGGACGCTATCGACGTTGTCATTGATCGATGGGTTGTCATCAATCGGTTGATTGGTTGACGGCTGCGGCTGATCATCTGCGGATACACTGGTCTGTATATCTCCCCGTACCATGAACACAACTGTCCATAGCGATAGAAGTAGAATGCATATCACTAGAGCAAGGGTAAGCGGTTTCATATTCATAAATTGTTACTCACATCGAGCGTTTTAATGCTCGTTTAGATACGAAAAGGTTAGATCAACCCGTCAAAGAAAAAATAAGATAGTGCCGTAATCACAGCAATGGCTGCCATTGTCCAGCGCCGCCGCGGCAGCGTTGCGTCCTGATACTGTATGCCAAGGATAAAGCTCACAAATAAAAAAAGTAGGAATAGCTTCATAATCTGCTTTTCTGCTAATTGCCCACTATTATTCCTGGGGAATCCACTTGAGCAACCAGTTGGGCGTTGCCACGTGTACACGATTCATGAGGACACCCAACATAGGCAGATGATTGATCTCGCCCAGTGCTTGCTGCACGACTGTACGCGTGCTAATGCCTTGGTGTACAACCACACAACACGCGTCGCCCAAAGAGGCCAACGGAATTGCATCGCTGGTGGTAAGGATGGCAGGAATATCAAAGATTATATGATCGACATACCCGCTAAGTTCCTCGATCACTCTTTGCAGCGCAGGCCCACGCGCAATCACTGGGCGTTGTACCGCGGGTAATGTGCCCGCGGGCAAGATGGTGAAGTGTGGGTAATTCGTCCGCACGAGTACTGTCTCCAATTTGACCTCGCCGTGTAGCAGGGGCAAGATGCCGGGGCTATGTGAGGTTAGCTGGCGCATGTCGTTGCTGGGCCACCACCAATTTAGATCAACCAGGCAGACATTGCGCGACAGATCATTGGCCATGATAGCGGCCATCGCCAGACTCATGAGCGACACCCCTTCTTGGCGCAACGCCGAGACCACCGATATTTTTGCGGGCAGTTTTTGCTCGCGGTTTAGCTTGGTGAGCATGTGGCGCAACGACTGCACCAACTCTTGTGGAAAGCTGTAAATACTTTCACTATTGACTGTGTATAGTTGTAGTGACGTTTCTGGAAACAGAGTGACGTCTTGTGGGTTTGCTGCCCGGCTTGATTCCGAACGTTTTCCAAACATGGGTCAATCCTTTACGCGACTTGCGCCGTTCACAATTAGCTGTTCACAATTTCTGCCTGTGGGCGCCGCAGTTTTTGCTGTAACTGGTGGACCAAACTCTGTAAGAGTTCAAAGTCCGTTTTGGGTACGATGCGCAACAAGAGCACGCAACTGATATAAGTCACGGCACCCACGAGAATCGGAATGGCGATAAAGAAGTGTTGGAACTGCCAGGTCACGGCCATCATAATTAACCCGGCAAGCAGTACACGCATGGCTAGCCACAGATTGGTGCGCGTCAACGAACCGCGCGGCAAAAGTATGAACCCAGCGATCATCATACCCAATTCGGTGATGACAAAGGACAATGCGCCCCCAATCGCACCATTGCCGAACATGGCTTGACACCAGGGAATCAGGACAAAATCGAGCCCAATCGTGACCACCGTGGCAACCGCCATTACCATCGTCCAGAGATTCTGGCGATCCATCGAGATGAGAAAGCGCCCGATGAGAATATTTTGATAAGTCAACACAATTACGATGCCAAAGACGGCCAAGATCGGTCCACTATTGACAAACTCTTCGCCAAAAATGAGTACCACCAACGGATTGGCGATAATCGTCAGGCCAAAGCCGATGGGTACACTGACCAAAAACAGCATGTCAAAGCTTTTCGAGATCAATCGCTGCAAGCCGCTTTTGTCATTGACAAACATGCGCGAAAGGGTGGGAAAAGCCGCTGTAATATAGATTGAAGGAATAAACATCAGCGTACTAAACAAACGGTCGGCGGCACCATACCAACCAATGGCACGTTCATCAACCAAGGCAGAAATAACAATAATGTCAATCTGCATATAGGCGACCAGAAAGAAGCTGGATAGCAGATACGGCCAACCGCTTTGTAGCAAGCGATAGGCGCTGCCCCATGCAAAATTGAGCCGCAATTTGTATAAGCGGCCCAGAAAGAAAAGTTGAATCAGTAGATTAACCACTGCGCAAGCAATCATAAGGATCGCAATGGCATAAATATCCCACCCGCTAAATAAAAGAATGATGCCTAGCGCGGTATAGAGCGCATTGCTGATAATTTCACCCAGAGAAAAGAACTCCATCTTTTCCAAGCCTTGCAACACTGCTTGGGTGACGCCAATAAATTGGCGTATTAGGCTGGCAAGGCCCACCAGTGCAACGACATAGATCGTATCTGTGGGATAATCAAAGAGCCAGAGGGCCAAAATCGTAAGCGCATAGCCCATGATAAATAAGCTAAACTGTGCGACCATGGCACTGCCGAACAAAGCTGGTGTTTTGTCCGGTTGGCGGGCAATCTCCTTGGTGAGCAGAATGTCGGTGCCGAAGGCCGTGATGACACCGATCATCAACCAGATCGAGCTGGCAAAATGTAATTTGCCAACGCCAACTGCCCCTAGATAGCGGGGCAATACAATGGTTAGCGCCAGTGTCAACAGCCACATGATCCCCTGTGATCCGAAGAGAACTGTGGCATTCTTGGCAATACTCTTTGTGGTGTTTCCCATAATTGCTTTCATCCAAAAATAGACTTGTGCTTGCGTGCTGTCGCTATCACAGGAACTTCCTGCTCAGTTGCATTGAGCATTGTGCTACTGCTAACCATGACGTCTGCCGTTGCTACGCCATTCGGCTGCGTGATGCTGCTGTCCATGATCCGGGTGCCTAGCCTTGGGGTAATGGCAGGGTTGTAGTACGTGCGGTCGGCATTGCGTGCGACCGGTTGCTGGCTTGCCTCTGCAATCTCGCGTGTGCGGTGTCGGGGATGGATAATCTGCATTTTTGCATCTGGCACCAGCGCGAGCACCGGCAAATTGAGGCCATGCACTACATCAATTGAAAAGCGCAGGCTGTCATCCAGCAGCGCGCCGCCGACGATGCCTATGGCGCTAATAAAGACACCAGAAAAGACGAAAAGTGCAATGATCAGCAACATCTCTTTCTTCGAGCGTTCAGCCGTTAGCGGACGGGTTGGCGCATCCACCACAAAATAGGTTTGACGAACTGTACTTTCCGCCTGTGTTAAAGCCAAGCGCGCACTTTCCTCTTGACCCTCGGCGCGCCGCAGCCGTTCTTCTGCGGTATCGAGTGCTGTCTGTAGACGTTTGATTTCGGCGCTTTCTTCCTCTGGACGATCCCCTTGAATCGGGCGCGGCCGTGTTTTTAGATAGCCATCCAACGCTTGGCGCGCGGGCTCGACCTCGGCACTGTAGGTTTTGATCAAATCGGTGAAAAAATTTTGTGCAGCGACACTTTCTTCAAGATTTAAATTAATCTTCCACTGGATATACGTTTCAATTGTCGATTTCGCGAGTTGATGCGCAATGCGTGGCATTTCGTGACGCGCCGTAATCATAACGAGATTGTTGCCAAGTTCCTGTAGCGAGATGGCTTCCTTTGCTTCATCAATCGTTTCCGCTGCCAAGACTTCGCCTTGACCCATTTTGCTTTCCATATCCGTCTGCTGGATAATTGCACGCAGAAAGGCATGGGAATTTAAGAGCTGGTACAGCTCACCACTCGTGGCTTGGGCTGGTGTTACATAGGCAAAGCCATCCGAGCGAATCGCGGTCAAGGAAGAGAGCAGCGTGCCATTTTGCACATAAACTGTGCCATTCACAGCATAGGTCGGTGCCATGGATGAGATATAGACCGCGGCTGCCGCGCTCATCAGCACAATCGGCAACAAATAAAGCCAGCGATGGCGAAAATAACTTTCTAACAGACGTAACAAAACAAGACGTAACACGATCAGATTTCTCCTCTACTTACCGATAACCCTGATAAACCCTGAAAAGTCGCATCCATGATTCGTGAATCAGCCGAGAAATGATGCATAACTTTTCCTGGATCGCTATATCACCGTTTTGCGGCAGTAGAAGCCTTCGGCATAGCCTTCTGGTGCCCTGGATTCGACGCCGCGCAACCGCATCACACTGCTGAATGTCTCTGGCGTGAACCAATATCGGTTGGTCTGCGTGGCAAAATGTTGCATCAGATAATCAGTCTTCTGCTGGCAAGTTGCTTGATCCAGATGCACAAAAAAGTTTGGCGATCGGAGGTCGCCATCATATTTGGGAATTTCATATTCCAAGATCAGATGATCGCGAAAGGTGTTCCACGTTAGTTCTGTCACCACGCGATGATCTTGATGCAGATCATGACGGCAATGGGTAAAGATCAGATCCGGATTGATCTCGCGTTTCAGGGCTTCAAAACAGCCTTTGATCTCCCCGCCAATATAGGGGAAAAATCCATCTTGAAATGAGTAAAGCTTGACCTGTGCCTGGCCAGCGTATTGCAAAAAATCCGCGGCACTTGCTTGGGCTTCGCTCGCTCGCTCGCCCGTTGCGCTCAGCACCACCCAATAAACCGTCAGATCGGGGTAACTTTGCGTCAAGCGCAGGATCGCACCGCCGCAGCCGATCTCAATATCGTCGCTGTGCGCGCCTAGGCAGAGAATGGACTTGGGAGCGTCATGCGCATTGGTAAGTGATAGTGTAAACATTGTTTCTCCTCTGGTTTCTGCCAAACGGCCCACGGCATTTCGCCTCGTGCATACATATCATCAAAGAGCCGCTTTTCCTTCAGCGTATCCATACAGGCCCAGAAACCTGGGTTGCGATAGGCCGCTAATTGATTTGCCCCGATCAGGCGTTGGAAAGGCTCGACCACCAACTCTTCGCCTGCGTTGATATAGTCGAAGATCTGCCGTTTCAGAATAAAGAAACCACCGTTGATCCACATGTCGCCCCGGTTGATCGGCTTGATCGTCTCGACGCCACCATTTTCCTGGAGCGATACCACATGAAACGACTGGGAGGGCGTGACACACAAAAAGCTGGCGACCTTCTTCTGCTCCTCGAAAAAGTTAATATAGTCGGGCAAATAGAGATCCGACAAGCCATCTGTATAGTTGGCCATGAAGGTTTCATCGTCGCCCAAATGCTCTTTTACGGCGACTAGGCGTTGTCCGATGTTGCTGTTCAAACCTGTATCGACAAAGGTGATTTTCCAGTCGGCAATGTCCTGATTGTGCAGATGCATGGTGCGCCCGCCGTCGGTTAGGACAAAGTCATTCGAGAGCCACTCGTTATACTTCAGGAAATATTCTTTGATCAGATCGCCGCGATAGCCCAAACAGAGAATAAATTCTTTATGGCCAAAATGGGCATAATATTTCATTAAATGCCACATAATTGGACGGTAACCAATATCGACCAAAGGTTTGGGAATCGTTTCTGAATACTCACGCAAGCGGGTGCCTAAGCCACCACAAAACAATACAACTTTCATCATTTATCTCCGTTCGTGGCGCGTGTTAATTATAGGTGCGAAAGACGGGCGCCACAGGCCGTCCCACCAAATAGTTTTCAATGCCTTCATCCAGCGCTTTGCGGTAGACAACTAGCGCTTCACCAATCGCATTAATCGTCTGTTGGATATCGACATCACTATGTGAATAACTCACCACCAGCGAAGGCATCAGCAGCCCACGTTTGATCGTCTCTTGTAAAAAGAGGGTACGAAACGGTTGCGACCGTTGGCGATCTTGGTCGCGCGTCGCATAGACCAGATTGCAGGGACGACCAAAGACTTGAAAGTACGCTTCCAACTGATTGGCGGCAATGGCTTGATTGATACCGACCATCAATTTGCGCCCTTGGCTGTGCAGATGTTCAATCACCGGTTCTTGTTGATAGACGCGCATGGTCGCCATCGCCGCAGCCAGCGTAAATGTTTCGGCGCCATAGGTGGTCGAGAGTAGAAAGACCCGTTCGCGCTTGTGGCCAAGGCCGCCCAACTCCATAATCTCACGCTTGCCAGCCAAGGCGGCCACCGAGAAGCCGTTGCCCAGCGCCTTGCCAAAGGTGGAGAGATCGGGCTCAATCGCATAGCAATGTTGCGCACCGCTGTTATGCCAGCGGAAGCCCGTGATAATCTCATCCAGCACAAATAGCGCGCCGTGTGCATGGCAAAGTTGCTTGACCCCTTGTAAAAAGCCGGTCGCAGGTGGTTCACTGGTCTCCGCTTCCATGATCAGGCAAGCAATCTGGCCGGGATATTGGGCAAAGAGCGCTTCGATACTGGGCAGGTCGTTGTAGCGAAATTTGACGGTGGCGCTGCGGATCGTTTGTGGAATGCCGGCGGCCATGGGTGTGCTGCCAATGAACCAATCGTCCACAGAAAAGAAGGGATGATCGCCACAGACCGCAACCAAATTGCGGCCCGTGTAGGCGCGGGCCAACTTAATCGCCGCCGTGGTGACATCCGAGCCATTCTTGGCAAACTTCACCATGTCGGCTCCGGGCAGCAAGGCCAGTAACATCTCTGCCGCTTCCACTTCAATCGGTGCCGGCCGTGTGAAATTGTTGCCACACCCCATTTGGCGGATTGCCGCTTCCATCACGGGTTGATAGGCGTGGCCCAAGGTGACCGAGCGCAGGCCCATGCCATATTCAATAAATTCGTTACCATCGACATCCCAAACATGGCTGCCTTCGCCGCGGCAGATAAAGCCGGGGGCTTGCTCGGGATATTGGTCATCACCCTTGGCATAGGTGTGCGCACCACCTGGAATGAGCGTATGACTTTTGCGCTGTAACTCTTTTGACTTGGTAAACTCCAGCTTGCGGGGAATCATCGCGTCTCCTCTTTCAATAGTCCATGGGATTGCAAGGTGCGGGCGACTTCTGCCAGCATCTGAAACGAATAGCCTGACCGTTCTGCAATATCGAGCAGTGAATGCTGACCGTCGGAAAAATTAAGTATCCACAACATAGCTAGCTCACTGGTTTTGGCATCTTTCTTGCCACCAAAGGCGCCGTACAGCCCGCGCCGACCCAACTGCGGCTCGCCTTTGGGGTTGAGATTGATGTAGGTGTGATTCTGTTCGAGCAACGCGAGCACCGCCCAATAGGTTGCCAAGGAATCGCCTAGCGCCGCTGCCGTCACAAAGCTCAGGTTGTCCTCTGAGGTATGATATTGCGGAAAGCGGCCATGGGGCGTGCGCGACAAGCTGCCCACGGCGAGATCGAAGCCAGGTGAACAATATTGGCGCTCGTCATAGCCAAATGGCGTAAAGTTAACCATCGCATAGGGTTGGTTGCTCTGTGCCAATACATGGGCGACAGCCCGATCAATCTCCGCATCCCCGCGCCGACTCTTCTTATAGGTCAGCGAACTTCCATCACCCACACAGGCGACCACCAAGCCATGCTTGATCGTGCGCGCTTCTTCTTCGTGTAGCGCAAGCCAGGTGATCGAACCGATGGTGCCGGGAATAAAGAGAAAGCGATAGGTATAGTGCCGTGGCTGTGCAGCTTGCTGTTCGATCAATGTTTTAGCCAAATAGGTGCTCAACACCATGCCCGAAAGATTGTCATTGCACAGCGAAGGATGACAGCAGTGGCATGAGATCAGGATCGTCTCTTCGCTCGTTCCTGGCAAAATCAACTCGCCATAAGTAAGGTGACCATCGGCCAAGGTGCTGTCGATATAAACTTCGTAGTCGCCCTCTGCCAACGCTAATAAACGCTCATGCGTTAGACAGAAGCCCCAACTTTCGGCATAGTAAGCTGTTTTGTAGGGAATACTCTGCGGCTGATCGGGTAGCGAGTAGAGATGTTGCTTCAATTCGGTCAATGACATGCACTGGTTGACGGGCACGCTATAATTGAGTATATGCAAATTCGATTGTTGAAAGTCGATCACCTTTTCGCCGCGCGCGTTTTTTACATAGGCGTCACGAATGTTCCACTCCTTGGGTACCGTCCAGTCGAAGACCGGCGTTCCTGTGGGCACTTCATGCAACGTCAGCGGAATCTGTGCCTGCAAAAGCCCCAGCGACTGGCGCACGCCATCGCCCGTGATACTGCGGCAGATCGGGTAGAGATCGGTCATCAATCCATGCATCAACATGCCCAGTGTTTCGCTATTCGGTTGATCGAGCGTTGCAGGTGTACTATCGGCAATCATGATGTGCTACTCAAAATGTCTCAAAAAAATTAATTCTGGATCGCCCAGCGTAGAAGCCCGCTTGAGCGGGCGTTGCTTTGGTAGCCCGTCCATTGATGGCGGGGCGGATCCACCAACCTACTTTGATGCTATCGTTCGTTACGCAACTTGATAATCGGCATACTGTTGATCCTTGTCCGAAATCATGCTGACCGCCAGTGGCCATTGGATGTTAAACAGTGGATCATTCCAACGTAGCCCTCGCGCATAGGCTGGCGCATAAAAGTCTGACATCTGATAAAAGACTTCGCTGCCATCAGCCAGTGTTTGAAAGCCATGCGCAAAGCCTTTGGGCACATAGAGCATCAAGCGATTCTCGGCACTCAGCGTGACCCCCGTCCATTGTAAATAGGTGGGCGATGCGGGCCGCAGATCAATGATGACATCGTAAATCGCGCCACTCGTGCAACGCACCAATTTGGTTTCGGCGCAGGGTTCGGCTTGATAGTGCATGCCGCGCAAGGTGCCTTGTTGCGTGTTAAAAGAGACATTGCATTGCACCAAATTGCTATCCAAACCATGCTCGGCAAACTCGTGTACACACCACGCACGGGCAAAAAAGCCGCGTGCATCTGCCAGCTTTTGCAGGGCGATCAGGTACGCGCCGTCAAGTTTAGTCGGCTGGAACAGCATGAATGGTCTTCTCCAGCGTAGCGGCGGCAACGATCCGGGATGGATTCTGTTGCCAGCGCAAGTCAGCATCGAGCAAGTTTGTGCGCAACAACTGCTTGATATGATCGATACGCTTGTAGCGTTGCCCCTCAAATTCATCGACGGTTAAGCCAATTTCCTGGTACGCGGCCAGTAATGCTTGCGCGCCACGGCGTGCCGTCCACTGGGGTTGAAACGCCGGCAGGCAGCGATAGATTTTGCTAAAGTCAACGCGATAGGTGCGTTTGTCCGGTTCACCGTCTTTGGCATATTCGATTTCGCAGCCGGGTACCGTCTCGCGCACAATCTCGGCCAACTCACGGATGCAATAGTTTTCGGCGTTGATGCCCACGTTAAATGCTTGATTATGGACAACTTCACGTGGTGCATGGAGCGCGGCCAGGAAAGCCCGGCTAATATCTTCAATATGCACAATCGGTCGCCAAGCGGTACCGTCGCTCTTGATAAACACCTTGCCAGTGGTGTAGGCCCACGCGACCAAATTGTTGAGCACAATATCAAAGCGATGGCGGGGCGAAACGCCATAGGCCGTGGCATTGCGCAAATAGGTAGGGCTGAAGTTGTCATCGGCCAATTGGGCGACTTCTTGTTCCACCAGCACTTTGGAATGACCATAGGGTGTGACCGGGTTGAAATCCGCTGTTTCGGTTAACATCTCATCGCCGGCTGCGCCATAGGTGCTGCACGAGGATGAAAAAAGAAAGCGTGTGATCCCGACCGTTTTGGCCAAGCGCGCCAGCCGGACAGAGGCATGTTGATTGATGTCGTAGGTTAGTGCCGGGTTAAGATTGCCCAGCGGATCATTCGAGAGCGCGGCCAGATGAATGATCGCATCAAAGCCTGCCAGATCGGCAGGTTGAATGTCGCGAATATCCTTGCGGATCGTCGGTGTTTCTGCCAGCGCATTGCCAAAGGTGCAGCGTGCATAGAGGTCGCTGTCGATGCCGACCGCTTGATGCCCGGCTGCCAACAACATCGGCATAAGCACTGCGCCGATATATCCTTTATGACCAGTTACTAATACTTGCATTTGAATCCCCTTTGTAATCGGTAAAATTCTTCAAGCCATACCATCATAGTGAGTTTTGTGAGAGAATTTGTATGACTTTTACATGGTTTATCCATCCAATTTAGGCTTGCCAACCGGCATTCTTATGGATAAATTGTCACTTCGGGGATCGGCACTACAAATTTGCCTCCCCACGCGCGAATATGCGAAACCTGCTCCATGATCTCTTCCTTAAAGTTCCAAGGTAGGATCAAAACATAATCGGGCTGCGTCTCTTGAATCTTCTCAGGACAAAAGATTGGGATGTGGGTTCCTGGCAAGAATTTACCTTGCTTATAGGGATTGCGATCAACGGTGTAGTCAATAAAATCTGTGCGGATACCACAATAGTTGAGCAAGGTGTTGCCTTTGCCTGGCGCACCGTAACCGGCCACCGTTTTGCCCTGCATACGGGCTTCGATCAAGAAGTTCAGCAGCTTACGTTTCGTACTTTTCACCTGTTCGGCAAAGGCCGTGTAATAGGCCATATCTGTGACGCCATCGGCTGTTTCGGTAGCGCGCATGGCAATCACGCGCTCGCCCACAGGTTTCGAACCATCGGCGGTGTGGCGGCCATAAATGCGAATTGAGCCACCATGTGTGGACAACGTTTCCACATCGAAGAGCGTGATGCCGTGCGCGGTAAAGATTTTTTCTACCGTGATAAAGCTGAAATAGGAAAAGTGTTCGTGGTAAATTGTGTCGAACTGATTGCCTTCAACCAGCCGAGACAAATGGGGAAATTCCAGGGTGATCACGCCACCTGGCTTGAGCAGCAACTGCATCCCCGCCACGAAATCGTTCAGGTCTGTTACTTGGGCCAGCACATTGTTACCAATAATGAGATCGGCTTGTTGCCCGTTGGCGACCATCTGGCTTGCACATGTCGTTCCAAAAAATTCCACCAGGGTTGGTACACCTTTTTCGATAGCCACCTTGGCGACATTGGCGGCTGGCTCCACGCCGAGCGCGGGAATTTGCTTCTCTACAAAATATTGCAAGAGATAACCGTCGTTGCTGGCTAGCTCCACAACAAAATTTTGTTCATTCAACCCAAAGCGTTCGATGACCATGTCCGTATAGGTGCAACAGTGTTGCAGCCAGCTATCGGCATAGGAAGAGAAATAGGCATATTCGGTAAAAATATGCTCAGGGCTGACAAATTCCTCTAATTGAACCAGAAAACATTGATCGCAAACATAGACATGCAGCGGATAGAAAGGCTCCATCTGATTGAGATTTTCGGCCTTGACATAGCTTTCACAGAGCGGTGACATGCCAAGATCGACAAAGGTGTGTTGCAGCGTGCTGCCACAGAAGCGACAGTTTGCCCCGTGTGCATGCTTATTCCCAGTTGTAAACGTGTGCATTTTTTCGCCATTCCTTTGTATAGAGAGACATTTTTAGGGCAACTAGTAAATCTTTGGTCATGCTATTGCCATGTGCCACAACCCATCTGCCCATAGTGAGATAGCAATAAAATTTTTCCAGCATGGAGATCGGTCCCTGCTGGATCGCGATCAAATAGTTGAAAAATTGTAACCAATTAGGAAAGGTAATTTTGCCTTTCCACGCTGGATTGAACCACGCCATGCGCGCCCGCCAATCAATATAGACATTTTTGGCGTGGTGCCGTTTGTAAAAGAGCGGCTCCAGAATTTCGTGGAAGCGGCCATAAAAAGCCAATTCGCACAACAGCACCCGATCAGAACCCGTAAAATCTTGTTCTAAACGCGTCTTGCGTAATTCTGCGCTGCGAATGAGCCCATAAGAAGGCTCACAATAGTCGTTGCGAAAGGCCAGATCGCGAAATCGCTGGTGAGCTTTGTGTGATGTGGCGCGATTCAATGTGACCACACCACGTGGTTGGCCCTTTCGATCAATATTCACGGTCTGCGTATAGCAGAGAACCACGGTTGGATCGTTATCTAGTATGGTCACACATTTCTCGAGCAACGTTGATGCACAGAGATCATCGTGTGCTGCCCAGCGAAAGTACCCACCTTGGGCCAGTTGAAAGGTCCGGTTGCCATTATTCGCCCCACCTATGTTTGTTGCATTGCGATAATAGCGAATACGCGGATCCTTGGCGGCATAGCTTTGACAGATGGCTGCTGTGTTATCAGTCGATGCGTTATCTGATATAATCAGTTCGAAATCTGTAAAAGTTTGTCCAAGAATGGATTCGATCGCTTGGCTTAAAAACTCTTCGCCATTATAAACAGGGAGGCCAATACTGACTTTGGGTGAACTCACCGCTCTATCCTTTTCTCTTTACTTTCTTTTCTTGTGTTGCCTGTCTGTTGGCTTGATCACAGATTGAATTTATCAGTTGTTATTTAGCCATACTTTAGGTAACTATCGCTTCTGTACTAACTATAACTTTGATATCTCTCAAAAACCCTGTCAATATACTTTCAAGAAGTAAGCTATACTGAGCAATGCCATAGATGATAAAAATTTACAGCTATTTACCCTGGTAATGCACTATCATCTATGCGCGATTGCGGTATATTTCGTTGCGAACCCCTTGCACAGAAAGGATATACAATGCTCTCCATCACTACCGACTATAAAGCGGATCGGGGCGATCCCCAGGCTGCTTTGCGTGCGATCGCGGAAGCCGGTTTCACCCATGTTCACTGGTGTCACCAGTGGAATACCGACTTTGTCTATCACGCCGCGGAAGTAGCACAGATTGGTCAGTGGCTTACACAATATGGTCTACAATTGGCGGATGTGCATGGCTCTGAGGGCAAAGAAAAGTTTTGGTATTCCCCCAAGGAATATGCACGCTTGGCTGGGGTGGAATTGGTGAAGAACCGCATTGATTTTGCGGCGCGGTTGGGGGGTGATGCGGTGGTCATGCATGCCTATCCCCCCACGCAGGATCCTGCGCTTGCTGGCTTCAACTCAATGGTGTGGGATCAATTGCGCAAGTCATTAGATGTGCTACAACCTTACGCTCTGGAACGTGGGATTCACATTGCTTTGGAAAATCTGATCGATTTTGCGGGTGTCGATGCTGATGCAGTAGCGATCTCGGAAGCGGCGGATAACTTTGACTTGATTTTGCGGGCCTATGCCCACTATCCAGCGGAGTATATTGGCTTCTGTTACGATTCGGGCCACGCGATCCTGGGCTATAGTCGTATGGATCGGCTGGCCCCGCTCATGCAACGGCTTTGTGTGCTGCACCTGCATGATAATAACGGCCAAGCTGATCAACATCTATTGCCTTTTGCTGGCGCGGTGGATTGGCAACTCGCTGCAATGCTCATTGCCCAGTCGCCCTATACCAAGCCGATCAGCTATGAAGTGTCGATCCACAACACCGGCATCCAGGATGAACACGAATTTTTGCAGCAAGCGTATACAACGGCCGTCCGGTTTGCCGAAATGGTGGCCGCACAACGAGCATTGCGGATTTAATTCAGCGCGACGGCTGGGGGGCAGCCATTTGTTGGGCAACAATAATGTCCAGAATGCGCGCTGCGTTCTTACGCGCATCAAAGTGTGTCTCGACATGGTGGCGCGCCGCATCACCCAGGCGTATACACTGCTCAGGGGCCTCGATCAGGCGCAACAGCATTGCCCGCAAGCTGTCGGCATTGTGGCTGGGCAGGAGCAGCCCGGTCTGGTTATCAATGACAATATCACTGACGCCGCCAATATTGGTGGCGATCACGGGCAGTCCCATGGCGCTGGCTTCCACCGCAGCAATGCCAAAGGCTTCTGCTTTTGTAGGCAACACAAAGAGATCGCTTGTCTGGTAAAGCGCAATGAGTTCGGGTGAATTGGGTTGCAAATCGTTGCGCACCGTCACGCCTTCACCGGGTTGAATCGCCGAACGGGTGACCAACGTCAATGCTGCTTTGCCGGAGGGCAGGCCACGAAATGCTTGTAGCAGAATTTCGCCACCTTTGCGATAGAAATCACCCCCCACAAAAAGAATCTGGAGTGGGCCTTGTTTTTGCGCCCGCGCTAAAGGGTGCCAGCGTTCTGTGTCAACGCCGGGGGGGACAACGGAAATGCGTTCCTGGGCTACGCCATAATCCTCGATCAGCGAATGGCGCACCCAATTCGACCAGGGTAAAATCTGGGCGGCTTGGCGAAAAAGGTTGACATTCAGCCAATGCTTGTAGCGTTTCAAAAGCGGATTGCGATCCTGGTGGTGGTTATAGTCTGCCGCCATGCGATCATATTGCAGTGGTGTAATATCGGTACACAAAATATAGGGCTGCTTCCCAATCGCTTCCTTGCCCAGAGCCGCTGGCACTTGTGTATTAAAGAAGACAATATCATTGGGTTGCTGGCGCAGGCCGGCTGCGACTTGGTACCGTCCATACAAACTGCCCCGTACATGCTGAGGCAGGAAGTTTAGCATCTCCCACCAAGCTCCGCTGCCGTGATAGGTGATTTCAACCCACTTTGCCTCTAACTCGCTTCGGTTCTGAAGAGAGTGGCGTAGGTTTTGGTAAAAAGTACTGTGGCCAAGATGTTGTTCCATAACAAACGTGGCGCGGATCGGTTTATGATGTACTATCATCAAGTTTCCTCTGTATGCTCAACTTCCCAATGGCGCCGCTACCCAATTGTAAAAATATGGGCATATTGTTCCATAAGTGCCTGCTGATACTGTTGATTCTTGGCTTGGATGTGCGCATGAAGTTGGTGCTTGTTTTGCTCAAGTTCGACGAAATGGCAGATGATCTGATCGACATCAAAAGATTCTATATGCTGACAATATCCACCCAAGCCCATCTCTGTCATCAGTACATCATTTTTCTGCGCATAGCCAAGCGAAACCACAGGTTTGTTCATCATAAATCCACAGAGTACATTATGAAAACGTGTGGCGACAACCAGATCTGTGGCGGCAATCTGCTGGAGTAGCCCTGCTAGCGAAGTGATGGGTTCCGCCACAATGCGCTCGGCTATGGTTTGTGGTGACACACCACCGAGCGCGGCCATAAGATCATCCACCGCCCGTTGATCTGTGCTCTCCCCAATCAAGATGCGGATATTGTATCCTTTCTCGATCAACCAAAGTGTAAAGCGCGCGAGCTTGGCAATATAGGTTTGGTAAAGTTGTTCACCCGTTTCTGCATCATTGCGCCAGCCGTAGTAGGCCATCATGCCCAAACCCACAGTGCGAGTGGCTTGATCGGGTTGCTGTGTTGCTGCGGCCGGTTTGGGCAGACTAAAGACTAAGTCTGGGTAGACCGAATCATGCGACGTATCAAGACCAATTTGGTGCATGAATGTTTTGGAGATCTGGTCTCGATAGGAACGATAATCCGCCGCTTGCGCCGCGGTTTTCATCAACCAGCGACTGAATGGATGGTGAATCGGTCCCGCACCAATGCTTACAAAGCGCAGTTTGGTGCCACACAGTTTGGCCAGCAGCGACCAGACAAAAAGATCGTAGGGCATTTGCATGGGGCCTACGCCAAAATCGTCGAGAATACCGGTGCCTGGCACAATGATCAGATCAACCCCCTGTAGAAAGCGATAGGTTTTCACCCATCGTTGAACTTCAACGGGCACGCGCAGCAGCAATCGCCACAGTCGTCTTGTGGATTGCTGCCAAGGGTGATAGGTTGTCATGGTAAGCGAAACCGCCTCAATGCCGTGTCTGACGGCTACATCCGCCGGCTCCGCACAGATACAGACCAACGGCGCGTCTGGTCGGCTTGCGCGTACATGAAACAAGGCCGCGGCCAATGATGCTTCATTGCCCAGGTTGCCTACCCCGAAGAGTCCCAAGAGTGCAATACGTTTTGTTGCTGTCTGTAACATGCTTTCCTCATCAAGCTTGCGCTTGATCGCTTTCGTGCGATAAAACCGATGGTTGCGCGCGTTGCCGCACATTACGCGCCTGTTTGTATAAAAATTTAGGCATATGTGCCGTGGCCAGCACCAGATCGGAAATCATCGATCTGCCGTGACCTTCCCGACAGAGCCAGCGTCCCAATATATATTGATAGCACCGCAAGCGTTCAAACGTTGTGAGTGGTGCTTCTTTGATGACATCCAGATAGTGAAAAAATTGTAACCAGTGCGGACAGGTAATATCTTCGCTAAGGTTGAAGGTTGGGTTGAACCAAGCCATGCGTGAACGCCATTTTGGGTAGATAATGGTGGACATGGTGGGGTGAATGCGCTTATAAAATAACGCTTCGGGCACCTGATAGAACACACCATATAGACTCAACTCGGCGAGTAAAGTCCGATCCGAGTCGGTATAGTTCCGTTGTAATGCTGTCTTGCGCAAGACCTCGGCGCGGATCAAGCCATAACTTTCTTCGCACCAGTGATCCATATTTGCCATCTCGCGCAGGCGCACATGGGGTTCGGGAGAAGTGCTTTTGTTACGATCCAATAGGGTAAGCTGATTGCCTTTTTCATCGATCTTAATAATGGCAGTCGAACATAAAACAATCTGCGGGTTGGCATCTAGCATCGCAACACAGCGCGCGAGCAATTCGGGGGCGCAGATATCATCATGGGCTGCCCATCGGAAATATTCACCCCTGGCCAATCGGAAGGTCAGGTTCTCATTATTAGCACCGCCAATATTGGTTACATTGCGATAATAGCGAATGCGCGCATCTTGGGCGGCGTACTGTTTGCAAAGCTCAGCTGTGTGATCGGTGGAAGCGTTGTCGGAAATGATCAACTCGAAATCGGTAAAGGTTTGCGTAAGGATCGATTCAAGCGCTTCTGCAAGGTAAGGTTCGCCATTATAAACTGCGAAACCAATGCTGACTTTGGGCGTACCCATTTAACGCCTCCCTCTTCTATAAATAAAGTAGCGGTGATAAAAGTAATATATAGTAAAAAGTAGTAACGATTTAGCATCGGTTTTCACTCTAGGAACGCCGCCATCCCTGGCGGCAAGGGTTCACCTGCCACTAGGGATCGGATGCCTTATGGGCGCCGTTCCCGGCTAAATCGTTACAAAGCATACGACAAACCCGCGGTTGCGTTGGACAAAAGGTAACGATTCACCCTCCCACACCCCTACCCTTTACCCACAAGTTGGCAGCAGCGAAGGCGTGCCGGGGACGGCCCAGCGGCCTGACGGCACTCCGCTATGGTTTTGGGCCGTCCCCGGCACGCGCGCCCTCCCTGGTATCCAAAGATGTGGGTAAAGGGTAGCCAGTTTGGGGAGGGGGTGCCTGAATCGTTACGACAAAAGGCATAATTTATCTGGAACTGAAATAGACGCTGCGTAACAAATTGACAGGCTTTCCGTCTACCAGTATGCTACTACCTGATTACTTGCTGGTACTTGTGTTGCGCTGGCCTATATGGCTTCTGCACACTTCTGCTCCCTAACATTTTTCGCGTAGAAAGAAGGCTAGCCAACGCTATGAAAAACACCCTCATGTTGCGTCAAGGCAAGATCGAACGTCAGACCAAAGAGACTCAGATTGTTGTCGCCCTGGATCTGGACGGCAGTGGGCGTGCTGAGGTCAACACCGGGATTGGCTTCTTGGATCACATGTTGACGCTCTTTGCTGGGCACGGTCTCTTTGACATCAACGTACAGGCTACGGGTGATCTGCATATCGATGATCACCACACTGCCGAAGATGTGATGATTTGCCTGGGCAAGGCGCTTGACCAAGCCTTGGGTGATCGTCGCGGCGTTGTGCGCACGGCGCACAGCTTTGTGCCCATGGACGAAGCGCTAGCGCTGGTCGCCGTTGATTTGGGTGGTCGGCCCTATTGTGTCTTTGACGCTGACTTTGTTACGCCCAAGGTGGGTCAACTAGGTACTGATCTCCTTTTCCATCTTTTTGAAAGTTTTGCTATTCATGCCCGGATGAATCTGCATGCCAAGATTTTTTATGGCCGCAATGATCATCACAAAGTAGAGGCGCTCTTTAAAGCCTTGGCCCGTGCCCTGGACGCAGCGACCCAAATCGATCCACGGCGCGGTGATGTGCCCAGCACCAAGGGCACCTTAACCGCATAATGCTCGCGGTCCATACAACTCATGGGTCATTGCCGCGAATCGTAGGCAAAAATAACTTGTGTTGTGGCGTTACCGTGCCGTTCGGTGTTGGCGTTAAAGCCGCAGTCACGGCAAATGTTGGGTTGAGCGTCACTGTCGGATTGGCAGTCGGTGTGCCTGCAGGATCGGGGGTCTGCGTCCCCACCGGGTTTGTTGTGCCTGTGCCGACTGGTGTCGGGGTTTGTGTCCCTACCGGGTTTGTTGTGCCTGTGCTGGCTGGTGTCGGGGTTTGTGTCCCGATTGGGTTTGTTGTCGGTGTTGCGCCAGCGACAGGTTGATAAAGATATAAAACAGCATCATCCAAAAAGGGCGCGGTGAGGGTTTGTTGCTTGCCCCCCTGGATTGTGCCCCCCTGGGTGCTGGTACCTGTGCCTGGGTTGAACCATTCAACAGTCAGATCCCCGCTTGTGGCGGAAAGATTAACCGTAACCGCGCCACCGTCTGGGATGTAAACCAGATACGCGGCATTGGTACTGGCCGGATTGGCCAGACAGTACCCGGTGGAAGCAAGATCATTTTGCGGTGTCATGGCGGCCATATCCATGCGTTGGGCAAAGGCGCGCGTGTAGCCTAGATTTCTGCGCAGACTGACCCACCTTATACTGTCAAATTCAAAGCCATTGCCCCCCACGCCATAGCCCGCGCCATCATAGCCATCCATAAAGATAGGGTTCAACCCGCGCGTGAAAGCCATCCAAACCCAAGTGCGATCCCCACAGATGCCACAGAGATGATCCGAGTCATGCAAAATGACCTTGCGTCCATCTGCCGCTGGCGGGTCATACATTGCGCCATTGGGAGAAATCCAGTCGGCTGGACTGTCAAATAATTTTTGATTGTCACCACCAAAATATTCAACGGTCATGCCCACCGGATGTTGTTGTGCCTTAGTGGCTTCATACGTCTTAATCAGGTTGATCATCTGATACTGCCACGCGGTGGAATTATCGCTGCTTTCATTACTGATTTCATACAGTACATTATCTAAATCGTTGACGCTGTCGATCACCTTTTTGACATATGCTTCTTGCAGAGCGGTAATCGCGGGTATTGTCAACGTGTGGATTTCTTCGCCACTATTATCCTGATTGGGATCACCGTCAATGCTGTTTATATTATTGTTGCGATTGAATGGGTGGCCCTCCCACGGATTATTCAGCGCAAAGCTACCTTTTTTGTTCGATACACTCCAGCCGTTGAAGAGCATGATCGAGACATAGATGCCCCGTTGCCCGGCTGCTTCGACCCTGGCGCGCATACGATCAAAGTATGCTTGGTTCAGCTTTGTCAGATCAAACTTCGGTTTGCCATCGAGACTAGTCCCTGGCCCTGTGCGTTGGAAGGGCGGGGCTGGATTAAACCAGTAATTTGGGTCGGTTGTTTCTGTGGTCCATCGGGCCTCTTCCCAGGTCCATAGCCGAAAGAAGTTGTGGTTATGCGCTTCCAAAAAGTCCAGATATTGATTGTAATCGAAAACCGGTGGTGGATCGCTACCGCCATTGTCTTGCAAATTTGACCAGGTGTGGGAACCCGTCAGATAGACAATATTGCCATCAGCGTCGGCAAAATAGCGGGGATTGGTGGTAGCGACCCGCAATGGCCCATTCGTCTGTAGGGTGGGTTGGGTTGCGCTGGCTAGCGACAAGCTTGATTTGGCCATGCTGGCGACGGCGGCTGTGGCTTTTGCTTCTGCGAGCAGATGATTACGATGGGCAAAGTCAAGGACAACATAGCTAACTTTTGCTGTGAAGTTGGTGCGCAGTTTGGGCCAGCGTAGCGCGGCCCCAATTGTCAGGCTGATCAGTACTAGCAATGTTAGCGCTACCCGGCGATCGATAAATACGCGTCTTTGGCGTTGTCCTGGCCATTGGTTTGTCGAGTATCGTACGAACTTTAGAAGAGAATACATAGATCTGCCATTCACCCATTGGGGACTACGCCATCTGACTACTTCGAGATAAGATGATATCACCTTGCCTGGGGCGCGGCAATAGGAATTTCAAATGAGTTTTGTCAGGATCGGGGCAAATTTTGTCATCTCATTACAGATGAATTAATAAGCAGTATCCTTTAGTTGTACTATCGTGTATTTAGTAACCTTTTGGGTGCAATGTGGCTCTGATCATCGAACCGTACATGATTGGCTATCACAATGAGAATGGATTAACCTTTGCAAGACATTACCCAGTTGATCGCGCAGGCGGCTGCCGAACGCACAGCCCGTGCCGACAAACAACTTGCCTTTGCCGAGATCGTCCAGCGCTTCCAAGATCTGGCCTTTGGCTGCGCCTATGCCGTGTTGGGCGATTTTTATCTGGCCGAAGATGCGGCGCAAGAAGCCTTTCTAAGTGCGTGGCGCAACCTGGATCAGTTGCGCAAACCCGAAGCGTTTCCCGGTTGGTTCAAACGCATTGTACTCACGCAGTGCAACCGCTTGACCCGCGGCAAACGGCTCGACTTGGTTTCGCTCGACACGATTTTTGATATTCCTGCGCTCGACAGTGATCCCTTTCTGGCCTATGAACAGGCCGAGCGCCAGATCCGCGTCTATGCCGCCATCCGCGCCCTGCCCGAACATGAGCGCATGGTGACTACCCTCTTTTATATCAATGATTATTCGCAAAACGAGATTGCCGAATTCTTGGAACTCCCTGTGACGACGGTTAAGAAGCGGCTGTTCGATGCCCGCAAGAAGCTACGGGAAGGAATGGAAACTATGGTGCGAGATACGTTACAGGAAAAGCGCCCTTCGCGCAATGAGCAATTTAGCGAAACAGTGGCGCTCTACAGTCAAGCGCTCGATGCCTTCATTGCCAAAGTCAAGCAAGATCGCTACATCATTGCCGCCATCCTCTGTGGCAGTCTGTCACATGACACCGTCTGGCGCAAGAGTGATATTGATATTATGCTGGTTGGGCGCGATGAAAAGCCGGTGCGCCATCTCGCGTTGATCGAGAATGGCGTGAATATCCAGGCCACGCTGACGCCGCGCAGCAAATTTAAGGGCATGATCGAGGGTTCGCTACAAGGCAGCATGGAACATTCCTGGTTCGCGCTGAGTACCTTGATCTACACGACCGATGAATCGCTGCGCGAACTCTATCACAATGCCCAGAGCATTGGCACGCGTGATCGACATCTGCGCTTGATGACATCGGGTTCTGGCGTGCTCTACTCGCTGGCCAAGGCGGAGAAGTGGTTGGTCACGCGCAAAGATGTTTCGTATAGTTTCTTGTGGATCATGTACACGATCAAATATCTGGCCGAGATCGAAGTGTTGCTCAAAGGTGAAGTCACCAGCCGCGAGGTGATCCCGCAGGCGCTGAAGATCAATCCTGCCTTTTTCAACACGATCTACCATGATCTGATTCACGGCAAAAAAGATGAGGCCACCATCCAACAGGCGCTCGATCTGGTGAATGGCTATCTGGACCAAAATTTATTGTTGCTCTTCAGTCCTGTGCTCGACTATCTACGGGAAGCCCAAGGGATTCGCACTACCAGCGAGATCGACGAGTATTTCCGTAAACAAGTGCAAACGCCTACCCTGAGTAATATCTATGAATGGCTGGCCGACAAGGGGATCATCCAGAAAGTGCCTTCGCCCGTCCGCCTCACCCTCAAAAGCCAGGTAACCGTGGACGAAGCGGCCTATTACTATGATGGCAGTGCAACGCCCTGAGGAGTTTGGTGATAGCCATAAAATTTTGTAACGATTCAGGCCAATCGCGTTCCCGGCTGTCTAGTACGACAACGTTAAATTCGTATTGAATGAATTCAACACCTGCGACGGCAAAGGTGTTTAAACACGTTTCCTATCCCAGGCTCTGAATTCATTCAGAGCAGCAGGTGATGAAATTTAACGTTGGCGTAATCGTTACAAAATTTCTTGTCATACGTAGACCGTTATTCTGCCGTTAGTCTAGTGTAAGCGAAATCATGCGGGATTCAATATCCTAATTGATCCCAACTTCGTCGCCAATCCGCTAATACAGAGCGGCCTAAGGCCATTGCAAAGAAATAAGTATCCAGTAGGGGCGGCTTGCAGCCGCCCGTTCGTAGCGAGCCAAACGCGGGGCGGCTGCAAGCCGCCCCTACGCATGATTTTGTTGGGCAAGCGCTGGATACTTATTTCTTTGAAAGCGCCTAAGGATATGTCCAGAAATAAAGTAGCTAATTTACGTGATGTTACCCGAGTAAATCTGTCTAAAATCATCTATGTTATTCTTGGACAGACCCTAAGTAAGACAGTCGTTCAGTCGGACAGTGAGTCAGTGGCTGTCTACTGAACGACTGTCTCACTGTCTCACTGGACTATCATTGGTCTATTTACACCGTCGTGTACTAGTACAGTTGGGCGTAGATACCACGGCAGTTAATCAGGCACGTTACTCGTGTACATCAGCGTAAAAATAGGGTGCCTTATTTACGCCGGGATCTACTAGTACAGTTGGGCGTAGATATCACGGCAGTTAATAAGGCACGTTACTCGTGTACATCATGGTAAAAATAGGGTACCTTATTTACGCTGGGATCTACTAGTAACCTTTCCGCTTCAACTTGGCTCTGATCTAATGGATAGAAGGGCATGGCAAGGCAATCAGCTTGTCATGCGCGCCGCTTGTCTTTGCATTTCCTGCTTCTACCTGTATACTCTCTATCTCAATTCGTGCTGGATAGCGCAAGGAGCCAACCGTGAGACAGACGATTTCGGTCAAGGGTGCCCGCGAGAATAACTTAAAGAATATTGATGTGGAGATCCCGCGCGACAAGCTGATCGTGATGACTGGGCTAAGTGGATCGGGCAAGTCATCGCTGGCCTTTGAGACGATCTATGCCGAGGGGCAGCGCCGCTTTTTGGAATCACTTTCAGCATACTCGCGCAAATTTGTGGCCCAGTTGCAGAAGCCCAAGGTTGATGCGATCTATGGCCTGTCGCCGGTAATTTCGATTGAGCAGAAGTCTGTGGGGCGCAATCCCCGTTCGACGGTCGGCACGCTGACCGACATTTACGACTATTTCCGCGTACTCTTTACCACGGCCGGCACAGCCCACTGTCCCTATTGTCAAGCCGCCGTGCCGACACGCACGCCCATGCAGATCGCCGAGCATATTCTGGCACTGCCCGCAGGCACACTGGTTGAGATCGCCGCGCCGGTCTTCAAAATCTATGGCGAAGATTATCCTTATCTCTTTGGCGAGATTCGCAGTAAGGGATATCGGCGTATGCGCATCGACGATGAATTGGTTGATCTCAGCGAAGAGATTGAGCTAGACGAGACCATCACCTGCGACATGGAAGCGGTAATCGATAAATTTGTGGTCAAGCCGGATCTCTTCAAGCCGCTGGTGGTGGCCATTGAAAACGGCTTGCGTGTGGGCGAAGGCTTTCTGCGTTTCCGCATTCTCAACGCCGTGAAAGGCGGCACCCAGCGCTTCTTTGCCGGTTTTACCTGCCCAGAGCATCAGATCATTGGCGGTGAATTGGAACCAGTCTATTTCTCCTTTAATGAGCCAGTCGGCGCTTGTCCCACCTGTACCGGGTTGGGTATGTATTGGTACGTCCAGCCCGATCTGTTGGTGCTCGACAGCAGTAAGAGTCTGCTCGGTGGCGCGTTGGAACACAAAGCGTTTCACTATGACAAACATACCTGGGCCGGACGCATGATGTACAGTGTGGCTCAGCACTATGGCTTTAGCCTGGAGACCCCCTGGCGCGATCTGCCCCCGCCGATCCGCCATCTGATCATGCATGGCAGCGGGACTGAGAAGATCACGATTCAGCAGCCGCCTGGTGCGAGCGAAAGCTATAGTCATCATGTTGGCAATGCTTTTCCCTATGAAGGCATTGTGGGCGAGATCGAGTGGCGCTATCGGCGCTACCGGCGCGACAGGACGGCCAACGCCTGGCTGGAAGATTACATGAAGCGCGTCATGGTCGAGCGCACCTGTCCCGATTGTCGCGGGCGTCAGCTCAAGCCGCAACGCTTGCTCATCACGATTGGCGGCAAGCATATTATGGCACTGGGCGACATGACCTTGGCCGAGCTGCGCGACTTCTTGGCCGGTCTGCCTCCCTTTAGCCGCAACCCCCAGGCGGGCACAGAAATTGTGCGCGAGGTGATCAAGCGGGTTGATCTGCTGCTCGATATTGGCATTGAGTATCTCAGCCTCAACCGGCGCGCCACCACGCTTTCGGGTGGCGAATCACAGCGCGTGCGCTTGTCCGTACAGATCGGCTCTGAGCTGATGGGCATGTTGTATGTGCTGGATGAACCGAGCATTGGTCTGCACCCGCGCGACAACCGCAAGATGATCCACACGCTGCAACGCCTGCGCGACCAAGGCAACACCGTGATCGTCGTCGAACATGACGAAGAGACCATGCGCGCCGCCGATCATATCATCGAGATTGGGCCGGGGCCGGGCCAACATGGCGGTGAGGTGGTGGCACAGGGCTGCATCAAGGCCCTGCTGCAAAATCCTGCCTCGTTGACCGGTCAGTTTCTCGCTGGGCGGCGTAAGATCGCGCTGCCCACCCAACGGCGTTTGTCCGGCGAGAAAGCGCTCACCGTGCGTGGGGCCACCGAGAATAACTTAAAAAGCATTGATGTGACGATCCCGCTTGATCTCTTCGTTTGTATCACCGGCGTATCGGGGTCGGGCAAGAGCACATTGATCAACGATATTCTTTTTAAACAATTGCAAGTCACCTTGCACGAAAGTCGGATTCTCCCCGGCGCACACCAACGCATTGATGGAATTGAGCACATCCACGACGTGATCGACATTGACCAAACGCCAATCGGGCGGACGCCTACGTCCAATCCGGCAACCTATGTTGGCCTCTTTGATCCGATTCGCCGCCTCTTTGCCGAGACAGACGCGAGTCTGGCGCGTGGCTATAGTGCTGGTCGCTTTAGCTTCAACACCAAAGGCGGGCGCTGCGAAGAATGTCACGGCCAGGGCATGATTGTGACATCGCTCCAGTTCATGGCTGATGTCGAGGTGCTCTGTCATGCGTGTAAAGGCGCGCGCTATAACGAAGAGACATTGGAGATCACCTATCGCGACAAGCACATTGCCCAGGTGTTGGATCTGTCGATTGAAGAGGCGGCTTGTTTCTTTAAGACTTCACCCCTGCTGACGCACAAACTCGGTGTGCTCAATCGGTTGGGGCTGGGCTATCTCAAACTCGGCCAATCTTCCACCACCATTTCGGGCGGCGAAGCGCAACGCATCAAGCTGGCCCACGAATTGGGCAAGATCAAGCGGGGTGGTCGCACGCTTTATATCTTAGATGAACCAACCACCGGTCTGCACCTGGCCGACATTCAACGGCTACTCGACGCGCTCAATCAGTTGGTGGATGCCGGCAATAGCGTGGTGGTGATCGAGCATCATCTCGATGTGATCAAAAATGCCGATTGGGTGATCGACCTGGGGCCCGAAGGTGGTCAACAAGGTGGTTATATTGTGGCCCAAGGCGCGCCCGAAGTGATTGCTGCCTGTGCGGCGTCCTACACCGGACAGTATATTTGGTAAGGTGCTTCAATAACAGGAGTAGCTAGGGTGCATTACACTTTTTAGGGCAGTGTGCCGGGGACGAGCGGGGTGCAGTTTCAAACCGGTGTGGTTGTCGCTCGTCCCCGGCACACGTTGCACGCTCGTTCTAAAATTTACCTCCAAATTGAAATACACCTGAGTAGCGATGGCGGATTGCGGTTATCGGGCTTTTAGCGCATAATAGCAGGTGGCAATCCACTGTTTATGTTCTGTTCGTATTCTGTAGATCGAATCTCATGCTCTATCTTGTTGCAACACCGATCGGCAATCTAGACGATATTACCCTGCGCGCGCTAGAGACGTTGCGCACGGTGGACTATGTCGCCAGCGAAGATACGCGCAAGACGGGGCGGCTGCTCAAACATTTTGAGATCAGCAAACCTCAGATCGCGTTTCATGAACACAACGAACGCAAATCGGTTGAGCGCATCATTGGCCTGCTCAAAGATGGTAAATCCGTCGCAGTCGTGACTGATGCTGGCACTCCCGGCATTGCCGACCCCGGCTTTATTGCCGTGCGCCGCGCCGTCGAAGAAGAATTCCCCGTCACCATGATCCCCGGCCCTGCCGGGTTGATCATGGCGGTGGTGCTTTCCGGTTTACCTGTACACAGCTTCACCTTCCGTGGCTTTCCGCCGCGTAAACGCGGTCAACGCCAGCGTTTCCTGGCCGTGGATCAACACTCGCCCCACACGCTCATCTTCTACGAAAGCCCCTATCGCCTGGGCGAATTTCTCAAAGACGCACTGGCAACCTATGGCGACCGCCCCGCCGCTATCGCCAATGACCTGACCAAACTCTATGAGCAACTCTGGCGCGGCACCCTCTCCTCGCTGCTAACCGAGGTCGAAGGCACCACCCTCAAAGGTGAATTTATTGTCGTGATCGGTGGCCACAGTGGCGCGCCGCTGGACAACGATCCCGTAGCTGATGATGAATATATGGAAGATGATCCAGGGCATGACGACAGCGAAAACAACGAAGAAATTTGATTGTACGGAAAACAAGAGACCTTATTCTGATTTAATTTTGTGAATGCGTAGGTGCGGTTTGTAACCGCACAATCCGGGTGGAGTCAGCGTTGTGCGGTTACAAACCGCACCTACCAGAAACACCACACCCTGTTTGTTTTGTCGCCCAAAGAACAAATCGGAATAATCTCTAATCACGTCAGCGTCTTGCGGAAGCAGATGATGCGCTCTACCTCGCTGTAACCAAGCGCCAGATGCATGACCAAACTGTTTGTATTTTCGATCAGACAGTCGCTAGCCATTTCACTGCACCCTTGCGTACGCGCCCAAGCCTCAGCCGCGGCCACCAAGCGGCGGGCCCACCCTTGCTGGCGGAGATCGGGGTCCACATAGAGCCCTTCCAGATAGCCGACTGGTGAGGTCGCACACCCCTCGGCATAGGACCGTTGTCCGACTTCAGCAAAACCACCCAATGTACCATCAGGCCGTTCGATCACCAGGATTGTAATATCGGCAGGCGGTGCCGCCAAAAAAGCGGCGATCACTTGCCCATGCTCATCAACTTCATGATCCCACAGGGCATCGCGCAAGCGCCGCCACTCGGTGTGATCGTTCTGTTGAACTGGTCGAATCAAGGGTGTCATCGATTTTTCTCCTCTATTTGTAACAACTGGTGCCACTCCGTTGGATTGCGCGGGCAAGGAATTTCGCGCCATGCGCCGGGTTGCAAGCTGTCCAGCGTCCACGGCCCAATCGCCCAGCGCACCAAACGCAGGGTGGGATAGCCCACGGCCGCGGTCATGCGCCGGACTTGGCGGTTGCGTCCCTCGTGAATCGTCAACTCGATCCACGCATCGGGCACGCTCCGGCGCACACGGATCGGCGGCACGCGCGGCCAGAGGGCCGGTGCGTCGAGCAAGCGCGCTTGTGCTGGTAGGGTCATGCCATCGTTGAGCAGCACGCCATCGCTCAACTTTTGCAGCGCCACCGCTGTGGGTATGCCTTCTACCTGCACCCAATACGTTTTCGCCAACCGATAGTGTGGCTGGCTGATCAGCGCTTGCAACCAACCTACATTGGTGAGCAACAGCAGCCCCTCGCTGTCGTGATCCAGCCGTCCCGCTGCATAAACGCCGGGCACATGGATATAATCAGCCAGCGTCGGGCGACCTTCGGGGTCTGTGAACTTGGTCAGGACCAGATGCGGCTTGTTGAAAAGGAGTAGCCGATTTGTCTCAGGTGTAGTCTTGACCGAGAGGCGCTTTGTCATGGTATATGCCGCCAATGTTCCACCGCCACAAAGGGCGTCAGGCCAATCTGTTCGGCCAGGGCAATCGAGGCATGGTTGTCTTCATGCACCTGATAGCGCGGCAGGCAGTTGCGCGCCAATAGCGAATGCACCGCCGTTTCCACAACCTGTTGCGCATAACCCTTACGCCGTTCACTGGGCAACGTGAAAACCCCACCAATCTCATGCACCGTTTCAAAGTTTTGATAGGTGAAACAAGCCGCGACTGGCGCGGCGGCGCGATAAAGCGTGAATGTGCGCGCCTGGCCAGTGGCAAAATAGCGGGTCAACTCGGCGCGCTCATGACCCTGCGCGGCGAAAATGGGATAGAGTCGATCCTCCACTTGATCGGCAACCGCAACATCGGGATGCGGCGTAAAGTGTTCAACCACGGTCGCTGTATAGGAGAGAAAGGTGGTAATTGGCTGCAAACTAAAGTGCGCAGCCAATCGCTCGCGAATACCCGCGTCCATCAATTTGAAGATCAGCTTTTGGTCCCTGGGGATATGGGGCAGCAAGGTTATCGCCGCGGCGGGCGTGGTGGCCGACAGCAAGACCACCCAATCAAGATCGGGATAGGTGGCGCGATCATAGGGGAAAGCGCTGGTTGGAAAGAGCAATAACGCCGCCGCATCCATCGCTGTTTCTTGATAAATCGTCTGGATGGCTGTGGGAAAGGCGGCCAGCATTTTGAGCGCCACAATATTGCGCAAGCGATCGCGCCGGAGAAAAGCAATCGCCTGTTGTTGGTCCATGGTGAACATGTCTGGCTCTACCTTGGGTGATCGAGAAGTTAAAATTTACATAACGATTCAAGCTACCCCCTCCCATGCTACTACCCTTTACCCACCAGTTGGCAGTAGGGAAGGCGTGCCGGGGACGGCCCAAGAACATAGCGTAGTGCCGTCAGGCCGCTGGGCCGTCCCTGGCACGCTCACCCTCCCTGGTACCCAAAGATCTGGGGAAAGGGTAGCAGGTTGGGGGAGGAGCCGTAACGGTTCCCGCGGAGCTTAAAAAGGTAAAATCGTTTAAATCCAGCGACGATGACTGTAGCCAAAGACCAAAATCGCGCAGGCCGCCGCGCTGCTGACCACGGCCATGCCGAAGAAATCCTCGATGGGCGTCACCCCCAAAAACCAGATGCCCAAAACTTTTTCGGGCGCGAAAAGCCAGGCGCGCCAGAGACCGCCAATTGGATCGGTGATCAATGTCCATAGCTCGGCAATGGCCACAACGGCCAAGATAATGGCGCGATTTCGCCACAGAAAGCGCCCATTGCGCGCCCACAACAGCGCATGAAAAATGAGCGCTGCCACACAGAGCATGAAGAGATGAGAAAAATGGGTTGGGATAAAATCTGGCAAAGTGCGTCCTTGTCCCTTATTGATCGAGAATCACGGCCAGCCGCTGTTTTGAGTCCATCAACGCCTCGTCCGTATCGCGTCCAAAGCCGCCGGACTTGGGCTGGCCACCAATCTCCAAGATGGCCGGACCCGTAAAGCCGCGTTGTTGTAACTCGGTAAAATAGATCGCAAAGTCGATGCTGCCCTGGCCCAACGGCAAGTGATAGTTCACTTGGGGCAAGGGTGTGTCCGAGACATGCAACATACTCATGCGCGGGGCCAAGGCCAGGAAATCGGCCAAATGCTCTGTGGTAGTATGATTCAAATCCCAGACAAAGTGTAATCCCGGCGCGGCATCTAGCGCGGCGGCACATTGTGCTGGTGTGCCAAAGATCAGCAGATCGGGTTCATTGTGTTCCAGCCCCAATTGAAAGCCATGTTGACGCGCCAGGGCCACGCCCGCGTTCAATTGTGGATAGAGCAATTCCTCCAACTCGGCGGCGGTCGTGGCGAGGGGCCGGCTGGCAGCCAGATGCCAATGGACGCGTGGGCAGGGCAGCGTCGTAATGGCGGGCAGGCTGGCTTCTAAAATAGCCAGCGGTGTCAATCCCGCGTCTGTATGCCCTGTTTCGTCAATCCGCACCAAGATTTCCATCACGGCGGTGAGCTTGGCTTCGGCCAATAATTCGGCCACCACGGCAAACGGATCACCTAATTTGGTCGCGCGCAATGCCTCGTCACGCACCGCAAATTGCATGGCGTGGAAGCCAGCCGCCTGGGCAAAGGCAATCTCCTGGCGTGCCGGTCGCCAGTTGCCAGGAAAGAAACGCCCATTCATGCCCACCTGGATCCACGGTTGTTCAACCATGCTGCACCCCCATGCGCTCGGCCAGGATCACGGTTGTGCTGCCAAAGAGCAAGGTGACACCCACGATCCAGAGCCATTCTTCTAGCGGCAACCCGATTAACCAGAGCCCGGCAATGCGCGCCGGATCATAGTGCCAGAGGCCCACGCGCACGGCCAGCGCGTCCCACGCCCAGCCGCCCACCAGCGAGCCAAGCGTGACCCACGCCAATGCGCGCCGCTGCTGCCAAAGTTGTGGCCGCCAGCGCAACAATATGAGCAATGGCAACCCAATAAAGCAAAAAAGCCAGACCAGATAGGTGTAATTCCCGAACATATATTCCTCAATTTGCAGTAGCAATGGGTGTTGGCAAGCGCCTCAATCCAGCGTCAGTATATCATAGCTTGGCCGGAACGCGGGAATAATGGTCACAAAAAAGACTCGACCGGTGATGCGCGCCGGTCGAGTCTTGACGTATGGAGGTTGGGTGTAGTGGATGCTCTTATTGCTGATAGCCAGGTGCTTGGTCCAAGATTTGTTGAATATTCCGCAGACTTTCCGTGACTTTCAGCATCTCCTGTTCCAGCAGTTGGTTTGTCTTGCTATCGAACTTGACTGTCAACGTTGGTGGGCAGCTCAGGCATCAGGGCTGTGGATCGGGCACAGGTGGAATGGTCTTGACTTTGTCCAGCAATTTGGGATCGATGCGCTGGATAAGGCCCCATTGCTCAAAGACCGCGACACGCCAACGCCCATTGTCACATACCTCGAGCACCGGGCCAGTACTGATGATCGTGCCATCAGCATACCAGACGCCGTTGAGGTAACAAGGCGCACCAACTTGGGCAGCAACGGGCAGGAGCGCCGCCAGCATAATCAACAGGGCCAAACTGGCCGCGATTCCCCAACGTTTTGCCGAGAGAACTGATAACATGTTGCACTTCCTTTCTGGATGATAACATCGGCTTTACCGCGATGGCGTTGCCGACACGGTTGGATTGTGCTCCAGCGATGGGAAACGTAGTGCTTGTCTACATCCAGGTGCTGTGGGAGCGAGTGCATCCAAGATATCATGGCGGCGGGATGCCAAGGAAGCGGTTTTGTCTCAGAAAGGCGTGGATTTGTCTCAAGCTGCCGGAAGACGGCAACAGGTAGTAAAGACTTTAGGCTATTCCAAGATTTAAATGATCCACAATTCACGTAGGGGCGGCTTGCCGCCGCCCGTTCGCAGCGAGCCAAACGCGGGGCGGCCGCGCGGCCGCCCCTACGCATGATTTTGTTGGGCAAGCGCTGGTTACTTATTGCTTTGCAAGCGCCTAAAGTGGACAAAGGCTGAAGTCTTTACTACCGAGTAGGGAGCAGCGCGTCCAGCAGCGCTTGGCTCCAGCGAATTTCCGCGGCTACGCCCAGGCGTTGATAGAGCGCCAGCAGTTCTTGAAAAGCGACTCGTGCCTCGTCATGCTTGCCCCCGTCGCGATAGGTCTCGCCCAGGGCGCGCCAGGCTGGGCCCAGTGCCCATGGATCGTTATTTTCTTCGGCCCCGGCAATCACTTGGCGACAGCGTTGCTCGGCCAGCACAAAATTGCTCTGCACGCGCGCAATCTGGCCCAGAATGTAAAAACAGTAGGGGCGCATAATCACTTCCTCTTGGTGCAGGGCTCGTGCTGCATAGGTCGCAACCAGCGTCAGATCGCCCAGATAGAAGTAGGCTTCTGCCAGATTGGCTTCATTCAAGGCTAACCAATCGGGTTCAGGCGACTTGCTGAAAAACTGGATGGCAAGGTTTTGATAATTTCGCTCTGTTTGGGCTTGGTCAGCGGGAAATAGGGGATCTTCTGGCGTGTTTTTACTATACGTGAGTGGGGTTTTCTGCTATGATATCCCTGTGATATCTCAGTTGCCTGCAATTCAACAGGGAAGGAACCCACCATGAATACCCAACTCGGCCATCTCCAAATCAATGTCCATGCCGCCAATGTGCCGTTCTATAAAGACTTATTTGCTTTTCTAGAATGGAAGACCATTGTCGAAATGGAAGGAATGCTCGGCGTCATCGATCACAACCATACAAGCCTATGGTTTGTCGGTCAAGCCAAAGAAGTGCAAAATGACTATGACGGTCCGGGCGTGAATCACATTGCCATCAGCGTCGCCGCGCAAGCGGATATTGATACGGCGGCTACCTATCTGCGTGAGCAGGGGGTGCAACTGCTCTTCGACACGCCCAAACATCGCCCCGACTTTGCCCAAGGGCCTGATCAGACCTATTACCAAGTGATGCTTGAGTCGCCTGATCGTATCTTGCTTGAAATCGTCTACACCGGCGTGAAATCGATCTAGTACAGTTGGGCGTAGATACCACGGCAGTTAATAAGGCACGTTACTCGTGTACAGCATGGTAAAAATAGGGTACCTTATTTACGCCGGGATCTACTAGGTGCTAGGCGGTGGCAATCACCGTCGCACCCGTAGCGCTGGCGCGACAAGCGGCGTCAGCGACACACATCGTTTTGAAGGCGTCAGCCACGGCGGTGGGCAAAACATTGGTTTCGCCGTCCACATAGCGCATCAAACTGGCCATGCTGCCAATGAAGGCGTCGGGAAACCAGGAACCATCGATGGCGACCGCCTGCCATTGTGGTTCTTGGTTGGCTTGTAGCACACAATATTCAAAGGCATCTGGTTCGCCAGTGGGATAGTTCATCAACAAGCCCAGCTTGACCTTGATCGCGCCTTGGGTGCCTTCCCACTTTACATAGCTTTCCTGATGGCGCAGCCCATACGCGTGCTGGTGGTTCGTCTCGATGTTGCAGCGCAACAGATCCCCATAGTCCAAAATCAGATTGGTGCGTGACTGCATCTGGCGCAATTTGGGATGGCTGACTGTCTTCGCGTAGACACCGACAGGATCGCCCAAGAAAGCGCGCGCCAGGTCGATATAGTGGATGCTGTGGTAGAGAATTTCGGCGTAGGGCACTTGTTGCAGAAAGGGCCAGAGATGCCAAGGGGTATAGACCGTGACGCGCACCTCCATGTCATGCACCTCGCCGATGGCTCCCTGGTCGATCAAGCTGCGCGCGGCAATGATAAAGGGGGCCCAACGCATCTGAAAGTTGATGGCGGCTATCAGTGATTTTGCTTGGCAAAGGGCTAGAATCTCACGCGCCTGGACCAGGTTATCACCCATCGGCTTTTGGATCAGCACGGCGCGCCCCGCCGGCAACTGATGTAATACCTCTACGATGTTGACTGCGGGCACGGCCACATCAAAAATCGCATGGGCTGGGGCTTGCGCAATTGCCTCCGCCAACGTGGGGTAAACGACGGGCACGCCAAACTGCGCGGCCATGGCCTGGGCGCGTTCCACGTTCGCATCAAAAATGCCAACCACCGGGAATTCCGCTTTGCGGTAGGCAGGATAGTGGGCATCGTGGACAATCCCGCCGCCGCCAATGCTGATAATTGGGCGAGGTTGCTTGGGGAGCACCGCCGTTTGGTTAATGGTCCAAGGCATCATAACTGATCTTGCTCCCCATTACCCCTTCGCAGGCATGGATAATGCAAATGCTGGCCCTCATGATGGCGCGTAATGCGGCTGCTGATTTTGGTTGAACGGTGGTGTAAAGCCTTCGGTAACCACATGTCAACCGGCAGCCAGGTTTCTGCGCCATCGCGATGATGACAAATGACTACCGTCCCTTCATAGCCTAATGTGAATTTAGTCACAGGCGTAGAAGATTCAAAATCACTTTCCGGAATGAGCTGAAAGTCGATGCTTGTAACGATACCGTCAATGTCTACAAATAACAGCGACAACTTGAATTCGAACCAAACACGCGTTGCCACTGGTTCAGCAAGACTAATATCCACGTTCATCTAATTCCTCCCGAAATGATGCAATAGCCTCCTCTCGATCGCGATTTCATGCTTGCGCCAACCCTCTGATCGGTCCATCAATGCGACCATAAACCCCAATCGTCGATTGTTCTGAAATACATAAATATGACGACCTTCGTGATCAGATCGAGTGAACTGTAAGATATAGCCTCTATACTTGCGGCGCATGAGCAACTAGGCTTCGCGCGCTTTTTTGTTTTTGCGCTGCATGTAGCGTTTGGCAATCTCGACACTCACCGCTGCGTCGCGTCCGTAGGCATCGGCTCCCACTTCGCGCGCAAAGTTTTCGGTTACCGGCGCACCACCCACCATCACATAAATCGTTTCGCGAATGCCTTCTTCGCCCAGGGCATCGACGACAACTTTCATGTAGGGCATGGTAGTCGTCAGCAAGGCGCTCATGCCGATGATATCGGGATCATGCTCCTTGATCGCGGCCAGAAAGCTGTCGGCATCTACGTTAATGCCCAGATTGATCACCTCGAAGCCCGCGCCTTCCAACATCATGGCGACCAAGTTTTTGCCAATGTCATGGATATCGCCCTTGACGGTGCCGACTATGGCCTTGCCAATGCGCTGGGCTCCCGTCTCGGTGAGCAGCGGGCGCAACACTTCCATGCCGGCCTTCATCGCATTGGCGGCCATGAGCACTTCGGGCACAAAGAGAATGCCATCGCGGAAATCCACGCCCACAATGTCCATGCCGGTCACCAGACCATCGTCCAAAATTTCCTGCGGCGTTTTGCCACGCGCCAATGCCTCGCGCACTTGGATCGGAATTTCTTCCTTGATGCCATCATAGAGGTCGTCTTGCATTTGCAAGTATAGGTCGTCCAAGCTCAGTTCGGTATAGCTCATTGATAACCACTCCTAAAACCATAGTAAGGCTACACGACTCGATACTCAGTATTCTACAAGAGAGACCGCTAGAACGACCAATATCTCATCGCCAATATTTTGTTAACCCAAGTGTAACTAAACTTTCGGTACCTTCTCTCTAAAACAGCCCCACCACCCTGCCGGTTTCAAAATCAATATCCACCCGTTCCGCCGCGGGGTGGCTGGGCAGGCCGGGCATGGTGCGCATTTCGCCGACGATGGGATAGATAAAGCCGGCCCCCACGCTGGCGCGCACCTCACGAATCGGCAAGGTGAAGCCGGTGGGCGCGCCTTTGGCCGACGGATCGGCGGTGAGACTTAAATGGGTCTTGGCCATGCAGATGGGCAGGTTGCCAAAGCCACTCTTTTCATAGGAACGAATCTGGCTGGTCGCCTGGGCTTCATAGACTACCTCGGCTGCGCCATAAATTTCCTTGGCAATCGTCTCAATTTTGGCCTTGATGGGCTGTTCGAGATCATAGAGGAAGTTGAATTGGTTATCATCGTTGGCCGCTTCGACTACGGCCCGCGCCAGATCCGTCGCGCCAGCGCCACCTTCGGCCCAGTGATTGGCAAGGGCGCAGCGCACACCTGCATCTTTACATACCTGGAAGATCGCATCGATCTCGCTGCGGTAATCACTGCTGAATTGATTGATACAGATGACCGGACTGATGCCATGCTTTTTGATGTTTTCGATCTGCTTGCGCAAGTTGCTGGTCCCGACAAAGACATCATCGGGATTTTCTTTGACCATCTCTTCGGGCAGCGGTTTGCCGGGCACGACTCGGTACTTGCCCGTATGCAACTTGCACGCACGCACCGTCACCACAATCACCGCCGCGCTCGGTGTAAGACCACTGTAGCGGCACTTAATATTGAAGAATTTCTCGCAGCCAATATCCGCGCCAAAGCCTGCTTCGGTCACCAGGAAGTCGGCACACTTGATACCAATCTGGTCGGCCAGGATCGAGCTGTTGCCATGGGCAATGTTGGCAAAGGGCCCTGCATGGACCAATGCCGGACCGTTTTCCAGCGTCTGCATCAGGTTGGGTTTGATCGCCTCCTTCATCAGCACCGTCATCGCGCCGGCACCTTTGAGTTGACCAGCCGTCACCGGTTTGCGATCTTTGCTCTGCCCAATCACAATCCGCTCAAAGCGCTCGCGCATATCGCGCAGGCTGGTGGTCAGCGCCAGGATTGCCATGACTTCACTGGCGACGCTAATATCAAAGCCTGTTTCGCGCGCAATGCCGTCGGCCTTGCCGCCCAAGCCGGAAATGATATTGCGCAAATCGCGGTCGCTCACATCCAACACACGCCGCCAGGTAATGTTGTGCGGATCAATGTTGAGTTCGTTGCCCTGATAAATGTGATTGTCGATCATCGCCGCCAGCAGATTGTTGGCGGCGGTCACGGCGTGCAGATCGCCGGTCATGTGCAGGTTGAATTGCTCCATGGGAATGATCTGGCTGTAGCCACCGCCGGCGGCACCGCCTTTGATGCCAAAGGTGGGTCCTTGCGATGGCTGGCGCATGGCCACAATCGCGCTTTTACCAATGTGCTGAAACGCCTGCCCCAGCCCAACTGTTGTCGTCGATTTGCCTTCGCCCAGCGGCGTGGGGGTAATTGCCGTCACCACCACATAGTGGGCATTGGGGCGATCCTGGAAGCGGTCGATGGCTTCGAGTTTGATCTTGGCCATGTGATCGCCATAGAGTTCAATATCTTGCCGGCTGAGCCCCATCTTCTCGGCAATCGCTTCAATGGGTTCAACCTTGGCGGCTTGGGCGATCTCAATATCGCTGGGCACCGTTTTGGACATGAGTCAGTTCCTTTCGACTTATGTTTCTGAGTATATGACCTTGCTCAATTGAGTGTATCACAGCCAGTGGCGAAGCCCGAATGGAAAAAGTACATCACGGCCAAAATAGAGAAATCAGTAGATTCTACGTCTCATCCTGTTCAGTTGTGCCTGGGCGCGATGTGCTGGTATTCGTGCCTTGATTGAGATTGCCCTGCACCGTTATGCCACTATTGTTGTAAGTATGCTGGCTGCCGCTAATCTTATCGCGGCCAACAAAATCACCCTGCTTGACGGTGACATTGCCATAGATGACTGCCCCGCCTGCCGTGTTGAGGGTATTGCCGGTCGCCTGGGCCAACGCTGCCTGATGTAAGGCATAGACATTCGCTTCAAACGCCTGCCAGCGCGCACTCATCTCTTGCAGCAGCGCGTCGGCGTCTGCCAAGGTGCCCGGCACACTGGCTGTGGTTGGACTCCCCTGGGCACGCAGTTGTTGCCATATTTCTTCGATCAACCAGCCATGATAACGCTGCCACGCCTCTGGTTCTGCGGCCAGTTCATCGCGAAAAGTGAGCGCGACCTGGGCTAGCAGATGCTGCTCAAGATAGGCGCGTGACCCAACCGCATGACCATGCAACAGGCCGTCGAGGCTGCTGTGCAAAGCTTGCTGGGCTGTCGTCACGGTGAGGATTGGTGGATAGGCGGCCTGTGCAATGCTGTTAGCACTCGCGGCGACCAGCGTAAAGGCAGAGCCATCTGGGTCGTCCTGGGCGCGTTGATAGTCGCGTTGCAAGCTTTGCGTGGCCTTGCGGATAGAGCGGGCATAGGCCTGGGCCAGCGGTGTGCCCGGTTGCATGGCTTGCCCCAGGCGCGCGGCCATGCCTTCCAGTCCGGTCGAGGCCAGATTGACCCCCAGCCCCCCGGCCACAGCCAGCGTAGTTGCATTGCCCGTAAGTAAGCTACCACCCACAAGCAGTGCACCGGCCAATGTTTTTTGTGCATTGTTCATTGCGATTTCTCCTTTTCTGTTTCGATCGTTGATCGCGCACAGCGGATCATTCCTGTAACCAATCCGGTATTTCGCCCACATCTAAGGCTTGCCACATGGCAACAAAGGCGGCACCGCTAATACTACGCAGGGTTTTTAGCCGGTGAACTGCCCATTGCTGATAGGGTGCATGATGCATGCGGTGAAAATAGCTCAATGCCGTAACTGTGGCCTGTAAGGCTGCTTGTAGGCGCGCTTGGCGGTCTTCCCCTGGCTCGCTGGCCAAGGTTTGCAAGAGCAGTCCACAATTGCCCTGGGTAGCTGCATAGGCGAGGGGTGCGGTGTCTGGGCGATAATAGCGCAAGGCATCGTCATAGGCG
>DAOTTR010000437.1:0-14513 GCA_034437715.1 Caldilineaceae bacterium
GTGACCTGTAAGTCACGTATTTGGCGTGATCTGCGATTCATCAAGCGTGCGGGGATGCGGAAGCCTAAAAACCAAGTATGCATGTTCGCCTACAGGCTGGTATTATTAGCCATATAGCAACTACAGGGGAGAGCGGTTGGAGGGTTGGAAGAAAGTAGCCCGCTGAGATATTTATTAAGGCCATTGCAAAGCAATAAGTATGCAGTAGGGGCGGCTTGCCGCCGCCCGTTCGCAGCGAGCCAAACGCGGGGCGGCAGCAAGCCGCCCCTACGCATGATTTTGTTTGGCAAGCGCTGGATCCTTATTTCTTTGCAAGCGCCTTAGACGCGACAAGACCGGCATCTGCTAAATGCCGGTCTTGTTTTTTCTCCCTCACTGAGTCTAATACGAAACTTTAATATCCTGCTGCTCACCTACATACGAGGCAACCGCGCCTAGCACTTCGTCGCCTTCTTGCAGTGCTGCCGACTGCACGACCGTCCAGTCGCCTTGCGTCTCGACGGGTGTCACCGCCGTGGGGGCAAAGCTTTCGCCACGCGCTACCTGGACAAAGGTCTGGTCTGCCGCGGTTTGCAGGGCGGAGGTGGGCACCAACCAGCGCTGGTCATTGGCCTGTTGATTGGGAAAGCTGGCAACAGCATTCATGCCTGGGCGCACGCCATCCAAGGTGGCATCGGTCAGGCGGATGGTCACGGGATAGTTGACCACATCCTTGTCCGCCTTGTTGATCGGGTCAATCCCCTCGACAACGCCGGTGAAAGTGCGGCCACGGATGGCATCGATACTAATGGTGGCTTCCTGATTCAAAGCAATCTGCGGGATATCCACTTCGGCAACCTTGACGGTCAGTTTGAGTTGGCGCACGTCGGCCAGGGTGACCACCGTTTTGCCCACCGTGCCCCGTTCACCGGCGGTCACGTTGACTTCGAGCACGGCACCCTCAATCGGTGCCAACACCTGGGCCCGTTGGCGTTTACCCTGCGCTTCTTCCAGATCCAGTTGCGCCTTTTGCACTTTGGCCTGGGCGGTCAGCAGGTCGGCACCCAGCGGACCAGCCTTGAGCTTGTTCACTTTCTGCTCGGCGTCCTGCACCTTGGCTTGCGCTTCGGCCACTTCGACAGCCGAGGGGCGATTTTGCAACTGTTGTAGCTCGCTCACTGCCCGTTGCACCTCACTCTTGGCCTCTTGCACCGATGCGTCGGAGGAGGGAATATTGATCCGGTTCAGCTTGCCGAGCGCCGATTCATAGTCAACCGTGGCTTTTTGCAGCGCTGCCGATTCGGGCGTCATGCCCACGTCGTTGCGCCACTTGATCTTGTCATATTCGCGTTGCGCCTCTTGGCGGGCGATCTCGGCCTTTTGCAGCCCAGCCTTGGCTTCGTCGATTTCGCCATTGTTGGGCGGCGCAAAGAGGCCATTCAGTTTGGCCTGGACGGCGGCAACCTTGGCTTGCGCTGCCGAGATTTCTTCGGGGGCCGCGCCTGAGTGGACTTTGACCAAGTTTGCCGTGGCTGCGTCCAGATTCGCTTGGGCCACCACAATTTCGCCGGGGTCACTCCCTTGTTGCAGCTTGACCAACTCGGCCTGGGTCGAGGCGAGATCCACTTCGGCGCGCGCCACGGCTCGTTCTAGTTCGGTAGTATCCAAGGCAATCAGCAGATCGCCAGCCGCCACCCAGTCGCCAACCGTCACCTTGACTTCACTGACCGTGGCCTCCACTTCCAAGACCACTTGGCGCTTGCTGACCAGATCCACCGTGCCCGCTGCCGACAGATCATCGATGACCGATTGGGGTGAACGAATACGCACGGTTTGGCGGCCAGCGGCAGCGGCGTCCAGCGCCGTGGGGCGCTGCATATCGGTGTCGGCATAGGCCAGCGGTTCGGCAGCGGACAACACGGTGCCATCATTCCACAACAGAACAAGGTCAATCACGCTCAAGATAACCAGAATGGTGACGATCAATTTGCGGTTGCTCATAGGATCTCCTCTTTGGCATTTGTCTGCGGCGCTCGTTGCTGATACTGAGTTGCGCACGTTTTATTGGCTCAACCGGATATCAGCATCGGTTAAAACCGACGCCTGGTATCCAAAACCGGCTTGAGCCGGTTTCTGCTAGCAGACACCTGTTTTAACTGGTGGTTGGCGATGTCAACCACCAGAGATCCAGTTGCGCACGTTTTATTTTCTATGAGCAAGGATACCAGAAGCGCGCTGCCAAGTTGAGCAGCACTTTCTATCAATCCCCCGCAAACTTTCTATCAATCTATCAACACCTGATAAAAAGCAGTAAAGACTTCAGTCAACGTTGTAGGTCACGTTGCAAACGTGACCTACGTTAAACCACCAAAGCTTGCCCGACCCTGTACTAGTAGATCCCGGCGTAAATAAGGTACCCTATTTTTACCATGATGTACACGAGTAACGTGCCTGATTAACGGCCGTGGTATCTACGCCCAACTGTACTAGACTACTCATAGCGCAGGGCATCGATGGGGTCGAGCCGTGTGGCGCGGATGGCCGGGTAGAGGCCAAAGACGAAGCCGCTGATCAAGCCGACGCCCAGGGCGAGAAAGAGGGCCGGGGCTTCCAGGACAATGTCAAAGGGAAATTCAGGTATGCCATTGAGCAGGCGGCTGACACTATAGCTCAGACCAATGCCGATGAGGCTACCCAGGGCGCAGAGCAACAAGGCTTCGATCAGAAACTGGAGCAGGATGTCACTATCTTGGGCACCCAACGCTTTGCGCAGACCAATCTCGCTGGTGCGCTCGGTGACAGAAACGAGCATAATGTTCATGATGCCAATGCCACCGACTAACAGGCTCACAGTGCCGATGCTGCCCAGCAGCGCGGTCATCATGTTGGCGACGCTGCCGGCAATTTCCAACAGGCGGGCTTGGTTGAGAATATGAAAATCATTCTTCTTGGTTGAGTCCAGATCGTGGCGCAGGCGCAATGTTTGTTCCACCTGGTACTCGGCATATTCGAGCAGATCGCGGTTGGCAACCTGGATCGTAATGTCCGAAACCACATATTCGCCACGGTAGCGCGGCGCATTGATCAGCCGGTTCTGGGCCACCCCAATGGGGGTATAGATGGGGCGGAAGTAGGCTTCGCTGTCGTCACCGCTGCTCTTTTTCAAGACACCCACCACCAGGAAGGGTTCATTCTTAATGCGGATACTCTGGCCGATGGGGTCACCGCCTTTAAAGAGATCATGAGCGGCAATCGTGGAGAGCACAACCACGCGCTGTTGATTGGTTTCTTCTTCCGCGCTAAAAAAGCGCCCCTGTTCCAACTTGAGGTTGCGCACGGTGGCATAGGCCGCCGTCGTGCCCGTAACCTGGCTTTCAATCGCCAGATCGCCATTGACCACACGCATAAAGGTCGAGTTGGTCGGCGCAACCGCCGCGATCTCGGGATGCAGCGTTGGGTCGCCCAGAATGCGCGCATCGCCCGAGGTGAGCGAGCTATTGTCGGTGATGTTCTCGGTTTTGGGGGTGATGACCAGCGTATTGATGCCTTGGCCCTCGATCTCTTGGGTCACGCCTTGCGCCGCGCCACGGCCAATACCAATGGTCGTCAGCACCGAGGCAACACCGATGATCAAGCCCAACATGGTCAACAGCGAACGCATTTTGTTCGCCATAATGCTTTCCCAGGCCACGGTCGAATAACGTAGTGCTTTCATGATCCCCCCAACCTAAATGTGCTGTGTAACGTAAACTTTTCGGCGCTGACCGCCCGGGGCTTTAGCCACCGGGCTATGGAACAATGCCCGCTCAAGTGGGCTAGCCGTATGCTCAATGTTGATAGGCATCCTTGACGATGTTGCCATCGCTGAGGATGATGATGCGTTCGGCGCGCTTGGCAACTGCCATATCATGGGTGACGACGACCAGCGTCATGCCCTGGGCGTGGAGTTGCTTGAAGATGTGCAATACATCTTCGCCCGTCTTGCTGTCCAGCGCGCCGGTCGGTTCGTCGGCCAGGAGCAGGCTGGGGCGATTGACCAGGGCCCGGGCAATGGCGACGCGCTGTTGTTGACCGCCAGAGAGTTCATCGGGCCGGTGATGGGCCCGTTCGCCCAGGCCCACCCGGGTCAGTGCTTCAATCGCCAGTTTGGACGCGCTGCGGGCCGGAACGCCCGCGTAGAAGAGTGGCAGCTCGACCTGGCGTTGGGCACTGGTACGCGGGAGCAGATGAAAGCGTTGAAAGATAAAGCCGATCTCCCGATTGCGCACCGTTGCCAGTTCGGCTTTGCTCATCTGGCTGACTTCGGTGTCGCGCAAGCGATAGTTGCCAGTCGAGGGGCGGTCCAGCAGCCCGATCATGTTCATCAATGTGCTTTTGCCCGAACCGCTGGCCCCAATAATCGCCACATATTCACCACTGCGGATGGTCAACGAGACGCCCCGTAGCGCATGGACTGCTGTCCCACCCATTTGATAGCTCTTGGTCATCTCGGCGATCTCGATCACCGCTGGCCGCACCGGTCGTTGCTGATTCATCAACCCACTCATCGTATCCTCCTGCTATCGATCTAATCATCAATAATCAATGGCTAACGACTAATTGCCAATGAAAGGGCAACTTCCTAGCGAGGCGTGACAGCCATTGACGATTAATGATTCGCAATTGATTATTAGACATTATCGGGAATAAACAGTACGGGCATGAAGTGGGCGGCGGCAATGGTTAATTGCGAAGAATCCAGTTCAATTCGCCGCCCACCTCGTGCCCCTACGAGGTCTATTGGTTATTCTTTTCCTTCTACCGACACACCTCATCCAGCTTACATGTGCTCAGCCAGGCAAAGAGATTGTTTTCGAGCACGCCCTGGCGATCGGCGCCGATCATGCTATGGTCGATCTGGCCGTCGGGGTTGATGAAATAGCTGACGGGAACGCCGGTGATCTCGTAATCAGTGGCAATGCCACCGGATTCATCCACGATCACGGGGAAAGTTAGCCCGGCCTCTTGCATAAACTGTTGCACTTCGGCGGCGGACAGCTTGCTGACGACCGTCAACAGCGTCACGTCGGCGTTGGCTTCGGTGGCAAGCGATTGCAACGCTGGCAATTCCTCGCGACAGGCCGAGCAGTCGGGCGACCAGAAGGTCAACATCACCGGCTTGCCTGCATAGTCTGCCAATTCAATGGGCTGGTCGTTGAGATCATGGCTGCTAAAACTGGGGGCAGGTTGGCCGGCATCCAGACCATTCCAAACCACCATCGCCAGCAAGGCCGAGGTGGCGAAGAGCAGGACAAAAATCGCCAGACCGATGCCGATCATCGTCGCAAGGCGTTTGACGACCATGGGCTTGAGACTTTTTTCGGTGTATCTGGTTGTGTGTAGCATAGTAATAACTCCTTTGCGCAATTTATGAGACGATTTGCTTTGATAGCTCTATTCTAGTCCGCCGCGGCGTTGAAAACCAGAGACTTTTTCTGAAAGATTGCGCCAAGTTTCTATTGTTTTGTGGGCATTGGGATAGAAAGTGATGATCAACCGAAGTTACGGGGTGGCGTAGATTCACAGGCGGCCAGTCGGTGTGCATTGCCAGTTAGGGATAAATTTTAGCATCAGCGTGCAACGTGTGCCGGGGATGAGCGGGGTACAGTTTGTCAAACCGGTGTGGTCGTCGCTCATCCCCGGCACACTTCCCCCAAACTGCATTACCCCACCTCTCGTAGGGTCTCGAAGACCCTACTGGTCTAGCCAACCCCGTAAGCCCTCAGATCAATAACAAGCGTGTCGGATCTCATCGATCCGACACGCTTGCTTGCAAGCCGATGTGGCCTTAGGCAGTCTGGAGTTGTAGGGCGGACGCTGCTTTCGCCTTACGATCCTTGCGCATGCGATTCCAGGAAACTCTGAGCAGCAGCGCCGGGGTGAGCAGCGTCAACGTCGGCATGAAAAGCGTGTTGAGTTGGGTGAGCATGGCCCCCACATCGCCGTTGGCGCTGGCCTCGATCAAGGCGGCAATCGCAGCTTGCCACAGCGCCGGGTAGGTCAACAGGACATCGATGAGCATCGGCACCATGGCTACCAAGAGCAACGGCCAGAGCACAAGTGAGAGGCCGATATAGGCGAAGATCACCATCCGCACTATCCCCGTCCATTGACCAAAGACCGAAGGTGGGGGTGCAGCGGTGCGCCGACCCAAGCGCCACAACAGCCAGGCCCAGAGGCGCTTGCCGGCTTCTCCGGTACGAGCATGGAGATTGGGCACGCCCGTCAGATCGGACAACAACCAGTAGCCGTCGAGCTTCATGAAGGGTTCAAAGTTGCCCAAGATCACCAGGTCGATGACGGCGATCAACATTAGATAGGTCGGGTCTTGTGTCAACCAAAAGAGCAACAGCGCAAAGGGCACACAGAGCAGTTGAATGTAGACGCCGCCCACATCGACAATCGCCCGTTGGTGACGCGTAAGTCGCCAGGCCGCGGTCACATCGACATAGAAAACGGGATAGAAGAAATAGAGCCCCACCCCTAACGGCCCGTGTGGGCAGTTCCAGCGATGGCAAGCGGCCAGATGGCCCAGTTCATGCAACAGAATCGTGATAAGAAACAAGCCATAGAAGAGCGGCCAGGAAACCCCTTCCATCGCCAAATCGGGGGGAAAGCCGATCTCACGGTAGGCGAGAATATGGGCACCGGCAATAATGACCAACAAGACCAATGCCACACCGCGGTTGAAACAGACCCGCAACAGCTTTGCCAGGGGCGCGAGCAGCGCAGGCGATAGTAGGTCACGGCGGTATTGAAGACCAAGATAGTCGGTTGGCGCATTGCCGCTCTCTGCTGCATCGACAACTGTGCTGCCGGTTTCTACCACAACGCCTTGGGCCAACAACTGGCTATTAAGCTGCTGCAATTGATCGAGCGCAATGCTTTGCCCGCTGCGCTGCTGAAAGTCAGCGGCCAGCGCGGGGAGTGTCAACGGCGTGCGCAAGGCCTCCAACAGGGTATGCAACTTGGCATTTACTTGAAAGTGACGACCATCGACAAGCTCGACACGATAGCTTTTTTCGTGGGTACTGCTATCAAACTCGACGATCTGTGCGCCGGGTTTCAACTCGAATTGGGTGGTGAGGCTGAATGACATGTTGGCTCTCCTTGGAGTTAGCTTCCCGGCACTTTAATCGCTGGGAAAGATGGATTGGTTGTCTGTACCCAGTATAGTGGATTGCACAGGCCCAATCGAGACCCACTTTCTATCAAAATCCCCACTTCTGCCGAGAGATTGGACTATCGATTATAGAATCGTCCTTGCCACTCCCCAATAAAAAAAAGGAACCTGCCCAGTGTAAGTTCCTTGGGCAAATTCCTTTTGGTTGCTGTCTGCCGCTGGGGGAGAGGCGGCAGACATGCAGTGTCGTATATGATGGCTTGTATCATTCCGTCCCCTACAAGCAACAGCAGAAGCTTAGACCCAGATCCAGCGCCACTTGAGGCAGGGATAGTAGACCGTCCACCAGAGTACCCGTTTGCTGCAAGTGCCGATATAGGGAATGTAGATCCAGAGCATTTCCAGGCGATTTTCTAACTGTTCCATGGCGAAGTCTTGTTTGGTCAACATGATTGTTTCTCCTTATAACTGAATTAACTGAATGGTGTGATTAGGCTTAGCGTGTGTAGGGTAGATGAAGCTTAGACCCAGATCCAGCGCCACTTGAGGCAGGGATAGTAGACCGTCCACCAGAGTACTTTCTTGCTGCAAGTGCCGATGTAGGGGATGTAGATCCAGAGCATTTCCAGGCGATTTTCTAGCTGTTCCATGGCGAAGTCTTGTTTGGTCAACATGATTGAGTTCCTTTCACTTGATTGTACAGTTGAAGATAGACGATTGAAGCGTTTGCGACCAGCGGTCATTCGATTGATTTCGTTTGATGCGCTTGTTTGCGTTCGCTCTTATAGCTCTATTGTAGCGGAGTGGCGGGGCCAAATGTAGAGGTACATTCTGAGACTTTTGCCAATTTGTCTATAGATTGGCAGGAGATTTGATAGATTAGCTCTGGCAGCGCAATCAATTTACATAACGATGCAGGCATGGTTTTTCACCCCTGGGAACGCCGCCAGGATGGCGGCAAACGCATGATTGCCACCAGGATCAGGAACCCCTGGGCGCGTTCCCGGCTGCATCGTAATCCATTTACATAAGTCCCACTTAGGACAGTAGAAAGAAATAAGTATCCAGTAGGGGCGGCTTGCAGCCGCCCGTTCGCAGCGAGCCAAACGCGGGGCGGCGGCAAGGCCGCCCCTACGCATGATTTTGTTTGGCAAGCGCTGGATACTGATTTCTTTGAAAGCGCCTTAGACAGAACGCGAGATCAGCAACAGATAGAGGGTTAGCAACGTCAAGAGGGAGACCATGCTCAACAGGAGCAAGGTGAATGGCGCGGGCTTATTGGTGTGGGATGGATCTTCTTGGAGCAAGAAAGCCGCCGGTGTATGGGACAGCCCAGCGTCGAGCGCGCCCTGCTTGCCAGACGGTAGGACGGCCACCAACGCGGTCATATCATCGATTTCACCACTGGCTTCGGACGCGGCAACCAAGGCATCAACCGCGGCTTGGGGATCGCCGCGCTGCTCCATGACAATCTGCTGCATGGTTTCGGGGGCTAGCCGTTTATAGATGCCGTCGGTGCAGAGTAACAGCAGATCACCAGGGCAGATGTGCAGATATTCTTCCATTTGCTGGGAGCCGGGCGCGATCACGCCGCGCGCCAGGTTAACCCCATGTTGCGCGCCCAGATAGCGCTGCAACTGATTACGGCCAGGGTGATGCTCGGCTTCTTGCGCCGAGATCGTGCCCGCGTCGAACGCGGCCTGCGCCCACGTATGATCGGTGGTGAGTGGATAGAGGTGCCAGTTACGCAGTAGATAGGCGCGGCTGTCGCCCAGGTGCATTACATACAATTTTTCGCCAGCCAGCGCCGTCAGTACAAGCGTAGTGCTCATGCCCTTCCACTGTGGATTGCGCTTGGCTTCAAAGAGGATCTCCTCATTGGCGTGTAAGATCGCGCTGGCCAGCCACTCCGACAAGGTTTCGTGGGGATCGGGGCGTTCCTCCAATGCCGCGCGCACAGCTTCCACGGCAATGCGACTGGCCTGTGCCCCACCCTCGGTGGAGGTGACCCCGTCGGCGACCAGGGCCACATAAATGGGATAGGGCAAGTCGGCGCGTTCAATGGCAAACCAGCCATGATGGTCGTCATTTTCTGTGCCACGCATGCCTTGCTGGCTCTTCCAAGCAACTAGCGGTGTGAGTGGATTCATCGGATACCGTTCCAGCTAGGGTTGATAGGTATAATGCCGAACTTCGCTGACATCTTGCAAAATGGTTTGGGGATTCGTACAGGCGACAAAGCGCACGCCCCAATCAAAGCCCTGGGGATTACGCGCCAGCGTGCGCAGCAGTGGATCAGGGCTTTCGCGCAATTTGCTCAAGCTGACCGTTCCCTGGGGGGCGCGCCCCGCGCCAATTGGCGAGCGTTTGTCAGACGCTTTGTTGGGATCCCAAAAGACCAATTCATAACAGTGATCGGGTGCCAGCGTGGCACCCGTGATCTGCCAAGCAAATTCCACCCGGTCTTGCGCCGAGACCACGCCCGCCGGCGGTGCGACCAGCCGCATTGTGCCGAATACCGGTGTCGGTTGGCGCGTCGGCGTGGCAGGCCGTGTCGCTGTCCCTGTGGGCAGGGGCCGTGTGGGGGATGGCGTCGCCGTGAGCGTCGGCGGCAAGGGTGTCGCGGTTGGCCGCGGGGTTGGCGTAAAGGGTATCAAGGTGGGTGGCGTGGTCAGGGATGGCATCACGAGTGCTGCCAAGGTTGGGATGGCTTGCGTTGATGTGGCAGGCCGCGCAGCCAAGGTTGGCGGGGGCAGGGTAGACATAGATTTTCCAATCGGCGCGGGTTGTTGGGTCAATGATGGCTGGTCGGCCATCACCGGCAACAGTGCGGCACCGGCGTTCATTGCTGGCACCGCTGCCGATTCAGTGATGATAACAGTGGGCGCTATTGATGCGGACACCAACTTTTGCGTGGACGGATCGCCATCTGCAATCGATGTTAGAAAACGCAAGCTGACAACAACCAAGATCACAAGCCCAGCCAGTATCCAGCGCATCTGTACGCTGCTTTGGATGCTGGGCAGACGCGCGACAAACCGATCAACCTTGGCGCGCAATCCGACGGTGCGCGATGGCAGGACAACACCCAATTGCGCCAACAAACTTGCCAGCGCCGCGGCAAACTCGGCGGCTGTGGGGCGCTGGCGCGGATCACGCGCCAGGGTGCGCGCCAGCAATTGTTGGAGAGCGGCGATCACTTGTTGGCTGGTGGCACCAGTTGCCGCTTGTTGCAGCCCGGCAAAAACATGGGCACGATAGTCGATATAATCTTGGTAGACATATTGCCGCCGCCAGGGACGCAGCCCAGCGAGCATGTAACAACAGATCAAGCCCAGCGCATAGAGATCCCATGCCGGATCGACGGGCAGCAGCGCTTTTTCGTGCGCCTCCTGCAACTCCGGGGCCATCCACAAGCGCGAGCCAGAGATCAACTTCGCTTCGCCAATGCGCGCCGCCACACCAAAATCGATCAGCACAGGTTGGATTGTGCCCGGTTTGGCTGTGGGCATGGGTGGCGTACGAAAGAGGATGTTCTCTGGCTTTAGATCGCGGTGGACACAGTGGTGGGCATGCAGATCAGCCAGCGTCTGTGCCAACTCATAGGCAATGCCCAGGGCGAGATCGAGGGGCAGGGGACGCTTGCCGACAAAGGCGTTCAGCGTACCGCCAGCCAAATATTCAGTGATGAGAAAATCGGGGTTGTCCGGCCAATCGGGCAGGCTACCGGCAAAGATGGGGGGCGTAAACCAGGTGCGCAGGCCGCCTTGGCCTTTGCGCTGGATCGGCTGCATTTGGGCAATGCCAGGGTGGGCGCGCAACCCTTGCAGCCAAGCCACCGAGTTGTGAATCGCCCGGCGGTTGGTCTCTGCGCGCACCCGCTGTTGGACACAGGCAATCTTCAAAATAACCTTGCGGTGGCGGCGGTCGGTAGCCAGCAAGATTTCGGACATCTTGCTATCGGTTGGCAACAGCCCCTGCACACGATAATCCAGATCGCCCAACGGCAGCACCGCGGCTGGATCGGCTGGATCGGGTGCAGCGGAACTACGCCTCAGCAATCGTCACCTCGTCTTCGCCATGCAGCCGAAATTCATAGACGATCTGGCCAAAGCTGAGCAGATCATTGTGGCGCAGGAGCATCTCTTCCCCCGCATTCAAGCGCTTCCAATTGAGGAAGGTGCCCGATGTGCTGGCGTTATCGCGCAGATAGAGGCGTCCATCGCGTTGGACAATCACCGCGTGTTCGCGCGAAATGCTTTTGTCGTTGATGACCACCGTGTTGTGCTTGCTGTGGCGGCCAATGTGAATCTGGCGCACCTGACCAGGGGCCGGGTTGAGGCCATAGACCGGCAATTCTTTGGGCAGATTCGGATCGCTGCTCGACCGCACCAGATAGCCAAGAATAGGTTGATCGACTTCTTGAACACGATAAGTAGCCTCTTCATCCTCGAAGCGCGGGGGGCGCATGGACGCATCGGCTGCATCATGCTCTTGGACGAACGTACTCACCCGCGACGCGGGGCGGGCAGGCGGTGGCGTCACCGGTACGGCCACATCGGCCAGCGGCAGATCAACGGCGAAGCGCTGCTCCCCTTTGGCATCCTGCCCCTGCAACTGAAAGCGGCCCGTGGGCAGCGGTTGCGAATTTTCATCCAGGTTATAGAGGGGATCGGCGGCTTTGTAGCGATCGGCGGGCTGTGCTTTGCGGGTGCGCCGCTTGTGTCGATCACGCGATTCGGCATAGACAAAATAGCCAATCAACAGCAGCAGCACAGGCAAACTCACCTGGAGCACACTGCGGGGCAGGGCAATTTGTAACCCTGGAATCACAATGGCACCGGGCGGGTTGGGGGCAGCGCTATCGCTAGGCACGTTCGCGGGTAGGGCGGCAACCGCTTGGGGCGCGGCTTGGGTTGTCATTGCACTTTGGTCGTTCGCGGCTATTGCAACCTGGCTTTCAGAACCGGTTAGCACCGTCTGGGCAGCCAGCGCAGCACCAGTCGCCACCAGCACAACATTTGCAAACGCGGCTGAACCCAAATTATCACTCAGCGTTGTGCCATCGGGCAGTTGCAGGCGGACTTCCAGCGTCTGTGGGTCGGCAACATTGGTTTGAAAGGTCAGTACACGTTGGTTATGCGCCGCGGCAATGCGTTCCCAAAGTGGCGGCAGGACGGTCGGGCTCTCCAGCGTGGTGTAGTGTCCACCCGTTGCTTGCGCCAGTTGGGCGAGTGGATTGTCACTGCTGGCTTGCGCGACACTGTTGCGCAGTTGTACCACATGAATTTGCACAGCTAACGCCTGGGCGGCTTCCACCACCGGCGCAACCGCCAATCCAGCCGCGTCCGCCGAGATGAGCAGGAGCACGCGCGGGGCGGGCAACGATGTCGGGCTTGCTTCAAATTGTTGCAACGCGTCGATCAACATTGGCGCGGTCAACGGTGTGCCAGTCAACGCTGTCGGTTGATTTTGGATAATGCTGTTGAAGACCAGGTTGGGTTCTTGCGTCCACGCCTGAATGCTTTCTGCGGCTGTTGGTGACAGGTGGTAGGCCGCCAACCAATCTTGGTTGCGCAGCAAAATGTTGTTCTCGATCAAGTCGAGCAGCGCACCGGTCATCTCGGTGTAGCGCGTCTGCCCATCGATGAACAGATCATTGGGGTCAATCGCCACCATGAATTGAATACCCTGCTGGGTCGTGCTATCGGTTAGGATCGCCTGTTGCTCGCCATTCAAAAGAATTTGCAGGGGCACAGTCGTTCGCTCGGCTGGCCAATCCGTACCGGCAACAGTGATGCCAATCGTCGGAAAGCCACTGGCATCCAACGTAGCAATGGTCAGCGGCGGTTCGCCTGTGCTCTGGGCGTGAATGGATTGTGCAAAACTGTTACCCAGCAACAGCAACGTGGCAAGCAAAAAGGGGGCCCACAAGCGGCGGCAATAGTGCGCCCTGGTGACAACCTGTTGCATATATTGGTATAAGCCGTGAATCGACAGATCAATCTGATTGTACATAAATCACTTCCTTCGCTTGCCCGGATGACAGTACCCCAATTGCTGAACCAAGTGTATCCCATCGTTGGCGAAAAATCTTGTGTGCTACCTGGCAAAATCGCTGAAGTTTCTATCAATGTGGGGCAAGTTTCTATCAGGCGTCGCCAATCGCGCATAGAATCTATCAAGAGGGACAACGAATCTATCAATGTTTATTAAATTTATAACCACCTTCGCGATCACCCCACTTGCGCACCGTCTCGATATATTCATAATCGGGATCAACCACCAGCAGCCGTTCGCGCAGTCGCTTGGCAATATTAAAGATTGCATCGCGCGAGCGTTTTTCGTCATCGGGATTATCGGGCGCATATTCCCAGATCGTTTCGGTCAGCTCGGCGTGGGTGGTATGGCTCGGGTAGCGCTCCATCAACAAGTTGAGGAATTTGTATTCGCTATTCGAGAGTTTAAACGCTTCGCTTTCGGCACCCTGTACCCACACCATGCGGTCGGCATGGGAGAGACTGAGCCCAAAAATTGTGCTTGTTTCGGGCGCGACAAAGGTAGCACCAAAGTCGGTAAACTGAATGTGAAAGACGCCGGCTAGTTGGATCTCGCCACTTTCGCGCAGGCGGTACTCCTTGAACTTTTCCAATGCTTTGCCATTCAGGCTCGTGCCATTGGCGCTGCCCACATCCTGCACATGAAACGATTCGTCCTGCCCCGCAATAATTTTGAGATGGCTGCGCGAGATTTTCGGGCTATCAATAAATAGATCATTGTGGACACTGCGCCCCATGCCAAACTCGGCGCTGTTGACATAAAAGCTCATGCCCAGTTCTACTTTGACATGCCCCTCAACGGTTGCCATATGGTGGGCCAACGCCGGATCGCGCCCCACAAATTCAATGCTGGCAAGGCGCCCCCCCACCATAATACTGGGCGCGACATAGGTCACGCAGAGTTCCAAGCGATCATGCTTTTGGGTCATGGTACCTCCTTTTGATAGGCAAGCGTTCGCGGCTTCTGATGGACAAACCATTTAAAAGTCATACCAATAAGTCCAATAATACACGAGACGCTATGTATGACTTTTAAGGGTTTTATCTATAAGGAAGGTCAAAACCTGAACTCTTTTCTATCGCTCAACTTTATCTGATTGAGAAATTATGCTTCACTGGAGACCAGTAGGGTCGCGCAAACCCTACTGGTCTGACCAGGTGCATAAGGTCTATGCTTATTGGGGTGCCGCCAAGACGACACGGAAGCCAATGTGCTGCGAAAGGGTATCGGGTGTGAAACCGGTGCGGGCGGCACAGCGAATCTGGTATTGGGTATAGTAGAACGAGCCGCCGCGCACAATGCGCTTGCCCGG
>DAOTTR010000438.1:0-4920 GCA_034437715.1 Caldilineaceae bacterium
ATTGTCACCCCTGCGCAGGCAGGGGTCCACCGCTCTAGCGTATGGATTCCTGCCTGCGCAGAGCCTGCCCTCATGTAGATGGGGGAATGACAATTCGCCTCTTAACTTAATGGCCGTGATGGTATCTCTCTCTTCCCAATGGGCTGGAGACGGAACTGGCTTCTGGTGGTACGGGGCTTTCTGCCGGTGAGGCACAACTGTTAGCTTTTATACGCGTGCTACTCAAAGATCCTGGGATGATCATCCTCGACGAAGCCTCGTCGCGTCTGGACCCACTCACCGAGCGCGTGATCAATCAGGCTGTAACTAACCTGCTGGGAAATGGTCGGCGTACAGGGATCATCATCGCGCACCGTTTGGAAACCTTGCACCGGGTTGATTCCATTATGCTGCTGGAAAATGGGGCTGTCACCGAGTATGGCAGTCGGGAACGATTGGCCAATGATCCAGCTTCACGTTTCTATCAACTGCTCCAAACCAATTCTGGCCTTTCCGCAACCGTAGCGGAGGTGCTAGTATGAAAACCTGGCAATATCTGTGGCAACTCATTACCTTTCGACCGGGCATCTATCTTTTCTTCGCGCTCTGCTGGATCGGGGTTAACCTAATTCCCTTACTCGCTGGCCTCATCATCCGCCAGATTTTCGACGTACTGACGGGGAGCACCCAAGCCTCTATCAGTATCTGGAGTCTGCTTGCGTTGCTCGTCGGCACGACGATAGGGGAAATTGGCTTGAATTTTGTCGGTGATGCTGGCCATGTCTTCTTCCGTATGTCTGTCAGCTCCCTCTTACAGCGGAATCTGTTCGCACACATCTTACACCGTCCGGGGGCGCAAGCTCTGCCTAATTCCTCTGGCGAGGCGATTAGCCGATTCCGCAATGATGTCGATTTTATCGACTATATGCTGGGGCACTCGCCAGATCCAGTGGTTCAAATCGCCTTCCTGCTATTTGCCCTGGTCGTGATGATCCAAATCAACTGGTTGATTGCGCTGATGATTGTCGTGCCTGTATTGGGTGTCTTGTTCATTGCAGATCGAGCGACCCAACGGCTTGCGCGCTATCGCCAAGCCAGACAGGAGGCCACCGGACACGTGACGGGCTTTCTGGGTGAAATGTTGGGTGCAGTCCAAGCTGTCAAGGTGGCGACTGCCGAAGATGCTGTCATTAGCCACTTTCACAAACTCAATGACACTCGGCAAGCGACTACCGTCAAAGATCAAACCTTCAGCACGCTGCTAGACTCTATCAACGTTAATATGGTTAATCTGGGTACGGGGATCACCTTGTTATTGGCTGCCCAGTCGATGCGCACAGGGAGTTTTACCGTCGGCGACTTTGCCCTCTTCGTCACCTACTTGCAAACCTTGACGGGAACAACGCGCTTTATGGGCATGTTCATTGCCAGATACAAACAATCTCGCGTCTCTTTTGCCCGCCTGCAATCGCTGATGGTTGACGCGCTACCTCAACAACTCGTTGCTCATGCACCCATTTATCTGCGCGGACCCTACCCTGAACTGTCAACGCCCACCAAAACGGAAGCTGATGGCCTGCGCGAAGTGGTTGTGCATGGCTTGACCTATCATTATCCAGGCACGAAGCGCGGCATTACAAACATCGATCTGCGCTTGCCAAAAGGCTCTTTCACCGTGATTACTGGTCGTATCGGCGCGGGCAAGACCACGTTGCTACGCACCATGTTAGGGTTGCTGCCTTTGGAAACGGGCGAAATTCGTTGGAATCACCAGCCGATTATTGAGCCAGGCACCTTTTTTGTGCCGCCCCGCTGTGCGTATACGCCCCAGGTTCCTCGTCTCTACAGCGAAACCCTGCGCGATAATATCTTGCTGGGCCTGCCGGAAGACGCGGTTGATCTTTCGTCTGCCCTACACCTGGCTGTCCTAGTAGCTGATCTACCGCTGCTGGAAAAGGGCTTAGAGACGTTGGTTGGGCCACGCGGTGTAAAGCTATCTGGAGGGCAGATCCAGCGCACGGCGGCGGCTCGTATGTTTGTGCGCGCCACTGAATTGATGGTATTTGACGACTTATCCAGTGCCCTGGATGTGGAAACCGAAAAAACCATGTGGGATCGGCTTTTTGCGCTGCCTCAAAATGGTGGACAAGCACCTACTTGTTTGGTCGTCTCGCATCGGCGCGAGGCACTACAGCGCGCGGACCATATTATCGTCTTGCAGGACGGCCAAATCGTGGCACAGGGCACGCTCGATAGGTTGCGGAATACATCGCCAGAATTTTGCCAACTATGGGCGGAAGAATTCATAGATCGCGACGAAACATCTGTGAACACGCAAGAAGATAATGGCTGAGTTTCTACCCTGGTGAATCAATTCTGTTCTAAACGGTATGGTGCTAGAGAGAATTAGCGCTATACCGTTCAATCTTATCGCTCATTCCCGATTATGATTTCGGCCTCCTTGCTGTTTTGGCAATGGTGGACAAAACTTGTATGATAAGCAGCGCACCGTAGGCAGTAGAATCCAGAAAAACCTGTTTGCTGCCCCGCCTCTCTCCCCAATATTGACAATTGTATCGTCCGCAAAGCTAGCGGGCATCTACGTGACTCACGCAAAGACGCAAAGAGCCAGTTTTGCTTTTTGCTTTTTTGGGTTGGTTGACAAACGGAAAATAAGTGGAATGATAAACGACCCCATTTTGATCAATGAGTGGCTCCCGGTTGCGACAGTGCAGCAACTGGATGAAAAAGGCATGGTCAGTGTTCGCCTATTGGGCGAAGAATTGGTGCTGTGGCGTGCCGATGGCGCGATCCGTGCTTGGCAAGATTTGTGTATCCATCGCGGCACCCGCCTCTCGCTGGGCAAGGTCAAGGGCGATACGCTGGCCTGCCCCTATCATGGGTGGGTCTATAATGGGGAGGGCACCTGTATTCACATTCCCGCCCACCCCGACCAAGTGCCACCGGCCAAGGCGCGCGTCAAGAGCTACCAAGCCCAGGTGCGTTACGATCTGATCTGGGTCTGCCTGGGTGAACCGACAACGGCCATTCCAGATTTCCCAGAGTGGGAAAATAGTGCCTATCGCAAAATTCTCTGTGGACCCTACAAAATCACGGCCAGCGGTCCGCGCGTGGTGGAAAATTTTCTGGACATCGGCCATTTTCCCTTTGTGCATGAGGGTACCCTGGGTGTGCCAACCCACCCCGAAATTGAAGAATACACCGCCGAAATTCGGCCAGAGGGGGTTGAATCCAAAGGTGTGCGCGTCTATCAACCGGACCCCTATGGCACCGGTGTTGGGGATGTTGTCGCCTACACCTATCGCGTGTTGCGGCCACTCACCGCCTATCTGCTCAAAGAATCGGCTGGCCCGAGCTTTTCGATTCTGCTGACTGTCACGCCCCATGCCGCGCTGGAAAGCACCATGTGGATGTGGATGGCCATGAATTACGGCCATGATCTGCCCGAAGCCGACCTGATCGCCTGGCAAGATAGCATTGTCGCGCAAGATATTCCCATTGTGCAATCGCAACGCCCGGAACTGCTGCCGCTTGATCTGCAAGCAGAACTGCATTTGCGCAGTGACCGCACGGCGATTGCCTATCGCAAGTGGCTCAACGACTTGGGTCTGACCTTTGGGACTGCCTAGGGTGCTATTCCGAATGGTACCCCATTCGGAATATGGCGCCCGACCCTACTTGGTTGGCCTGTCGTTCATTTCCTACTATTGATCGGACTCTATTCATTTCAACTGCATCATCCATAAGGAGAAAACAGATGCGTACACTGTCTTTGAAGCTGGTTTCTGGCTTGCTGCTGAGCGCGTTTTTGCTCAGTGCTTGTGTTGCGCCGACGGCCCCTGCTGCCCCGGCTGCGGAAGGCGAAGCAACGGTAGTCGCCGAAGAAAGTGCTGTCCCTAGCATCGCCCTGGTCTTGATTGGCCCCAAAGATGACAATTCGTGGGCCGAGTCGGCCTATAACGCGCTCGAGACTCAGGCTGCCAACGGCGTGGAGACCGCCTTCTCCGAGTCGGTGAGCGATGCGGATGTGGCACGCGTCATGCGCGAATATGTGGACGAAGGCTTTGATATTATTATCGGCCACAGCTTTAGCTACCAAGATGCCGTCTTTGAAGTGGCAGCGGAAGCTCCCGATGTCAACTTTGCCTGGGCCGGTGCCATCAACCGTACCGCGGCCAATGTGGCCGACTATGATCAACCCTTCCACGAACCGGCTTACCTGGTCGGGATTTTGGCGGGCTATGTCTCCGAATCGGGCAGCTTGGGCGCGCTCTATGGGTTTGATATTCCGGCCTGTCATTCCATGGGCGAAGCGTTTATTGCCGGTGCCCAAACCGTTAACCCTGCGGCTACGCTCACTTTCACCGCCGTCGGCGATTGGGGTGATGTAGCGGCCGCCAAAGAAGCGGGCTTGGCCCAGGTGGATACGGCGGGTGTCGATTTCTGGATCGGTTGTGGCGAAGGCCCAACCCTCGGCTCGATCGAAGCGGCCAAGGAAACTGGCGGCTACACTACTGGCTATGTCGGCGATATGTCCGCCCTGGGACCCGACGTTGTGCTGTCGAGCATTGTGTGGGACATGGGGCAGATCTTCGACGCCATTGAAGCAGAAACGGCAGATGGTTCCTTTGCTGCGCCCTACTATCAATTTGGTGTGGCCGAAGGCGCGCTGGATATTGTGCTCAACCCCGATTTGTCCGATGTTATTCCTGCTGAAGCGGTAACAGCCATCGACACGGCCCGCGCCGCCATCATGGATGGCTCGTTGGAAGTGCCCTTTGTGCCCGAATAAGCGGTTGATACATGTTACGCACAGGACGCCAAGGGTTAAAACCCCTGAGTGGTAGACAAAGTGCGTTGAAACGCACTGGCGCTTTAACCTGGCTTCAGCAGGTTTTGTGTACCAGCGGGTGAATTCAT
>DAOTTR010000439.1:0-12513 GCA_034437715.1 Caldilineaceae bacterium
TTCACCGATGTGCGCTGGGGTGAACTTGATTATCTGATTGTCGATCTGCCCCCTGGCACCGGTGACGCTCAATTGACTTTGGCCCAGAGTGTGCCGCTGACCGGCGGCGTGATTGTGACGGGTCCACAAGCGGTAGCCGTGAGCGATGCGCTGCGCGGGGCCGAGGCGTTCCAACAACTCCAAGTGCCAATTATTGGCATCATCGAAAATATGACCGGTGATATCTTTGGCACAGGTGGCGGTCAGCATGTGGCCCAAAAGCTCGGTGCCGAGTTGCTGGGCACGATTGAACTGGATCCGCAAGTACGGCGTGGTGGCGATACGGGTATGCCGATTGTGATCGCCGCACCCGAAAGTGCCGCGGCACAATCGATCCGTACCCTGGCACGCAAAATTGCTGCTCGCATCAGTGTGATGGGGTTGATCCCTGATCCAGAATTGCGAATTCTGTAAACGCATGCACAACATTCTCTCGCTTGAAGAGTTCACGGCGCGCGTGGCGGCGACCGCCAAAGCGACTGGCTTGAACGTTAAAAAGGTCGGCGAGGCCTATCTGGATGTCACGCTGAATGATCAGCCGCGACGATTGGATCTGAAAACACTCTATCAAGCGTATGAGAAGTCGCCCGACCACCTAGATCATAGGATCGACACCTATCTTGCTGGTTTGAACAGCCTGCCGCCGCCATCGCCACCAACCACCCCGCAAGCGTTAGCGGAGTCACTCATGCCCGTGTTGCAGACAACGCAGTGGGTCGCAGAAATGGGTGCGAGCAAGGACGGTCCACTGTTTTCGCGTCCCTTTCTCACCGGGCTGGCGACTGTCTATGTGGTTGATCGGTCGAGCACGCACACCTATGTTAATCAAGCGATGCTCAAAGAATTGCTCGACAGTGGCATGACAGTCGAAGAGATTCACACCCACGCGCTGAATAAGCTGCACAAGCGCACCCAGGCGTACAAGTTGCAGACGCACAGTGGCCTCTATCAACTGATGATCAGTTGTGAGACGCAGGAAGGGTATGCTGCCATGTGTGTGTTGCTGCCGGAAACCATGGAACAATGGGCGCGCCGCATCCCCGGCACAATGTTGATCGGCATTCCCAATCGGGATTTTATTATTGCCTTTAGTGAAAAAAATCTGGGCGGCGTCGATGTGCTCGACCATCAGAAGAGCAAAGCGGCTAGCCGGCGTCAGCCGGCACTCTATGGACGCTTGCTGGCTTGGCGCAACGGCAAAATCCGCGAGTACGAGCCGCTCCACTGAACCACCTGGATGATCCCTCTACAATTCGCATGATAAACAACAAAAGGCCTGACAGAAAAATAAACACTGCCAGGCCTTTTGTTGTTCGGCGGTGCCGCTTGCTGTGAACTATCGTTGTTGACTGACCACGGTTATGGCGTAGTGGTTGGGGAAGAGCGTTCCTCAAGAATTCTTTGACTGAGTTCCTCTATGTTAAGCCACTCTTGGAGTAGCTGGCCATAGTAGAGGCCATCACCTGCTTGCTTGAAATAGGATTGGACGGGTGTACCGAGCAGTATCGTGGCCGGACGGAGACCGTCTCGCCAGGCCAGCTCGGTTTGCCCAACAAAGATAACCACTTGATCGCCAACCCCTAACAATTCCACCGTGTCTAGCTCGTTCATTGAATGATTATTGTCGTCCAAAAACACATTGTCGGGAAACGTCGTAACGGTCAGTGATGCGCCCATCCCGTCGAAGGCAACAATCGGTTCTATCACCTCGATGGTTATGTAGCGTACGGGAAACGCACCTGTGTCATCGTCCCAAAACTCACCGCTATCCTGATTCCACTGGACGAGCGAGACACCGGTCACCTTGCCCACAACGATTCCCTCTGCCATATCCGTCATCTCTGCAAAAGAAAGCGAGTCGTACAGTCTTTCAAAGCTCATCTCGCGGAATTCCAGAGCAGGAGTTGGAGAGGCGCGTTCCTCACGAATTCGTTGAATGAGTGTTTCCAGAGGAAGTGCATCTGGAAGTAGCTCACCATAATAGAGGCCATCATCTCCTAGCTTGAAATAAGATTGGGTTGGTGTACCCATTAACATAGTCGCCGGTCGGCCCCCGCCCCGCCAGGCCAGCTCTGTTTGCCCAACAAAGATAACTACTTGATCACCAACCGCTAACCCCTGTGCCATTTCTTCCTGGTTCACTACATTATTATTTTCGTCTAAAAGCACCGAGTCGGTCTTCGTCGTAATGGTCAGTGATTCGCCCATGCCGTCGAAGGCAACAATCGGTTCTATCACCTCCACGGTCACATAGCGTACGGGAAACGCACTCGTGTCATCGGTCCAAAACTCACCACTATCCTGATTCCACTGTACAGGCGAAATTGCCGTTACTTTGCCTACTACGATTCCATCCGCAAGGTCCGTCATCTCTGCAAAAGAATGCGATGCATAGAGTCTTTCAAAGCTCATCCCTAGTACCGCTGGCTTAGTGGCGGCTGGGGAGTTCATTGCAATTGCAAGGGGCGAATCGGGGTTGAGGCGCAAAGGCGCGCTGACACAGCTGGCAAGGAGGAGACTCGCGATCATGCCAGCTAGCGCCACACCCTTCCACCGCAAAGCGATTTTTGGTTTTTGCATCTCTTGTTCCTTTCTAGCATGTTACGATTATCAATGAGCCAAGGGAGTCTAAAGTTCATAGGCGCAACTTGTATAGAGTAGCACCTACTTGGCTTTTTTGTTATACTGAGTCTGCCACACACAGTTGCTCTTGCCAAGTGGGAAAGGTATCGGTTGGTTCCGCCAGCATCTTTCTGCTTGCCCAGACATTCTTACAGAAAGGGAGGCGCGCATGACAAAAAATAAAGTGTTGATTTTGTTGGATGGTTCCAAATTTCGGGAAAGAATTCTACCCTATGTCCAGCGTTTTCTACGGCCAGAAGACAACCATCTGATCTTGACGCGGGTGGCAGACGCGCCACAGAGCATTTACTATGTCGAGGGGCCGGTTTTTGTGAGTATTGATGATACGCAATCCGAAGCCGCGCTCTCCACGCTCCTGCGCGAGGAGTTGATGGCGACCAAGCAGATGTTGGAGGAAGCCGGCTATGTTGTCTCGCGCGAAGTACGCTTTGGCAGCGCACCATTGGAAGTAGAACGCTTTATCAAAGAAGCCCAAATCGATCTCGTTGCCATGACTACCTATGCGCGGACCGGCATCAGCAAGCTGATCTATGGCAGCATTGCCGAGCATCTGCTCCGCCATGTGACGATTCCCATCATGTTATTACGCCCGGCAGAGTAACACCGCCGCTTTGATTATCAATCGATTTTTGCAAGTTGCGCGCCACGGATCGTGCCGCGTGCAATTTGCTATACCGCGTTCAATGTGAAAACCGGCGTTCTGCGCTAGCGTGCCGGGGACTGACCAGGAAAAGTGCGCAGTACAGAGCTATGCTTGGTCAGTCCCCGGCACGCTGATCATTGTTTTATCAAATGCCGGTTTTCATTCTAATTTGAGTATAGTAGAAGGAAATGGTCATGAAACTTGGTTTGGGTCTTTACGACAATATGCTCACGGCGGACAACTTCCGCTTTGCCAAGCAAGCGGGAGCCAGCCACATTGTCGCGCATATTCCTAGCCTCTTATCCAAGGCCAACGCACCGGCGGGCTGTTGGGGGGTGACAGATCCCACGTTGCCCTATTGGACCTACGCGGATCTGCGCGATCTGCGGGCGGCGGCGAATGCCGAAGGAATCGATATTGCCGCGCTAGAAAACTTTGCCCCTGTACACTGGCACGATGTGCTGCTCGATGGCCCGCGTAAGCAGGAGCAACTGGAGAATATCAAAATTTCGATCCGCAACTTGGGCAAAGCGGGCATTCCAGTCATGGGCTACAACTTTAGCCTGGCCGGTGTGTGGGGGCGCGTGCGCGGCCCCTTTGGCCGTGGTGGGGCCGAGTCGATTGGCTATCTGGCTGAGCAAGCGCCACCCCAAGCGCCAATTCCCAACGGCATGGTCTGGAACACGGTCTACGACAAAGACGCGCCCCCTGGCCACATGGCACCCGTGAGCGAAGAGCAACTTTGGCAACGGATTGGTGATTTTCTCATGGCGATTGTGCCCGTGGCCGAGGAAGCAGGTGTACGGCTGGCCGCCCATCCCGATGATCCGCCCCTGCCCACGCTGCGCCAGACGCCGCGCCTAGTCTACACGCCGGATCGCTATCAGCGTTTGCTGGATATTGTGCCCAGCTATTATAACGCGCTGGAGTTTTGCCAAGGTACGATTGCTGAGATGGCCGAGGGCGACGTGTACGAAGCCATTGACACCTATAGCGCGCAGGGCAAGATTGCCTATGTCCATTTCCGTAACGTGGTGGGCAAGGTGCCCAACTACACCGAATCCTTTGTCGATGATGGCGACGTGGATATGATCCGCTCGCTGCGCATCTACCACAAAAATGGCTATGACGGCGTGATCATTCCCGATCACACGCCCCACCTAAGCTGTGCCGCGGGCTGGCACGCGGGTATGGCCTATGCTTTGGGCTGGATGAAAGCCGTGATCACCATGCTGGATCAGGAGAAGTAAAGGCACTCAGTGAGGTAACTTTACAAAAACCAGTAGGGTCTCACAGACCCTACTGGTTTAGCGCCGCTAGTTCGCGAAAGCGTGTATTACTGTGTTATAGACCGTGGCACTTTTTGTGTTTTTTGCCGCTACCACACCAGCACGGATCATTGCGCCCAAGCGGTAGCGCTTCTAGGATGGTGCCTTGTAGATAATACCAGCGGTCAGCTTGCCAGATAAATTCTGACTTTTCATGCAACTGGCCGATACTACCCTTGTTCTGATAAAAAGCCACGAATTCAACATAGCCGCGCTCTGTCTGTGCCACATTATAGCTGGCAAGCACACGCAACCCGACCCAGTCGGTTTCCGCAATTGTCTGGGCCAGGGTTTGCCGATCATCCGCTTGGCGCTTGGCTGGATGATGGGTGGCAAGTAGATACTCACTATCGCCGCGACAAAACGCGGTATAGCGCGAACGCATGAGTTGTTCGGGCGTCGTGGGTAGCGTGTCACCCGCCAGGTAGGGGAGACAGCAGACAGCGGCAGGCTCGTCACTGCCACAAGGGCAAAGGTCATCGCGCATAGGTAGATTGTAGGCCGTTTCAAAGAAATAATCCAGGAGCAGGAGATACGAGACATGAAGTTAGCCCTTCTTGTGTCTCGTATCTCCTGTCGCGTGTCTTGCTGATTTGTCGTTAATCCAGCATGGCTACCATGCGGCGCAGATTATCGTGGCCCATCTGTACGCCCATCAGCACGTCCTCAATCCCTTCGTACTCAATCGACAGCACACCCTTGTAACCATCGCGCTGCATCACTTTTAGACACTGGATGATCGGCACGTTGCCATGGCCGATAATCGCTCCGCGCAGATAATTGCCGGCGCGCGACTGGAACCAGCCCTTGCCCGGTGCCACATCTGTGCCCGGCTTGACGTGGAAATCCTTGGCATGGCAATGAAAAGCAAAGGGCATGAGCCGCGCCACGGCACTGGCCGGATCTTCGTCGGCGCACAGGAAATTGCCCATATCCACCAGCACGCCAAAATTGGGATGATCGACGGCGGTGATCAACTGTTCTACGCGGAAGCTTTCCTGGCAGAAGAACCCATGATTTTCCACCATGGTCTTGATCCCTTTGGTCGCGGCATACTCGGTCACCGCGCGACAGCCTTCGGCCACGCGCGGCAGCCCTGCTTCAAAGCTCTTGGTCCCCACATAATCGGCCGGCCAGCCAAAGGTGCCATCATGGCGCATACTGGGCGTGCCCAGGATCACTGCCACATCAACTTCGCCTTTGACGCGCTCGATCTCGGCCTGCAAGTCGCCGCCGGAACCCTTCAAGAAATCGGCGGCAATGGTATAATTGACAATGGCCATGCCCAGTCGATCGGCTTCAGCGCGTAGCTCGGCCGCGTATGCTGGCAAGGTTTTGCCATCTGGTACCGCGATCTTGGAAAACTCAATGACGTCAAACCCAATTTCTTTGGCTTTGCCGATCACTGCAAGTTGATCCAGCGTGCCGGCATTGACCAAGCGGCTGAAGCTATAGGAACTAACCCCGATTTTCATGCCTTGTTTACTCTTTCTGTTGAAACATTGTGCAGATTTTAACTTGTGTTTCAGTATACCACAGCAAAAATAGCATCGTGAAATAGCAGACAAATCCCTTGCGTTGACAGATATTGCAAGCGGCCAAGGTGCAACCCGCCATAGGTGTGGCGAGGAAAATTGTAAGAAAAGAGTAAACCAAAAAATCTTGGCACCCACCCAATTATGGTATACTGTGGATCATGTTTTTGTCGGCGTATGTAGCTACAGAATGGATGGAGTCGCACGATGAGTTTGATGCGCAAATTGGGTTGGGTCTATGCGGTCATGTTTCTCGCGATTGCCGCGCTCAGATATATCCCTGGCCTAGAGCAGGAAGGATATGTCTTTGGTCTGTTTAGCCTACAACTGCATGATGACCTGTTACATGCTAGCTCGGCACTCTGGGCGGCATTGGCTGCGTTGCGGTCCAGTTGGGCCACGCGTTTCTATTTTCGCTTGTTTGGCTTGGTCTACTTCTTTGATGGCATTGTCGGGTTGATTTTTGGTGAAGCCTACTTGGATCTAGGCATCCTGCTCCACGGTCCGCAAGATTATACCTGGGCGCATAAAATCGGTGCGAATATTCCCCATATCTTGATCGGCGGTGTCGCTATCTTGATCGGCTTCGCCCTCAGTCGCAAATATGATGTGGATGCTTAACCATGTCTAAACTTGCCCGCGGTTTGCGCCGCATCTGGCGTGTGATCCGGTTTCCCCTTGCCTGCATTGGGGTAATTCTGATTGTCCCCCTGATTTTTATTGTATTCTCTTGTGGGCCTTTTGCCCCGGTTGCCATACAGGATAACCCTGGCCGCGCTGCGCGCCTGGCCGATGTCTGGGCCGCCAATGAGACACAAGTACGGCCAGAAGCCCAGACCTATCTCACTTTCCCAGAATGGTATGTGGTCTTTAGCGCTGACGAATACGCCGAATATGTGATTGAGCACCGACCGAGCAGCTATCCTTTCTTCCAGACCATTACCCAGTTTTGGCAAGGCTATGCCCATGTTTGTCGCATGACAACGGGTAAATATGCCTTTAATCAAAGCTATCATCTCATGCTCTATGTGGTGGGTGTCAGCTTTAGCATCGAAAATGGTGTCAAGGGTATCTATGAGGGAACGGTTGGCCGCTTGACCGAGTGGATCAGTTCCCCCGCGTTGAGCGAGGAAGATGCCTTTGCCCGCCAATATGCCAAAGAATATGGTGACTTTATTCATGCCATCCCTTGGTTCGATTTTCCCTTTGCGGAGAAATTCCAGGCGCTTTGGTCGACAACGAGTCTGTGGGGGCCGAACCCAATTCGCAAATGGGAACGCAAATTGGCCTTGAGCACAGACCTGCTGGTGAAAGCGGGGTATGGGGTTGTGGTGGGCAGTGGCTCAGAAATAACCTTTGGCCCAGTTGTGGATGAATATATCTACACGGTCGCCGAGGGTGTTACCGCAGAGCTACTGGCAGAGTTTCCCAATGTAGCTTTGATCGAGCAGGTGGATGATACGCGTTCGCTGATCACTATTCCGCGCTACGAACCGTTTACCGAATTGGTGCCCGCGCTTGCCCAGCGCGGTGTGCGCTTTATCGAATTTTCCGGCAATGATCAGATCGGGCTGAGTGCGTTTGCCCCGCGTGGGTGGACCAATAATTTACCCGAAGCCGAATTGATGTTTGCGATGAATGTCCTGATTGATCCAACACTTCAGCGCATTGGGCTGAATATTCCAGTCGCCGAGTTACACACGGTGTTGGCCGAGATGGACGTACAGGGCATCACCATCGAGCATATTTACGACTATTAGGGTTGCGTAAACGAAATTTTGACAGTTTAACGTAGGTCACGTTTGTAACGTGACAATCTGCCCAATGCCGTCACACCGCCCGATAAGGCTATTCCAAAAAAATAAGGTAACGATTACGACAATGTTAAATTTCATCACCTGCTGCTCTGAATGAATTCAGGGCCTGGAATAGGAAACATGTTTAAACACGTTTGCCGGCGTAGGTGTTGAATTCATTCAACACGAATTTAACGTTGTTGTACGATTCACCCCTCCCTAGACCTCCCCTGATAAGGGAGGGAATCAATGGCTAAGGGAGGGAATCAATGGCTGTGGTATCGGCTCCTCCCCCAGCCTGGGGGAGGATGAGTGGGGGTGTCTAAATAGTTACAAAATAAGTACACGCTGCATTCCGGGCAAGGGCCACACGAATTTTCTATGATGGGTGTGATACTGACCCTTTCCCGGAATGCTTTCAACCATCCTGTTGGATACTTTATTTTTCCAAATGGCCTAAAAGTCTTGCGCGACGACGCGTGTCCGGTTAAGAATCGGCAGTTTTGCATTGAACGAACCTGCCACGTTACAAACGTGACCTACAACTATCCAAATGAAGCAAAAGCGCCTTCGTGAAATTCGTATAATTCGTGACCAAAATATTACACTGTTAAACTGGGCGCGTACTTTTCGTACCATGTGTTTGTCAGCAGCAGATCCGGATCGTATTGGCGCTTGGCTGCGAAAAAGGCGCGAATCTCGGGATAGGCGCGTTCCAGTTGTTCGGCGTTATAGTGGAGTTGATAGGGCAGAAAGAAGCGCCCATTGACGCTTGTGCTGAGATCGATTAATGCCTGTGTCACAGTCTGCATCTTGGCATTGCCTGCCTCGTCGGTGGTCTGATTGATATAGAGCACCACCGAAAAAGCCTCGCCTGGCGCGTACGACAAGAAATTTTCCTCGCGATGCACCACGCGTACGGATGCATTGAGCAGATTCACCCCATAGTCTGTCACGATTTCCCGCAACCCATCCACAAAGGTGACAAAGTTTGCGCGTGGAATAAAATATTCATGCAAAATATCGGTTTCCCCATGCATGTTGTTGCGTAAATAGGCGACCGAATCGTGCATGGGCTGGTTGCGCGAAACCAAACATGCGCCTGCTTCCTGCATCGCCTCGCTACGCGTGACCGAACAACTTTCCATCAGCGGTTCGACATTCTTCTCCGCATACCACTTCATGCGCATGGGTATGTTACCCAATTTGGAGAAGTTGATGACGAAGCGGCGTAACTTGGTGCCCGAAACTTCGCCCAACGGATCGATGATGGCGTCGGGCACTTCCTGGCGGATGTAGGTGTAGAGCAACAGCTCGCGCAACAGGGATTGGGGTGCAGTCGAGAGATGACCGTACATCAACCCCAGGTTGGGATTCGTTTCCAACTCATTGGCAAAAATTGCCGGAAAGGCTTCATAGTAGAGCACGCGTCGCCCCGGCTCATAAATCGCATTCTCGGTGATCTCCAGCGTCGCCTCGAGCACAATGCCAAAGAGACCGTACCCACCGATCACCAGCCGGAAGAGTTCCGGGTTTTCACCCGGACTGATGGTCTGGATCGAGCCATCGGTGAGCATGATGCGCATGGCGCGAATGGTGCGCCCGACCGCGCCGGCCTGATGATCCATGCCGTGGGCATTGACCGCAATCGAGCCGCCGACCGTAAAGATATCGGTGGACTGCATGGCTTTGATCGCATAGGTGGGATGCAGAAAATCCTGAATGTCGTGCCAGGTAATACCGCTCTGGACGGTGATGGTTTTTTGCGCCTCATCCAGCATGATGGCATTGAAGCCGCGCATATCCAACACGACGGCATCGTTGTAAAACGCTTGGCCGCCCATACTGTGACGCACCCCGGCCAACGCAACTTTGCGGCCATTGGCGCGCGCAAATTGCAGGGCGTTGGCAATATCATCCTCGGTGCGCACCTGCACAATGCCATGGATCGGCGTGCGGTTGAGACAACTGGCGTCGTTGATGAAACCGCCCTCTTGCGCCCAAGGCAACTCGGCAGGGGGCGCGGCTGGCGCACTCGCCGATGCCGTTTCATTCATTTCGGTTAGATTTGTCTCTGTTAGGGGCGACGGATGACACTCTTCGTCATCCAGCGGGTCGGCAGAAAGATAGAGTACCTCGCGTGTGGCAGCCGCGGCGACGCCAAAGCTGGCAATCGCGATCAAGATCGAACGGCGGGAGATGCGCTTGGTTGACTGTTGCATAGAATACACCTGTTAAAAGAATAAGCAGCTAATTGATAGGGCACAGCCTGATCGTGGTGTGGCGGCGGCGCGAGGATGTGCAGATTGCGCTTATTATAGCACAAGCCGCACAGCGGATGTCTACGTAATGTTCCCGAAGTTATTACCTTGCTACCAGGGTAATGGCGTAACGGCGCGCGCCATACAAACGCGCCGCTCGATGAGCAATCCCGCCGCGGCTTCATGGGCGCGCACTTCTTGCAAGCCGGGTCCCAATGCCGCTTCATCTAGGATGTGAAAGCCCAGCCGCTGATAATAGGGGGCATTCCAGGGCACATCGCTAAAGGTTGACAGAGTAACCGTGAGGTAATCATTCTCGCGTGCCCATGCCGTAACGGCCTCGATCAGATGGGTGCCTAACCCTTGGCGGCTCTGCTGGGGGTGAATATCGATTTCGTGTAGATAAGCAGTGTTATCTACTTCACGCGCAATTGCAAAGCCGACGGGCGTGTCCCCAGCATCAACCACCACCCAGATCTTGCCACTGGTCAACCAATGGTCCAGATCGGCCAGCGACATGCCATCATCGTCGCCGATCCATGCATAGGGTGTGGCGCGAAAAAGTTGCGCCGCGGCCTGCTCAATCGTCTGCAAGGTGGGCAGATCTGCCTTGTGGGCTGAGCGAATGGTATAGGATTTCTCGGCTGGCATGGCAACCGTACCTTTCGCTATGGCTGATTAGCAAACTCATGAATGCTGTAGTGTACAAACTTCATCTTGGCCAGCACGGCGGGCGACAGAACAAATGGATAGAGATCGATGTGGCCCATGCTGCGATTCAAACTGTTGACCGCATAGGTGACCGGGAACCACGTCGCTATGATCTGATCAAAGTTTGCTTCATAATAGGCATTGAAGTTAATGGTTACAGCTAAATTTTCGTCGGTCTTGATCTGTGGCTGTAACTTCATGCCAAACTCATAGGCGGTTTCCAACGCATCGACCATGTGCAAGTAATGCGCCCAGGTCTCGGCCCAATCTTCCCACGGATGGGCAGAGGCATAGTGGCTCACAAAAGTTGTGGTCCAATCGACCACATTGGCCTGTTGATAGTGGGTTTCCAGCGCCTTGGCATAATCTTGGCGTTCATCGCCAAAGTGTTCGCGAAAGCTAGCCAACCACCTTTCTGAACGCGCCAGCCATTCCCAATAATAGTGACCTACTTCATGGCGGAAATGACCGAGCAGCGTGCGATAGGGTTCGGCCATGGCCAGCCGCAATCGTTCGCGTTCGGCGTCATCGGCCTCGGCAATATTGATCGTAATCAAGCCATCGGCATGACCGGTGAGCACTTTGCCATCTTTTTTCGAATCAATGCTAGCCAGAAAATCAAAGGCCAGGCCCAACTCTGGATTATCGGTCTTGTTGATAATTGGCAAGCCAAAGCGCAGCAGGGCATAGACCAGCCGATGCTTGGCATATTCCAATTTTTGCCAACGTTGCAAATGCTCTGAATTGCTCAGGTTGGGAATCGTTTGGTTAAGATTACAGGCAAAGCAGAGCGAGTGGGGCGAATCGGTGGGAATCAGCCACGTACACACGCTATACAGTGCATTCGCACAATAGCGATAGGCCAGCCCAGGATTCGCCATGGCCTGCCATGTGCCATTATCCAACGAGATGAGCGCTGTTAATTCGCTGGTCTGCCACAGATAACCCAATGCATGACCACAGCGTTCGCAGCGCGTGTTTTCAAAATATAATAATTGATCACAGTTTTGACACTTAAATAATTTCATAAACAACTCCTACCACAAAAATGCAAGCACTTTATGCGCTGCGGTTCACCGATTATCCCGTCATCGTACACCAATCTTGCCGCGCGCAATGCAATCTATACTCAAATTAAATTGAAAATTTGATTGTACACGCACTATAGCAGCAAGTGTTTGGGATATGCGCACAGGCTTGGCGGTCGGGCTAACGCGGGTGTAGTGGGTAGCTCACGAAATTGATTGTATGGGTATAGGCGTCTTAGGGTGCTTTCAAGGCAATAAGTATCCAGCGCTTGCCAAACAAAATCATGCGTAGGGGCGGCCGCGCCGCTGCCCCGCGTTTGGCTCGCTACGAACGGGCGGCGGCAAGCCGCCCCTACTGCATACTTTATTCTTTGAAATGGCCTAAGCCTTAGGGTCTGTCCAGAAATAATCTATTGAATTTATTGTGTTTTCGAAACGAGATTGGGATGAATGGTATAGTTCCACTCACCGTGCCAAGAATCAGGTTCTAAGTTAACATTTTCGAATTGTTGGTCAGAGACCCGGCGGC
>DAOTTR010000440.1:0-2678 GCA_034437715.1 Caldilineaceae bacterium
TCGTTACAGGGAAATCATGGCTATCGGCGGCGAAAAGCAGCTCTTCGCATTGGGCCTTCTCGTAGGCATAGGCAAAGGTGGACGATGGCTTGCGCGCGGCCTCCTCGGTGATCGGGTAACGCGCCGCTGGTTTGGAATAGACATCGACGGTGCTGGTGAAAATATATTGGCCCACCCGCCCACGCAGCGCGCGAACAGCGCTAGCCGCTTCGGCGGGCAGATAGCAACACATATCGATCACACAATCGAAGTCACCCGCCGCCACCATTTGCTGCTCGAAGGCCGGGAAATCGGTACGATCACCGGTGATCGTCTTGACGGCGTCAGGCAGCCGCAACGCGGTTTTGTTGCGATTATAGAGCGTGACATCGTGCTTGCCCTGTTCCAGTAGCCCCCGCGTGATCGCGGTGCTGATGAGGCCGGTACCGCCGATGAGTAAAACGCGCATGGTTCATTCCTTTGGTAGATAAATTCATGGATGGAGGATCTCTACTGCGGCTCGCCAGCCACTTTCAATCGCACCATGGACGGTCTGGGGATTGGTGTCATAGGCAGTTGCTTCGCCAGCAAAGAAGAGCACCGCGCGTTCCGGCTGGGCAAGTGCAAGGCGGGCGTTGGCCGCGCCCGGCGGGAGATGCGCATAACCGCCGCGCGTATAGGGTTCATGCGCCCAGGCGACGCGCCTGGCACCCAGACAAGCTGCCAGCAGATCCGGTCGTCCCAACAGTTGACTGATTTCAGCCAAACCCAGGTGGAGCGCATCGGCTTCGGGCAGCGCGTCAAGCTGGGCAGCGCGTTCGGCAGTGACATAACAACACAAAATCGCGGCACCAGGCCGCCCATAACCAGGCGTCCACCAGCGTGCCGTCATGCCTATATGCGCCAGGTAGACCAACGAGTCGTCCCACAGCGGAGCCGCAAACCGATAGAGCAGCTTGGTGGCGGGTTCCATGCGAAAGGCGGCAATCGCCACTTGCTTGCTAGGGCTTAGGGGCGGATCGAAGGTGATCATCTCCGTTTGCAGCAAGCTAACCGGCAGTGTGATCAGACATTTGCGCGCGGCGAATTGGCCTTGCGCCGCATGTACTTCCACACCTTGTTCACGCCAGCGAATTGTCTGCACAGGGGAATTCAATCGAATTGGTAGCCCTTTGCTATACTGCTCCAACAGTCCACCATAGCCCTCGCGAATGCGAAACTCGTCCAGCCCCGCGTGATCGGCCCTCATTTCGCGCACCAGATCGGCACAACTCAGGGTTTCGATGGCGGCGCAACAGGTCTGGGCCAAGAGCACATCGGCGATGGCAATCGCGGCGTCATCAAACCCTTGCCCGCGCAAGTAGGCGGCCAGCGATAAATCCGTATTGACGGCTAACCGTTGCGGCAACGCATTGTAGGCTGTGTGCAAGGCATTAATCGTGGCGCGCAAATCGGTGGGCAAGTTGGCAATGGGCTGGGCTGGTGCGGGTGTACCCCACTGCAAAAACGCTTTGCGCGGCGCGGGCAAGGTGTGCAAGCCCGCCGCTTGCAGCAGTTGATGGGTCACCGCAGTTTCGCCATGAATCAACTCGGCCCCCTGTTCGATTGGAAAATCGGCAAAGGTGTGATTCGTCCAGATGCGTCCACCAATGCGATCACGCGCCTCCAGGATCAGAATTGTCTGACCGGCGTCGTGTAACCGACGACCGGCAGCCAGCCCAGCCACCCCCGCGCCGACAATGACCACATCATACAGTTGCATAGGTGATGCGTTGATTAGCCCTTGACCGAGCCCAGCGTCATGCCGCTGACGACAAAGCGCTGCACAACAATAAAGAGAATAACTGGCGGCAGCGTGGTGATCAGTGAGGTGGCCATGAGCGGCCCCCAAAGAAAGACATCGCCCATCATATAGCTGCCCAGACCGGTGGGCAAGGTCATCATGTCGCGATCGCGCACCAGGGTCGCGGCATAGAGAAATTCATTCCACGAGTTGGTAAAGCCAAAGATAAAGGCTGTAATAATCCCCGGTGCGGCCAGCGGCAACACAATGCGCGCCAAGACGCCCAGGCGACTACAGCCATCAATGCGCGCCGCGTCTTCTAATTCTTCGGGAATGCTGCGGAAATAGCCCAGGATCAGCCATGTACAAAAAGGCACATTGAAGGAGAGATAGGCCAGCAATAACCCAGCGATACCCTCGGTCAAGCGCAGATTGAACATGAGGATGAACATGGGAATAAAGAGCAGCGAAGTCGGAATCAGATAGGTAAAAAGCACGCCACGCGCCACGGTACGATTGCCCAGAAATTTGAGCCGCACAATGCTATACCCAGCTAGCACACCGATGATCACCGAGAGGCCGCTGCTGGCAAAAGCCATCAAAATACTGTTGCGCATCCAGAGTGCCGTGGGGCGTTTCTCAAAGACAAAGCGATAATTTTCCAGGCTCAAGTCGCGCGGCACCAAGACCTGTTCTTTGACATAGACTTGCTTGCCCGTGCGCAGCGAGGTCAGGCCCATCCAATAAAAGGGAAAGAGCGCGCCGATCACCAAGCCCGCCAGGACAAGATAGGTTACGACACTGGTTATAAGGCGCTCTTGGCGGGTGCTTCTCATGCTTCATGTTCCCCTTTCAACATCAGTGGGGAGAGAATCGTGATAATCAGAATCAACACCGGGGCTAGAATCACCGAAAC
>DAOTTR010000441.1:0-9579 GCA_034437715.1 Caldilineaceae bacterium
CTGGGAATGCCGCCATCCTGGCGGCACCAATGCGCTTGCCGCCCTCCTAGTACAGTTGGGCGTAGATACCACGGCAGTTAATCAGGCACGTTACTCGTGTACATCATGGTAAAAATAGGATACCTTATTTACGCCGGGATCTACTAGTCGTCGGGATTACCTGGTGGCGACGATCAACATGACTTGGCGCTGCCCCAAAAGATTCGCTGTGCGCAACGGATCAGTGGGCACGCCGCCGCAGATCGTTGAACCAATGCGCCCCTTATTGAACTGGGCGTGGATTATTTCATAGTGGACTGCACCGGTTTTCCGAAGTTGACGACACTTGAATTGCTCATCAATGAAGTGTTCCCACCTTGAATGCAGACAATCGTTGAGGGGTAGCGCTGAACTTTTCTGAAAACAAATCGATCATACTCTATGGATTTTTTCGTTTTTGAAATAGTCTCGGTTGTCGGTTTCGACCCTACCAATGCAGCTGCGCTGGCGTTGTATACGTCAATGGGCTTTCGGGCTTCAGGTTATTTTACGTTTCCTCGCAAGGAGTTGTAAATGGATAGGGAGTAGTTGTGCTCAACGCCACCGGTGTTAAGTAAGACTGTAGAACAAGCCCACAGGGTAGATTAGGAGTACCCTTGTCCGCATGGATGTTTAGGGCAATTATGAATACATATAACGGCAGCGCTGCTCCCAATAGCACCTAAAGAGTGATAAGTACAACACTATTCGCAATATACCCTATATTCTTACCTATGATATGCGCAACAGTCGTATTATAGCTGTAGTCTGCGGATTTATCGAACTTTCAGCGACTACGCTGTAAGCAAAGCGATAGAGGGTTACCCGATATAGCTTTGTATTCAACGATGAATCATCAAAAAATAAGCATGTGTGATAGAATCAATCTTCATTGAATAGCGGTAGCTAGTGTAGGATCGGTGCAGATTCAGAATAGAGAAGAGGCAAAGCTATGACACAGGAATTGGAACGCAACGACGCCGGTTTGCCCGTTCGTGAACTGGGCAAGACGGGGCTGAAGGTTTCGATCGTCGGTTTTGGTGGCGGCAATTTTGTGCGCCCAAACATTGACGAGCCAATGTCTATCCGGCTGGTGCAGGCCGCCATTGACGCGGGGATGACCTTTATGGACAACGCCTTTGAGTATGCAGACGGCGAGGCCGAACGCAGAATGGGCCTCGCGCTCAAGGGGCGCCGTGACCAAGTTACGCTCATGACCAAAGTCTGCGCCCGTGACCGTAAAACGGCGCAAGCAGAGTTAGAAGAGAGTCTGCGCCGACTCCAGACCGATGTGATTGACATTTGGCAATTCCATGAAATCAACTATGATAGCGATGCCGATTGGATCTTTCGCGCCGATGGTGCGATTGAGGCTGCATTGGCGGCACGCCAGGCCGGCAAGATCCGCTTTATCGGCTTCACCGGCCACAAAAGCCCGCATATCCTACAAAAGATGCTGGATAAAGATTTTGCCTGGGACACCTGTCAAATGCCCATCAACGTGCTGGATGCCCACTATCGCAGCTTTCAACGCGAGATTCTGCCCCAGCTTACTGCGCGCGGCATTGGTGCCATCGGCATGAAGAGTTTGGGTGGCCTGGGCCAATTCATCACCGATCTCCGCTTAACCGCCCAGCAGTGTCGCCGCTACTCCCTAACCATGCCCATCAGCACCCTCGTCTGTGGTATCCAGTCCCTAGAAAACCTAGAACAAGATTTGGCAATCGCGCGCGATTTTGTACCAATGTCCGCCGCCGAGCAGCAGGCACTGCTGGGCAGTGTCGAGGAAGAAGCGGGTGACGGTCGCTATGAGTATTTCAAGAGCACACAGCTTTTCGACTCGAAGTACCACCGCCAGCAACACGGCTTCACCATCCCCAACTAACTGCTCGTTGCGCAAACGGCTGCCAAGCTATCTGGCAGAGCAGTAGCAATCAATGAGCCTAGAAATCAGTGTTTCTAGGCTCATTTTGTTCGGCAAGCCCAAGTCGGGCGCGGATTAACACACCTTTGATAAGCGAATCGCGAGTTCATGCCCATTCCTATCTACTAGAGAAGAAGCTGTGGGGATGTTCCTATAAACTCAACCACTCGGCCAGTTGTGTGAATTCCGTCGACCGCTCTTGCAACTGTTCCACTGCCAGCATTTCATCCCAGTTGTGCAGGGCGACTTCGCGCTCGGTGGGCACCCGCTCAGTTACGCTTGTCACTTGTCGCCTTTGCTGCATGTGCAACGCACCGTATGCCGCTAATAGTTTGCGATGTGGCGGGACTTCGAAGAAGTGGCGACGGTCTTCTTCATCAAGGGTGGCCGCGTCCTGGCTCAGCAGGTCATGACCTTGTTGTAAAAGAGTGGCTGCGCGCGGATCGTGAGTGGCTGCGCGCACCTGGTAGCCGATCCAATAGGCAAAGTAGATGGAATTGAAACCGGTGCGCGGCGCGCGCACGTTTGATGTGGCCAGGGCAGGCAGCAGCGCTTCGACCTGCCTTTGGGCGCTAACCCAGTCGCCTTGCGCCAAGGCAATCTGCGCCAGACCAGCGCGTGGCTCAACGGTGGAATGCACATGCCCTAGCACTTCGTAAAAAGCAAGCGCTTGTGTATAGGCGGTCGCTGCCTCGGGTAGCTGCAGCAGGCTTTCATGGGCAAGCCCCAAGACTGTCAATGCATAGGCCTGATTGGCGCGTCCATCTAGTTGTTGCGCCTGCTGCCAGCCTTGTTCGGCCATGACCAATGCTTGCACATGGTTGCCGGTGGCATGGGCATGCAAGGCAAGTGCCAATAACCCCCAAAAAGTCTCCCTGGCTGGCATCCCGGCGGCTTGAAGCATACGGGTATATTGATCAAACCACGTCTGCGCAGCCGCATACTTGCCCAGCAGGGTGCAGAGGCGACCGAGTTGGAGCAATGTCGCCACTTCCCCTAATGGATCGCCAATCTGCCGATAGCTGGTCAGCGACTGCCTGGTCTGGATCTCGGCTTGGGCATATTTGCCGAGTGCACACAGCAACTCGCCCAAAGTCTGTTGGCAAGCTGCTTCTCCCCAACGGTTGCCTAGTTGATGCGCCAACTGATACGCTGCTTCGGCATACCGTCGAGCCATCAGCAGATCACCCATGGCCTGGGCGATTTCCATCAGATCGGTCAACCCAGCCATTTCGCCATGCAATTTGCCCAGGCGCTGACAAACGTTCAGCCGCTGTTCGGCGTAGCGTCTAGCGGCTGTGTAATCATCCTGCGTCAATGCGATCGAACAGAGCCAACCGTAGGCCCGCATTTCCACCTCTGGCAACCATTCTAGAAAGTCTTCGCCAGGCTGACCGTTGCGCGCCAACTGGGCAGCCTGTTCCAATAGGGGCTGCGCTGCTGCCGAGTGTCCCATCCTTCTGAGTGCCTGTCCTTGGCCAAGAATGCCGAGCATCTCTCCCTCAATGCTACCGTACGATTGTCCCAACTGGGTTGCCTGCTGGGCCAAGGCAAGCGCCTGCTCGTGTTTGCTCAGCGCAATCAAAAAGGAACTATGGATCGCCAATAGCTTACTCAGCAAACGTTGGCTAAGGTGCGCATTCCACTCGATATTCGCTGGCGGCTGTGCCTGGCGGCGGATGGCCTCAGCCGTCAGTTGAAATAGTTGCGAACCTTCCACGCGCAGGCCGCTAAATGTATAGAATTGCCACAAAGCATAGGCACTCTGATCTAACGGTTCAAGGCAGCGCTGACGGGTAGCCCACGCCCACGCTTGCCGCACATTGTCCAACTCGAGTTGGATTTCGCGGCTCGCCTGCTTTGGCTCGCTGCGCGCCAGACGCACACCCCGCTCTGCCACAAACTGGAGATAATAGCGACCATGCTGCTCCTCGACGATTGTGCGTTCGCCTGCTGCCTCCAACTCCTCTGCGGCAAACTGGTGCAACAACTCGTGCATAACATAGCGCCCGTCCCCTTCGGCGCTTTCCTGCCACTGCAAGAGTGACTTGTGAATGAGCTGCGTCAAGATGGGTAAGGTCGCGCCGGCCACCGATTGGGCGGCGTAGCGCGTAAAGCCGCCGCGAAAGATCGCGATCTGGCGTAAGGCACGCTGCTCATCTTCGCTCAGCAGCTGCCACGACCAGGCAAAGACCCTGCGCATACTGCGTTGGCGCGCTGGTAGATCGGCCCACTCCGCGCGCAAAATTTCGGCGCTCTGGGCCAGTTCAGCTGCAATCTCGTTTAAGGATAGGACACCCACGCTGGCCGCTGCCAGTTCCAATCCCAGCGGCATCCCTTGCACCAGTTGGCAGATGCGCAAGACCGCCCCGACATTGGCCATATTGACGGCAAAGTCGAATTGCACTTGTTGCACACTTTGCGCAAAGAGCCGAACCGAGGGCGAAACAAGTGCCGCTTCCAGCGAACCGTCCAGCGCATACGCCAACGCCGGTACATGATAGAGTTGTTCGCCGCGCACATTTAGCCGTTCGCGCGAGGTGACGAGAAACCGCACTTGCGGCGCGTTCTGCAACAGTTCTATGATCAGCGCTACCCCTTCGGTTGAGCCCGCTAACAGGTGTTCAAAGTTGTCCAAAATTAGTAACAGATGTTTCTGCTGCAGGAGCTGACCGAGGATGGTGCGTGGCTCGCCACCCTGTACCGTCGCCCCCAGGGCAGTGACGATGGCGCTGGCAATCGCCGTCGGGCTGGTGAGGGCAGCCAACGCGACAAACCAGACACCATCGCTGTAGGTGGACAGTTGTTGGCGACCCGCCTCCAATGCCAGGCGAGTTTTGCCCATACCGCCCGGCCCGACGAGCGTGAGCAAGCGCACCGTCTGTAACCGGCTGAGGATATCGGCCAGATCGCGTGTCCGCCCTACGAAGGGGGTCGGAGCCACTGGCAGGTTATGCGCTGGTGTTGACAGGATGGCTGGATGAAAAGACGAAGGAGGGACAAGATGATAAGGTGACAACGGCTCTTGTTCCTCTGGCTCTCTGGCGCCCGCGCCCTCCTGGTCCGACGCGGACACTTGGCGCGCATAGGGTAGTACCTCATCCCTGGTCATCGCCTGGGCGACGGCCTGCTCGGTAGCCAAGGCAGACGGGGAGAGATGGGCTTGAAGCCTCGTTTTTGTATCGGCGTGACAGGCGCGATCAAAGGGTAAGAGTTGACTATGGTTGGCTGTTAACCAGCTGTCTGCTATACACAACAACCGAGCGGCGCGCACCCACTGGGCTTGCGCAGCAGCCAAAGCAGCAAATGCCACAAGCGCGGCTGCACTGCCTTGACGTTCACCTACGGCTAGGTTGAGCGTGAGACTTTCGGTGTAAAGCTGAGCTGTCACCGCATAGTTGCCTTGCCAGAGCGCTAGATAGCCCAGGTGGCGTAAGGCATAGGGTAGCACGATTTTGTTATCTAGTTGGCGCAACAGGGCTGCGCTTTCCTGGTAGAGCTGCTGGGCGCGCGGTTTATCGCGCTGGGCCAAGGCTGCATCGCCCAAATACATCAGCGCAAGGGCTATTTCGTTGGGGTTGTCCAAGCTGCGATAGAGATCCAAACTTTCTTGAAAGCATGCGTGAGCCGTGGCCTGATCTGCTTGTACGGCGGCAATCGACCCTAGATAGCGTTGGGCAAAGGCGGTCACCGATGGTTCCTGACTGGCGCGACCGATCGTTAAGGCTTCTGCCAAATGAGTATGGGCGGCGTGAATGTCGCCTTGTACCCATTGCAAATAGCCAGTTGCATTGAGCGCCTGAGCGCGCACCGCGTCGGCAGTTGCGGCTGCGGGGTATGCCAGCAGCCGCAACAGTCGTTCAGTACCGACGCGGTAATGGCCGCGTACCCGCCAGAAGTAGCGTAGCTGTGTCGCCAAGCGCAACGCTTGGCTGATTTCTCCACTTTGCTCCAACCAGTCCAACCCTGTCCGCAGATTATCGTATTCCGCTTCGAGCCGATTCAGCCATACGACCTGGGTAGCACCAACAAGCTTGGTCGCCGCCTCCTCGACCAGCGCCGTAAAAAACGCTGCATGACGCTGGCGCGTGGCTAGCAATGCATCGTGGGCCTGGGGCTCTTGGGCTGCCAGCAGTTCCCAGGCATATTCGCGAATCGTCTCTAATAATATAAAGCGCGGTTCGCCACCGGCAGCACTTTGCTGGCGCAAAAGATTTTTGTCCAACAGAGAATCAATACTATCCAAGATTGAGAGTGAGGATTGGGGAGAAGCGATTGTCTGATCGCCCCTCGCTACGTGCCAATTTCCAATCACAGCTTCTGCTGCATCGAGGGTACAGCCGCCGACAAAGATGGCCAGTTGCCGGAAGGTCGACTGCTCAGTCGCATCGAGCAGGTCGTAGCTCCAAGCGAGGGCTGTGCGAAACGTTTGTTGGCGGGCCGGCAGGTTGTGAGGGCCACCGATCAGCAGGTGGAGATGTAGGGCGTTGGTTAAACGTGCGAGCAGCATTGGGGGCGATAGCAAGCGCGTGCGCGCAGCGGCCAGTTCCAACGCCAGCGGCAATCCATCCAGTCGACTGCAGATCTCCGCTATCACTGGGGCTAGTGTATCGGTTAATTGAAAGGTGGGCTGCACTCGCGCCGCCTGCTGACAGAAGAATTGCACAGCTGGGTTGTCACGCACATTCTGCATCGTAACCAACTGGGTGAGATCGGGCAAGGGGAGCGGATCAACCGGCACCACCTGCTCCTCTTGGAGATGGAGAGCCACACGGCTCGTCACCAGAAGTTTGAGCCGAGGACAGTGGAGCAGCAGCGGACGCAGAACCAGTGGCCCAGCCGCTAGCACCTGTTCAAAGTTGTCCAGCACCAATACCAGCGTTTTGTCACGCAACCCTTCGATTAGCTCGTCCACAGCCGACTGCTCCGCACTGATGCTGAACCCTAATGCCTGCACGATGGTCGTCGCTACCAGGGTTGGATCGGTAATCGTGGCCAATTCCACAAAGCGATGCGGAGTACCGGACTCTACACTTGCCTGGGCTAGCCGAGTCTTACCCACACCTGGAGGCCCCACCAGCGTCACCAGACGAGGGCTAGGCTGGGTGAGCAGGGTGGCCAGGTGAGTTAGCTCGGTGCTGCGCCCAAAGAGCGGGGGTGGTGAGTGATTGGGCGACGGTGTCATCTGGTAAACGCCTGTTACCTTGTTATTTTGTTGCTTCGTCACCTTATCAAATCTGCCTACGCGAATCTGCTCGCAGAGTGCCGTTGTTTCGGCCTCTGGCGCTGCGCCCAACTCCTCCGCCAACACATGCCGACAATTGTTGTATTGCGCGATGGCGGCTGCCCGTTGCCCGCGGCTGCCCAAAATGCGCATGACCCGGCGGTGGGCCGTTTCCAACCACGGCTCCAGCGCCAACTGACGGTGCGTATCCTGGAGCGCCTGTTCGCCGTCGCCGGCGGCTTCTGCGGCATCAGCCAGTTGGGTGAAGGCGGCGAGGACTTGTAGGTGCAGTTGCTCCTGCGTGATACGCCGCCATTCCTCAAAAGGGTCACTATCGGCGATGGTAAAGCCGGCGAGAAAGTCACCACGATAGAGGTCAACAGCAGCCCGTAGACGGACTAGACAGGGTTGGCAAGTTCTGAGTTGCGCATGGGGGTGGGCACTGGTTTCGGTCAGCAACCTGGTAAAGTGGTCCACATCTAGGTCGAGAGGGGCAGCAGGATTGAATTGCACAGTCTGGCGCGTCACCAGCAGCCACGGCGGAGCATTTTCGCTATCACGGAGGAGTTGGCGCAGTTGATGCAGGTATTGGCGAAAACTGTTGCGGGCACTCGCTTCTGGATACCCCGCCCACAGGAAGCGCGTCAGATCACTGCGCTGGTGGGGTTGCCCTGTCAGCGCCAGATAGATGAGCAGTGCCCGCATCTTATCGGTTTGAAAGGCTGTGAGCGGTGCACCAGCCAATGTCACCTGAAAATCACCCAGACAAGTAAGCTGTAATTGCGACATGAGTACATCCGAGCAAATTATTATAAACATAAATTGACAGCAAGCATTGTACTACACTTCTATGCGACCGTTTATAACACAAATTGCAATTCTATAACGATTTTTGGCGCTTATTATAACGAAATTTCCCGCCCTATATAACGTCCTCGGCCTATACTGAGGTTGTTCCAAAGTTTAAGTGAGCATGCTAAGTAGGACAGTAGGACAGTAGTTCAGTAGGACAGTAGGACAGTGAGTCAGTGGCTGTCTCACTATCTCACTGTCTCACTGTCTCACTGTCTCACTGACTCACTGTCTCACTGTCCTACCATTGGTCTATTTACGCCGTCGTGTACCAGACAATTGCATGGAAATAAAGATGACGATGTTACCCCCTCATCTGGCACCGCCGGATGATCACTACCGCTCCTATCTGGTGCGTTTTTGGCAAAGCAACGAACTGGGCTGTTGGCGTGCTTCAAGCCCAGTGTGTGCAAACCGGAAAGACCGTGCGGTTTGGCAATATCGAGAGCTTGCTCATCTTTCTTCAAATCGAACTCAAAGGACGTCTAGCCGAAGCGAAGCAGGTGCAGCGTATATAAATCTTAGGCGATGGCCGCGTGTGGAGACGCCAAAGCTTTGGGATCGTCCCAAGCGCGCCGTCTCCCCATCCGAATAATTAATTTGTGATTTGCAATTTCAGGCATATACGGTCTATTTGACAGGAGAACAAACCAATGCAACCACGACGATTCACTGTGCGCAAAATCTGGGGTAGTACCGCGCTGGTGCTGCTCTGGATACTTACGATGTTGCTAGGGCTGGGGCAACCAGCCGTGATCGCTAGCCCACCGCTCAGTCCAAATGACCAGATTTCGCAGCGTACCCACATCCCTCTTGCCGCCGGTGACGGTCACAACCTGGTGCTCAAGGGGGACGGCACCATCGCCGCCTGGGGGAATAACGACTCTGGTCAAAGTGCGGTGCCAGCAGGGTTAAGTAACGTCAGCACCATTGCCGCCGGTAGCCGGCACAGCCTGGCGCTCAAGACGGATGGCACCGTCGTCGCCTGGGGTCATAACGGGTATGGTCAAAGTACGGTGCCAGCAGGGTTAAGTAGAGTCAGGACCATTGCCGCCGGTAGCTGGCACAGCCTGGCGCTCAAGACGGATGGCACTGTCGTCGCCTGGGGGTATAACGACTATGGTCAAAGTACGGTGCCAGCAGGGCTGCGTAATGTCAGCGCCATTGCCGCCGGTGTCGACCACAGTCTGGCGCTCAAGGGGGACAGAACCGTCGTCGCCTGGGGGAATAACGACTCTGGCCAGCGTACGGTGCCAGCGGGGTTAAGTAACGTCATCGCCATTGCCGCCGGTGACGGTCACAGTTTGGCGCTCAAGACGGACGGCACCATCGTCGCCTGGGGGAATAACGGTTATGGCCGGAGTACGGTGCCAGCGGGGTTGCGTGATGTCAGCGCCATTTCTACCAGCGGCGGTCACAACCTGGCGCTCAAGACGGACGGCACCATCGTCGCCTGGGGGAATAATGGCGATGGCCAGAGTACGATGCCGGCGGGGTTAAGTAACGTCACCGCCATTGCCGCCGGTAGCCGGCACAGCCTGGCGCTCAAGACGGATGGCAC
>DAOTTR010000442.1:0-14431 GCA_034437715.1 Caldilineaceae bacterium
GCGGCCCCTTCTGGCACCGACTCTACCGGCAAATCGCGTATCACCAATTCGGTGGCGCTAATTGAACGGCGAAACGGGATATTCACACTGGCAATCACCACGGGCCGAGTGACCAAGGCTGGCGTGGTGACGGTGCTTGGCACCATGGGTTTCAGCAGGCCAAAGGTTAGAAAGGCTGCCAGACCAGCCGAAACAAAGGCACCGATCCACCAGAGTAATCCACTTATGCGCATCGCTTTTCCGTTTCTTCAACGTAACGATTATGACAACGTTAAATTCGTGTTGAATGAATTCAACACCTGCGACGGCAAACATGTTTAAACACGTTTTCTATCCCAGGCGCTGAATTCATGCAGCGCAGCAGGTGATGAAATTTAACGCTGTCGTACGATTCAGACTACCCATCCAACCTCCCCCAGGTTTCTAACCATTACCCACATCTTTGGGGACCAGGGAGGGGGAGCGTGCCGGGGACGGCCCAAAAACAGAGCGTAATGCCGTCATGCCGCGGGGCCGTCCCCGGCACGCCTTCCCTACTGCCAACTTATGGGTAAAGCTAAGGCGCTTTCAACGAAATAAATATCCAGCGCTTACCAAACAAAATCATGCGTAGGGGCGGCTGCGCAGCCGCCCCGCGTTTGGCTCGCTGCGAACGGGCGGCGGCAAGCCGCCCCTACTGCATACTTGATTCTTTGCAATGGCCTAAACCCAGGTTTGGGGAGGCACCCAAAGGGTACCTGGTGACGGTTCCCTCCCTTAAAGGCTAACCTTTACCCACATCTTTGGGTAGCAGGGAGGGTGAATCGTTACTCTTCAACATTTTATCCTGAACGTGACCGGCACTTCCCGTTGCAGCGTACCGGTGATGCTGAATAGCTGCACGCTTGGTGCGTCAAGTGCCCTGCCCTTCGACAGGCTCAGGGCACGTTGCCCTATTGCGTGATGCGCACATCGCGCAGACCGAAATCGGGGGCGCTGCTACTACTGCTCGTGTCGCGTGTAACGCCACGGATAAACATGCCTGTCACAGTTTTATTGCTATAACTGAGTAGTACAAACTCGGCAAATGCACAGACGCGATAGCGGGCGTTGGACCCATTGCCAGTAACTATGTCATATAACGGTATGGTGACCGCCTTGTCGATCCAGCTATCGAGTGCGCTGCGTACACCTGAACTGTTGTTGGTACCTGTGGTTGCATTCATCCAATCCCCAATTTGCAATACAGGACTGTTGCTGGGATTGGCAATATTGAACGCCAGGGTGCTAGCGCTGGGTGAGCCATTCCAGGTTAACCAGCCGCGATTGCCAGGTGCTGTCATGGTGCTGTCGTGCAAGGTGTAGGTTGCGCCATAGGTGAACGCCGGATCGGCATCGGTTGCCATGTCGTCGCACATGATGGTCATGGGCAGCAGATTGCCCGCGCTGGCCACGGCCGCGAAATGGGCGTTGGCGCTGGCCTGCACATTCAAGGTGGGGTAACCAACCATGCCAGCAAAAAAGGTGGTAATGGTATGCACCGCCGTCACCCGGATTTCAGTGTTGTTGTTGAGATAGCTTATGGTGACGCTGTCTGCGTCGTTGGCCGTGGCCAACGCTTGCACGGCACTGCCTACCTGCGCCGTCGTTTGCCCCTGGGCCAAAAGCTGCGCACCCGCCAATGCCGCGACATCGGCGGCGGTCTGCATCCGTCCTTGCTGGGCAAAAATGTTGCTGCCATCGATGGCCAGGGCGGCAAACGCCAGGAACACGGGCATGGCGAGCGCCACATAGATCAGGGCCATGCCCCGCTCTGGGCTGTTCTCTGGGCCGTGCGCTTGGAAACACAGGCGCGCTAGTACACCGTCAAGTAAGTTTTCAAGTAAGTTTTGAACCGTAGTAAAGACTTTAGTCTTTGTTCGATTGGGGGAAAGACTAAAGTCTTTACTACGGTCTACGCCCGCATAATTTCGCAGACAGTGTAGTAGGGTCATTTTGAACCCATGCAATCGTTGTTCGATTGAGTTAATCATAGAGCACACGCATAGTCACCTGGGTGTTGAACGAAATGGTCGGAATTTGCGTCAGCGCACCAAACAACAGCGGGTAGATGCTGGCAACCCGCACCGTCACATTGTCGCCGGCTTGATAGGTGCTTTGTACAGGTGTAATCGTGATCGTGAGCTGGTTGGCGATCAGGCCGACGCGCGCCGCTTCCGGTAACAAGCGTGCGTGCGCCAGCGCTGTCGCTGGGATGCCTGGTCAGCCACACCGCGCCTTCGCGCGCGGCATTGGTGAGCGTGATATAGGTGCGAAAGCTGCGCCCGATCTCCACCGTGCCCAACAGCAATAGCAACAGGAAGGGCAACAACAGGGCGAATTCAACCAGGCTTTGGGCTTGCTCACGACGTAACAAAGGGCGCATACGATTCCTACTCAACAGGATGCCTGGTACATGACGGCGAAAATAAAGCCAGCGCGATTTACCCAAATTCACGCGTGATAGCGATTGTAGGTCACGTTTGTAACGTGACAGAGTCCTTCCATGCAAACCATCCACTTTATAACCGGACAAGCGTCGTCGATCCAGGCTTGGATCGGGCGCTGTTGCGGGCTTGGACAGATTGTCATGTTGCCAATATATCCTTATATCGGGAATGAAGCTACCGCGGAAGTCGATAGTTTACTTCACGCTATAGTAATCACGCATGTTACGTAGGGTAGGGGTATGAGGCGGTAGCGGCGGGGAAAGCTGTGCTTTGCCCCTGTATTTGCTTCGCCGCTACCGCCGCGTGCCCGTTCTGATCGGCGCATATCTGCGCAAGCCGGGCACGCGATCGGCGGCGAAGCGCATTTCGTCTCTCTACAAAGCTTCGTGTGCCGCCGACCGCATGCCTCTACCGGTTCTGACCCGATGGCTGCGTAACATGCGTTAATATATTTCCTTCAACTTAGAATGCAGCTACAATGGCGTCGAAAACACCTTCGATGCCACCTGTCAGAGTCGGCAATGCCAAGGCAAGCACAATCGCCACCAGCGCGATAATCAGGGCATATTCGACCATGCCCTGTCCTTCTTCGCGCTTGGCGGTGGGAAGGTAAGACTTCAATAGTGTGACAAGTTATAGAACAAGCGTGTTCATTTTGTTGCTCATGGTAGACATTGTGTTCATGATAAAACTCCTTTAAAGTAAAAACGGTTAGAGTAAATCTATCTTCACGCAAATGCGGAAGATTCGGGTTGGATAGTGAATGCCAGCGACGCTTATTCAATTAGCATACTGGCGCTGGCCGTTAGCTCAAGCTCGCCACCTGGGATCAGGGCAGCGATCAGCGGTGTGACAAATTCAAATTGAAAGGTGATCTGCACCTCAATGCGCTCACTGGTCAGCATGACTGTGCTGATCTGCGCCTTGTCCAGATCCAGCCCGATCAATTTGTCCTGCGCGGCGGGTGTTACCCCGGCCAGGCTAACCAGGCCGGCCCGTGCACCGGCCTGGGCGGCGGCCTGAATCACACTGGTGGCGTAGACGGCTCGGCAAAAATCGAACATGCCAAAGGAGACCAGTAGCAAAAGCATAAGCACAAGGGCAAACTCAACCAGTGTCTGGCCTTTTTCGGGTTGCAGCGCGTGGCCGCTCGATCGCGCCGCAATGGCATACAGTTTTCAAAGTTTTTGCCATCCCTTTCTGTTTGGTTGCCAGGAATGACTTCACGTATCGTCAGGATAGCTATTTTCTCGATTTTGTTTTTCGCGCAATCCTTTCTTCGATCCTATTGCACAATCCTCAAACAAAACAGGTTTTAGTTAATTGGAAAATAAATTTACTTAATTTATATCCCTATTACCTTAAAATTATGTTCAATTATGGTGACGACAGAGCCCCTTGGAAGTTACACAAAACCCCTCCAAAAACGGTACGTCATTGCTCGTATTTTCACTTGCCCATTCCTACAACCACCTATCTATTACTTATATAGGAACCGATGTAGATCGCGTTGCGTCATTGCACGTATCTTGATCGCGCAAAATTAACATCTCCTTACAATTTGTATTGTGGGATAAAAAGTTCCGTGAGCAACCATGTGCTGACCGCGCGATCTGGCCAATCAAAAAGGCGTCCCAGGTGGGACGCCTTTTTCTGTCGGGTATAGTGTTCCTAAGCGAGATATAAATTGACGGAGTTCGCATTCTCTACTGCGAACTGACCGGCACTAGAGAGTGCCTACGCCACGATTCATACCTTAGGCGCTTTCAAAGCAATAAGTATCCAGCGCTTGCCCAACAAAATCATGCGTAGGGGCGGCCGCGCGGCCGCCCCGCGTTTGGTTCGCTACGAACGGGCGGCTGCAAGCCGCCCCTACTGGATACTTTATTCTTTCTACTGTCCTTGGATAGGCACACTATAGGATGTTCGGCGTGGAATTTCCCTAGTACAGTTGGGCGTAGATACCACGGCAGTTAATCAGGCACGTTACTCGTGTACATCATGGTAAAAATAGGGTACCTTATTTACGCCGGGATCTACTAGCCTTGTGGCTTTAGCGCAGGGCGGACAGCATCGTTCCCATTGATGTAAGGTCGTTACAGGGTAGCATCATGCAGCGGATCATGAACGCGCACATGGTAGCTCCCGCCTGATGAATGCACGTGTAAAATCTCATCGGGCGCAATCATGGTCGGGGTTGTAACGACTGTATGATCGGCGCGTTGCACGATGCTATAGCCACGGCGCATGACGTTGATGGGGCTCAATGCTGCCAAGCGAGCATGAGCAAGATTTGTGCGATCTTGCCAACGCTCCAACTTACGTTGTATGATATAATTAAATTGACGAACGCGGTCGTCTAGCTGTTGGCGGCGCAGATCCAGTTGACGGTCTGGCGCGGCCCGTTGCAAACGCAGTTGGATGTGCGTCAGCCGTTGCTCTTCCTGTTGTAGTTTTTGGTTGATCCAGCGCGTCAGCGATTGTTGTCGATTCGCCAATTGGTCTAGCGCCTCTGTACGATCGGGCGTTACCGCGGCAGCCGCGGCAGAGGGGGTAGGAGCCCGTACATCTGCCACAAAATCGGCAATCGTAAAATCTGTCTCGTGGCCAATGCCAGTCACCACAGGACAAGCACTTTCAAAAATTGCATAGGCGACACGTTCATCATTAAAGGCCCACAAATCTTCGATGCTGCCGCCGCCGCGGGCCAGGATCAGCGTGTCGAGCCGGTCAATCGTTGCACTATAGTGATTAGCCGCGCGCAGCGCGACAACCAGTTGTGTTGGTGCTTCACTACCTTGGACCAATGTGGGGAAAAGGAGCACTTGTACCAAGGGCCAGCGCATCATCAGAACACGCAAAATGTCGCGCAGGGCAGCGGCAGTGGCGCTGGTAATAATCCCGATGCGTTGCGGCTGGGGTGGCAGGGCCCGTTTACGCGCTGCATCAAAAAGCCCGGCGGCGGCTAGCCGTGTTTTTAGCGCTTCGAATTCGGCATACAACTGGCCGCGGCCCGCAGGCTGGATCCGATTCACATAGAGTTGGTACTGTCCTCTTTCAGGATAGACGCCAACATAGCCATGTGCGATAATTTGGTCACCTTCCTGGGGTAGCCAGGTGTGAGCAAATGTGTGGTTCTTCCACATAACAGCATTGAGCGTAGCACCACTGTCTTTTAGGCTAAAGTAGACGTGACCACTGGCCGCACGCTTCCAATTGCTCACTTCGCCTATAATCCATAGATCACGAAGCAACTCATCCCGTTCAAAGAGTTGGGTAATATAGAGATTCAGCGATGAAACTGTAACCGATTGTGTCATAAACTGTTCTTCTATCCGAAAACTTATGCTTACGAATACGTTGTTCGTGAAGTTGTTAGTGAAGTTGTTAGTGAAGTTGTTAGTGAAGTTTTGATAAACCCATGGCTTGTCCGTTTGCCCGACCTTGAGTATACCATGATATTATTCCACTATTGAATTGGCTGGACTTGAATTTGCTAGACGGCTAACGCTGGCGCAAGGGCCGGGTTTTCAACTGTCGAAAGCGCGTAGGCACCCAAAGGGCAGTAACTTTTTGGGTGCCTACGATTTTTCAAAATTAAATATTGTAGCACGATTTCGACTCATGGAAGCAGGGATATGTCGAGCGCAAAAATGCATGGGTAGCACAAGTTCAAGACGGTTGCGTAACACGCGGTAGTCATCAAAATTTACGCTGCATCTCTATCACTATCTGATCCTTGGATTATCGGCGCAGTGTGGCGGTAACCTCCGAAAGCACCGTTCACCGAAAGGAGAATATTTACAATGTTGCATACACTGACACGCGCCTTTCTCATTCCACTCTTCGCCCTTACCTGTTTTGTCCTGTTTTGGCTGGCAATGAGTAATACATCCGCACAAGCACACCTATTGCACGCATCTACGCTCTTATCTAATCGCACAGCGCTGGTGGCGCGTGCCCTATCCGCTGACCCCAAGCTCGACAATCGCGCGACAGATCAGGCAGCGGTGGCCGCGCCGATCACCTATACCATCCTGCCCCTGCCGCAGCACAAATTGCGCGGACTCTTTAATGCACAAAAGCTGATTGTCCCCAACCTAGGCGCTTCGATTTTTTTTACAAAAACGGTGGGGACAGAGATTGATGATTGCTTTGCCAGCACACTGCACGAATTGATCGTTGCGCCGATAACCTCGGTTACCTATTGTTATATTGTTGTCAACACCGGCAGCGTGACCCTGACCGAACACACCCTTGTTGATGAGAAGCTGGGCGCATTGACCACAAATTATCCCTATACGCTAACCCCTTACGGCACAGCGGATGCCACCGCCTACCTTTCGGCCACAGATTTGACCACGCAGACGATCACAAGCAATGCCACCTGGACGGCAAAGAAAGATAGCTTCGTTGCCAGCGCCAGCGATGCGACGCTCGTCATCGTCCCCACGATTGCGCTGCATAGCACAGTAGTCGCCAATTCTGCCACCTGTAGTGGCGGGCAAAAGAACCTGCGCGTCGCACTGCATACACCTTTGCTCTACTGTTACGCGCTCAAAAATACCAGCCCAATTACGTTGCCAATCCAAACCGTGATCGATAGTAATCTGGGCATACTGGCCGATAATCTACGGCACCCTTTGCCACCCGGCGGCACCTTCACCATTACCCAAACGGTAGCCGCCATACACAGCAGCAGCAGTGTTGTGACATGGACGAGCGCCACAGAAGCGGGCGTGCAGGTGAGCGCGTCTGACATTGTAACCGTGCAGGTGCCAGTCTCGCTCGCCTTGCTTGCACGGGCCAGCGTGGCGAGTGATGCGTGTGGTGGCACAACCGCGCTTACGGTTGATTACGGGAGCAGCGTTGTGTTTTGCTATCTGATCCACAACAATGGCGGGATCGCGCTCCAGCAACACAAAATCAGCGATGAATTATATGGCACCTATGACACTTTTACGCAAACGGTCGAGGTAGATCAGTTGTTCGCCGTTTCGGTGACCAAAGTCATCACCGCCAATATTGTCAATTCAGTGACTTGGGTGGTATCGGGTAGCAACGGCGATGTAACGATTGGTGAAGCCTTGATTACAGTGGCGGTAACACCCACCACAGCCGCCGAAATTTTCATCTATAAGGATACTAATCAGAACAATCTGCCGGATCTGGTTGAAACGGGCATTGCCCAGGTTGTCATCACCCTGATTTCCCCTTCAGGCCAGCGCTTTGCGGCGACGACGAATGGCACGGGCATTGCGATTTTTGCACCCTTACCCGAAGCCGGCAACTACCAAATCACGATTGATCAGGCTTCGCTCCCATTCAATCCGATACACGGTGAAACGCTGGAAGAAATTACGATCCGCAGCGGCAAGCGTGTTACCAAATCGATTGGATATCAAGAAGCTATCAATAATAAACTGTACCTGCCCACGATCACCAAGTAGGACAAAACAGCTTCATACGCGACAAACCAAAGGAGAGACCGGCCATGGGTGACCCAACAATTACCCGCATTGAAATTCACGAATACCAGTGGCAACTGCCCAACATGGGCAAAGATTATCATGGGTTCAATCTGGTCTACGAGCCAGGTAATACACTGACCATGACGGGGCGCATCCTCAAAGTCTTTACCGATGTCGGCATCGTCGGTGAATTTGCCGGTGGCAGCCCTACCGACTACGCAACATTGCCCAATTTCTGGCACTTCATCAAAGGTCACAGCGCGCTGCAACGTGAACGCATCTATACTGAAGTGCGCCGCTCGCTGCGCCAGGTTGCCCATATTGGCCTGGCCCCCATCGACATTGCTCTGTGGGATATCGCGGGCAAGCTCTACAACCAGCCAATCTATAAACTATTAGGCGGCTACAAAGAAACGCTGCCTTGCTACGCCAGCACCTATCATGGCGATCATCAACCGGATGGCCTCTCTACCCCCGAAGCCTATGCCGATTTCGCCGATCAATGTTTGGCGTTGGGCTATCCCGCCTTCAAGATCCACGGGTGGGGCCGCGCCCCGATCCGCCAGGAGATCGCCAATGTCCACGCCGTGGGCAAGCGCGTGGGCGGCAAAATGGATCTCATGCTCGATCCAGCCTGTGAATATCACACCTTTGGCGACACCGTCAAAGTAGGCTGGGCGTGTGATGAGCAACAATTCTTCTGGTATGAAGATCCCTTCCGTGATGGCGGTATTTCCCAATTTGCCCATCGCAAATTGCGCCAGATCATCAAGACGCCGCTGCTGCAAACCGAGCATACGCGCTCGCTAGAACCGCATATCGACTTTGTGATCGCCGAGGCGACCGACTATGTGCGCGGCGATGTGGGCTATGATGGCATCACCGGCGTGATCAAGGTGGCCCATGCCAGCGAGGCGCTGGGCATCGACATTGAATTTCACGGCCCCGGCCCGGCCCAACGCCAGTGCATGGCCGCCATCCGCAATACCAACTATTACGAAATGGGGCTGTTGCATCCCAAAGCGCCAGCCAGCCACGATCCCAATCTCTTTATCGACTATGAAGATTCGCTGGAAGCCGTCGATAGCAACGGCCACATCCCCGTGCCGCAAGGGCCGGGTTTGGGTGTCCAGATCAACTGGGAATGGGTCGAGCGCAACCGCACCAAAATTACGGTCTTTGAATAGATGCGCAGAAGCCCAGTAGGGTCTGCGAGATCCTACTGGGCTGGTCAAGCGCGTCACTGCTATGCGTACTTATAGACGGTGAGCGGGTGATATGCCAGACGTAATCACCTGCTCATCCACTCCTCGGCAGATCACGCTTGTGCGTGATATAATTACAGCAGGGCAAAGGATGACCAGTGAGGAGATATACCATATGAGTCTACGCGATATTTTGCTTGATATCCATGCACTAGAAGAAGATTTGCTCGATTTTGAGCGCAAGTATGGGATCCGATCAGAAACGCTCTATGCGGCCTATATCAATGGCGAAGAGCCAGAGGACGATGAATGGACGCTTGACTTTGATGAATGGGCAAGTATCTACAAAACCTGGCTCACGCGGCAGGCTGAATATCGAAACGAAATTCAACGTCATCAACATCAGACAAATAGCTTGGCAGGATTAGTTCAAGTTGCGGCATGACAAACCCCCTACGCACCGACAGGATTGCTGCGCTGTAGCAAAGAAATATGGTCTGTATCAAGGATATAGAGCATAATGCTCAACTCGTGGCATCAATCGGGAGGGCATGGGTCTCTTGATTCGCGGCATGTCGAGCCGCCGTCACAGCACTTTGAAACCGGCTCCATTCTTCTTCTGACAAATCTTGCCACATGCCTGCAAAGCGCAACCAGGGATCATCCTCGGTTTCACTCCACTCTGGAAGATCAATCTGGACAATTCGGCTTTGGGCCAAAACGTCGGTCAGCGCTTCGCGAACACCGGCCAAGACTGGCGCATTTTCCAAGCGCAGACGCAGGCGCAGGCCGTGGTCTGGCTTGGCGGCGGCGTCCAGGCTACGGCGCAGGGCATCGCGCACGCTGTCGCGGAAGACGGCATTGTAGAGACGGCTGCCAAAGTCGCGCGCGGCCGCGCCTTCTTGCGTATTCGAGCTGCGCACATTGCGCCGCGGTCGCCCCATTTTTTTGTTCGCGCCATCAGGTATATTTCAATTTGAGGGTAAATTTTAGCACGTGCGCAACGTGTGCCGGGGACGAGCGGGGTGCAGTATTTCAAACCGGTGTGGTTGTCGCTCGTCCCCGGCACACTTCCCAAAAAGTGAATTGCACCCCGCGCCATCAGAGACCTGTAGGGTCTGGCAGACCCTACAGGTCTGGTTCTGAAAGTATCAAATCGGCTGGATATGCGCTATAATAACGCTACAGCATCAGCGTGGAACATGATTGCAGACAGGAGATAACAAGATGCCGTCGCCATTTCCTGGCATGGATCCATATATTGAAGATCCAGAGATATGGAGCGATTTCCATAGCAATCTTGCCATGGAAATCCAGAGTCAACTCAATCGGACGATTCAACCGCACTATGTTGCGCGTCTAACGCCGCGCGTAACTTATGAAGTTATTGAAATTGCCAAAACCCAAAGTGTGCGACCAGATGTCGGCATTTGGCAGCCACAACCACCCTCGCGCCAAGGCCGTTTGACAGCGGTAGCGATTCCATCTGCGCCAACCACCAGCACCATCAAAATGGAAATACCCTTGCGTCTAATCAATGTGGAAGTACGCAAAACGGGAACGCTTGAATTGGTGACCGCCATTGAAATCCTCTCCCCGGTCAACAAACAACCGAGCCATGACACCTACCATGAATATCAACGGAAGCGGCGCGAATTATTACGATCAGCGGCCCATTTTCTGGAAATTGACCTACTACGCGGCGGACAACGGCCCCCCCTAGAAGAACCGGTGCCGCAAGCCCCCTATTACGTGATGTTGAGCCGTGCCGACCGGCGGCCTGTCGTGGAAGTATGGCCGATTCAGTTGCAAAACAACCTACCCTTACTTCCGGTTCCTTTGCAAGCGCCAGACCCTGACGCGCCCTTGGACCTGAGTGCAGCATTGGCAGCTATCTATGAACGCGCCGGCTATGCCACCCTGATCGACTATCATCGATCACCGCCACCGCCCAAATTGCCGGAGGCTGACGCCATTTGGTTGGATGATCTATTGCGGGAACATGAATAGGACTTACGCAAATTGGTCGCGCCATCAGAGACCTGTAGGGTCTGGTCAGTGTATACGTTCTAAAGCAATCAGATAACACTATTGTTCCCAGCCTGGGCCCGCAGCGCCCCGATGATCTTCTGGTCTGTTACTGGAAAGGGAAAGGCGTCTAGCTCATCCAGGGTCACCCAGCGCCAGTCGGCCACGCCGAGGGATTGGGGTTCGCCAGCAGTGTGGCGGGCGTGGAAGGCATAGAGGGTGATGCGAAAATGGGTGTAGGCGTGGCGCACTGTGGTGAGTTGTTCCCCGACAGTGATTTGCATGGCCAGTTCTTCGGCGATCTCGCGCTGCAAACAGGCGCGCAGATCGGCATCCTGGGCTTCTAGTTTGCCACCTGGGAATTCCCACAGGCCACCTAACATACCTTCGGGGGGCCGTTGCGCAATCAGCAGCAGCGATTGATAGGGTTCACCCTGCCAGATAATCCCGGCAGCCACATCGTAATGGGGCGTTGGTTTTTTGGCTGGAATCACGGGGCGTTCCTGTTGTGTGCCGTGGGCCGCGGCCAGACATAGTTCGTTGACGGGGCAGATCAGACAGCGCGGATTGGCGGGTACACAGATGAGGGCGCCCAGTTCCATGAGCGCTTCATTGCAGGCACCGGCGGCACCGGCGGGTGCGGCAACCACCAATTCTGTCGCCAAGCGCCAGAGCAGTTTGAGCGTCGCCGTCTCGGTAATTGGCGCTTCAATATCGGCCAGCCGACTGAGTACGCGCTTGACATTGCCATCCAGAATCGGCTCATGCTGGTTGTAGGCTAGGCTCAGAATTGCGCCAACCGTGTAGTCGCCAATCCCTGGCAAACCCAGCAAGGTTTGGCGGTCACGCGGGAAGGTTCCGCCATGTTCGGCCACAATTTGCTGGGCGGCTTTGTGCAGGTTGCGCGCTCGCGCATAATAGCCCAAGCCTTCCCACGCTTTGAGCACGGCTTGTTGCTCGGCGGCGGCCAGCGCTTCGACGGTGGGAAAGTGGGTCATCCAACGCTGGAAATAGTCGATCACCGTGTCTACGCGCGTCTGTTGCAGCATGATCTCGCTGATCCAAACGGCGTAGCTGTCGCGTTCGCCCGCCGGTGCCATACGCCACGGCAGATCGCGCTGATGGATCGCCCACCACGCCACCAGACGCCCGGCAATTTCAGACATATTCATGGGAGCACCGGCTCGCCACTCAAACCGCTGGTACGCCACTCATCATACATTGACCAAGGGATGTGACCACGAAGAAAAGCACAAAGGCGACCCACACCCAAATCGGTAGCCCCGCAAAGTTCTTGCGCTTTTGCGGCTTGGGTTGCGGCTTGGGCAACTCATGTTGACAACGCCAGCAAACTTCTTTATCGTCCGGGTTCCACGTGTTACAATTGGTGCAATTCATCTCGTTCTCTCCTTGCAGGTTGCGATAACCAAATGGTAGCACAGATGGAGATGACAGGCAACTGGCGAGTTGACCATTATTACTTGATAATAAAGCGAGTAGAGGGACAATCGCCATCCGCCGAACACAGCTTGTGATATAATAACCTGCGTTCGGAATAACCAGTACGTCACATGATTTCTTATGCCGAATAACATCCAATCAACGATATACCTGTTTGTTTACCGATTTTGTTTACCGACGTGCCCCATTACCCATAAAATTTAACGCGACTCAATATCTATTTATGATCTATTTATGACCACAACTTCTCTGCAATCACCTGAATTTTCGACGCTACTGGATCAATGTGTCCACTGTGGCCTGTGTCTGCCCGCCTGCCCTACCTATTCGATTGTACATACAGAAATGGATAGCCCGCGCGGGCGCATTCAACTGATGCGCGCCGCGGCCGATGGCCGCATTGATACCGGCGGCGCGTTTCAAGAACATATTGAACTCTGCTTGGGCTGTCGCGCGTGTGAAACGGCTTGCCCGTCGGGCGTGCAATATGGCTTACTCTTTGAAACGGCGCGCGCCGCCATTGCCGACGCCCAACCCCAAAGCCGCAGCGAACAATTGATGCGCTGGCTGGCACTGCGCCAATTGCTGCCCCATCGCAATCGTCTGCGTGCCATGGCCGGATTGTTGCGTCTCTATCAGGGACTTGGTCTTTCTGCCTTGGTGCGCAAGCTCAACTTTCTGCCCGCTGGGTTGCAAAACATGGAAGCCATCTTGCCACCGCTCACCAGCAGCACAATTGACTATACGCAACCAGCACCCGCGCATGGCGAAAAACGCGGCGAGGTTGCCTTTCTGATTGGCTGTATTCAGGATGCCTTTCTGGGCGAAGTCAACGCCGCTACGGTGCGCGTGCTACAGCGCAACGGTTACGAAGTGCATTTCCCGCGCAGCCAAACTTGTTGTGGCGCGGCCGCGCTGCACATCGGCGAGGGCGATCTGACGCGCGACCTGGCGCGGCAAAATGTCGATGCCTACAGTGATCGCGACTATGTGGCGATCATCAACAATGCGGGTGGCTGTGGCGCGACGCTCAAGGAATATGCCCATCTGCTGGCTGACGACCCTGCCTATGCCGAGCGCGCGCGCGCCTTTGTGGCCAAACTCCAGGATGTCAGCGAATTTCTGGCCACGCATCTGCACAATCCGCCAACCGGCACCGTTGCCAAGCGTGTGACCTATGTGGATTCCTGCCATCTGCGCCACGGCCAAAAGGTGATCAAGCAGCCGCGCCAACTGATCAAAGCCATTCCGGGCATCGCGCTGGTCGAGTTGCAGCGCCCGGATATGTGTTGTGGCAGCGCCGGTGTCTACAATATCATGCAGCCAGAAACCGCCAATCAGGTGCTCGATGCCAAGATGGAAGACATTGAAGGCACGCAGGCCGAGATTGTGGTCACTAGCAATACCGGCTGCCACATGCAAATCATCTATGGCGTGCGCAAGGCTGGCATACAGGCCGAGGTCGTGCATCTGGTCCAGTTGCTGGATCGATCCTACCAAGCCAGCAATTGAACGAATACAAATAACAAGTCTTTTCCGCGATACGACCAACAGTCCCTTTCCCTAGCCTAACCTTTACCTACAAGTTGGCAGTAGGGAAGGCTAGGATGGGGTAAGCGCGGCGATCAATAGCATAGGAAATCGAGATGTTGACCAAAACCCAACTGCAACCGCTGGCCAAGCTCTTTAACAAACGCCAACTGGCAACCGACGCCGTCGAACTGATCACCTATGAAGTAGACGCTGGCTTTGACCGCGGCAAACCAGATGGCGTCTTCTATCCCGAGTCCACCGCCGA
>DAOTTR010000443.1:0-3106 GCA_034437715.1 Caldilineaceae bacterium
CAACTACCGTGGGAGCCACGGAAAGTTACGCGGTTGGAGATACGAGTGATGAAGTTGGTCGCTCGGCCACCGAAAAGTTCCAAGGCTTGTCCTTGGAAGCCGGGGTGCCCTCTGGGCCCTTTAGCCTTGGGTTGCTCACGTGCCCTCAGTTGCCATGGCGGCCAATGGCTTCACCAGCAATCTCGTCGTCCAGAATCTTTCCAATGTGGCGCTCACTAATGTTACGCTGAACTTTTATACCCAAAATGGCACTCAAGCCATGCAACTGCAGGCGCCAACAATCGCAGCCTATGCCGCGTGGCATCCCGGTTTGGGCTCCTTCAACAACGGCTTTAGCGGTTCCCTGGTCGTTTCTTCGCCCAATGGACCGATTGCCGTCGTTGACTACAAGTTCGGCGGAAGCAGTGGACTTACGTTGCTGACAACCAACGGGATAGCGACTGGCGGTCAGACTAGTTATATCCCCTTCATCCCTCCCCAGCCTGGCGCTAGCGCGGTGACTGTACAAAACACGAATAGCAACCAAGTTGCCAACGTCACCCTTACAAACTCTGATGGCATTGAGAACACACAATTCATTCTGCCCGCGCGCGGCAGTCGCACGATAACGTACATGATGTCGCACAGCCCACAATTGGTCACAACCATCACCGCCGATCAGCCTGTAGTCGCTGTTGCCGAGATCCAAAATAGCTCTGCCGGTAGCGGCTACGTCTTCACGGCTTTTGACCAAGACGCCACCAGTCATTTCTTGCCGCTGTTGGTGAAAAACTATCAGCATTCCAGTCTCTCCAACGTTAACCCCACGTTTAGCAGCTTTATGATGTTCTTCAATGCCGGTCAGGCGGCTGCGCAAATACAACTCCGCTATAGTAACGGCTTTACACGCGAGGCTTTTGTCAACCCTGGGCAATATCTGCGCATCACGACCCAAGAAGAAAATCTGCCGAATGGCTTTGCTGGCTCAGCGTGGCTCACTTCGTCGCCGCCACTTTTCGCCGCGGTCGCCATTGCCGGCACAGGTGTGACAGGTGATCTCCTGGCGTTCTACCGTAGTACGGTCCGATCTGTGCCCATCAGCATAGAGAAGACGGCTAGCGTTGCCTATCTCAAACCAGGCGATCCGCTTACCTATACCTTGTCTTTTGCTGTCGGCGAGAGTGGTGGCCCTGCCTTGATTACCGATCTCATTCCCAGCCAGTTGTTGAGCCATACCTACGATATCAGCGCAGGGGTTGTGGTAACACCAGCCGACGCGGCGGACTATGAATGGTTTGTGGAAGTCCCTGTCGGTGGTGGCGAGATCCAGGTGCGCGGCATCATAGACCCGGCGATTGCTAACGACGTGACCCTTGTGAATACGGCCGCGATCACAGGCTTGCTCGACGGCGCGAGCGCCAACAGCAGCGTGAACGTGATCGTCGATGTTACGCCACCAGACACCCTCATCAGCGACAAGCCATCTGATCCGAGCAATAGCCCTACGCCCACTTTCAATTTCGAAATAACGGATGGCGAGGGCAGTGGGTTGGCCGGCTTTGAATGTCAGCTAGATGGCGGGGCTTGGAGCAATTGTAACGTACCCTTCACCACTGGGAATCTCAACGACGGCCCCCATACCTTGAAAGCGCGCGCGATTGATAACGTTGGCCTGTTTGACGCGACACCTGCCGACTACACATGGACAATTGATACGACGCCGCCCGCTTCTCCTAGCCTGATTGCGCCAGCGCATGGTAGCACGATTAGCAACATGCAATCCGTCACCCTGACGTGGAATGCGGTCGCATCTGCCGATCTGGCCGGCTACAAGGTGGATTTCAACGGGGTTGTGGCCGATGCGGGCAACGCCACTACCTATGTGGTGGAAGCGCTTGCTAATGATGTTTACACCTGGACGGTCGCGGCCTATGACACGCTCGGCAACACGAGCCCATTTGCCGGCGCGGCGGCTTTTACGATGAATGTAAATGCCCCAGAGTTGCTGACAGTAGTCCCTCCAGCGAACATCCACACGGCTACAGGTGCGGCACCTATTTCGCTCACGTTTAACCAGCCAATCAATCTGTCCACCGTCAACACACGTACGCTTACCATCCATGCCATGCAGAGTGGTCAGCGTTTGCAGGGATACAGCACGAACGGTGCGACGATTACCTTTACGCCCAATCAGCCCTTCAAACCGGGCGAGCAAGTCCAGGTGAGCGCGGCGAGTGGCTTACAGAGTACCAACGGCTTCGCGCTGCTGCCGCCTACCGTCTGGCAATTTCGGGCTAAAACTAACGGTGGTGTGGGTCAATTTGTAGGGAATACCTTTGGAACGAGCCTGGGGCATGAGGGTCTCCTGGGTGACATGGATGGTGATGGCGATTTAGATTTTGTGATTGTGGGCTATGGCAACGTCAGCAAACTTTTTCTTAACGACGGCGATGGCACCTTTGATACTACAGCCTATAAGATTGGGAGCCTGACTGTGTCAACCAGCCGGGCATTGGGTGATGTTGACAGCGACGGCGACCTGGACTTAGCCCTGAGCCAACAACCCTACGGGAGCGATTCGAACAACCGGCTCTATTTGAACGACGGAGTAGGCAATCCCTTCGATACGACATTCCTTGATTTAGGCACACATTTTCTGGGAGGTAAAGATTATGCTTTCGGCGATTTAGATGGCGACGGCGATTTGGATCTGCTTCACTGCGGCTATCCGCCGCCTCTTTGCATCAACCGTGGCTTGGCCGGGTTTACCACGGTCCCGCAGCCAATTGGGCAAGGACTCTGTGAACGTCTTGCCGTCGGTGATATCAATCGTGATGGTACACTTGACATCGTGACAGGCAGCAGTAACATCACGATCTACTTGAATGATGGCAGTGGTGCCATCGACACCACCCACTAAGGGTCTGTCCAAGAATAACATGGATGATTTTAGACAGATTTACTTGGGTAACATCACGTAAATTCAATAGATTATTTCTGGACATACCCTTAGGAATACGGATTAAATAAAACCAACGACTTGTGATCGAAGAGGGCGAGCAACATAGTTCCACTGCGGCAGAAGGGTATCAAAGCAAATGGTCATATTGTGCTTGAAATTGTCTTC
>DAOTTR010000444.1:0-4195 GCA_034437715.1 Caldilineaceae bacterium
GAAGTGTCAACAAAATCTGCCTGCTTGCGCCATAGCTTTGCCCCAAAACGTAAGTTGTGATGGTTTGCCGTAGGTCACGTTTGCAACGTGACAATCTGTATCCCGCAATTTTCGGTAACAGTGTCCTAATTTTGCAATGTTTGTAGTATACTTAGGCGATGCTGAACATGCTTTTACAGACGAAATTCTACAGGCCGCACTGGAACGTAGCACTGGTGGCACGTCCACATTTGCTGGCGCGGCTGAATGATGCGCTGCAACGCCAATTGACGCTGATCGCAGCACCCGCCGGCTTTGGTAAGACCATGCTGGTGAGCGAATGGTTGGCGGCATTGGGCAAGCCGAATGCCGATAACCAAGCCAACGTAGCCAAAGCCGAATTCGCCCAGCGCCAAGCCAACGCCCAACTGCCCGACTGCTGTTGGCTTGCGCTCGATGAAGGTGACAATGATCCAGTGCGCTTTTTCGCGCATTTTATGGCGGCATTAGGGGCTGTCGCACCGCAGCTCGGTCAAGTTGCAGAGCTGCTGTTACAAGCACCACAGTTGCCCGCGGTGGAAACGCTGATGACAGGGCTGATCAACGACTTACGCAGCAGCAACCGGCCCGTGGTTTTCGTGCTTGACGACTATCATGTGATTGAAACACAGGCGATCCACGATGCCCTCGCCTTCTTGCTCGATCACCTGCCCCTCCCGCTACATCTGGTGATCACCACCCGTGCCGATCCGCCCTGGCGGCTGGCTAGTACAGTTGGGCGTAGATACCACGGCAGTTAATCAGGCACGTTACTCGTGTACATCATGGTAAAAATAGGGTACCTTATTTACGCCGGGATCTACTAGGCTGCGGGCACATCATCAACTGGGCGAACTGCGCGCCGCGGATTTGCGCTTTCGACCGGATGAAACCGCTGACTTTCTCAATCGGGGGATGGGGTTGCGGCTAGCAGCGGCGGATGTCGCCGCCCTTGAACGCCATACCGAAGGGTGGATTGCGGGCTTGCAAATGATGGCGCTTTCAATGCAAGGCTGTGACGATATGGGCGCGTTTATCCGCGCCTTCACGGGCAGCCATCGTTACATTCTCGATTACCTGACCGATGAAGTGATTGATCGCCAGCCCCCCCACCTCCGCGACTTTTTGCTGCACACGTCGCTGCTAGAGCGCCTATGCGCCCCCTTGTGTGACGCTTTACAGGTAACGTCCAGCCCAACGCTCAACAGTCAAACGCGGCTAGAAGAGTTGGAAGCCGCCAACCTCTTTCTGCTGCCCTTGGACGATCAACGGCGTTGGTATCGCTATCATCACCTGTTTGCCGAGGTGTTGCGCCATCGCCTGCAGCGCACGCAGCCGGAACAGGTGGCCCGCCTCTACCAGCGAGCAAGCGCCTGGTGCGAGCAAGCCGGCTTGTGGGATGAGGCAATTGCCTATGCCTTGGCCGGCCAAGCGTTTGACCAGGCCGCACGCCAACTCGCTACGATTGGGTTAAACATGGTGTTGGAGACCAATATTGGCAAGTTGTTGCGTTGGATCGCGCAGATACCCGCGGCAATCTGCCAAGGCGAGCCGCGCTTGAATATTGCCTATGCTTGGGCCTTGTTATGGGCTGGCCAACCAGCGGCTGTGGAGCCACTTTTACAACAAATGGAGGCCCAGCCCGATCACCCGCCGTTTGTGGCAGCGCACGCCGCCACCATGCGCGCCTTTGTGGCAAGCCTGCTGGGCGACTTGACAGCGACGATGACATACGCACAACAGGCATTAGCCATCGCCACGCAAACACCAGGGCAGGCTGCTGACGATGACACAATGCAGATCGCGCGCGGGAGCGCCCTCATTGCGCTGGCCGACAGCTATCGTTTGCGCGGTGAGCTGGCGGCGGCCACGCCCATCTATGAAGCGGCCATTCCGCTCAATCTCCAAATCAAAAGTCTCTATGGGGCGCTGGGCGGCATTTGGGATCTGGGCGACATTGCGCAGGCGCGTGGTCAACGCCAGCGGGCAGAAGCACTCTATCGCCACGGGTTGGCGACGGCGCATGATTTTCAGGTGGCGCAAGGCCGCGGCGCGGCGTTGGTCACCCATTTTATCCATCTACAACTGGGCACTGTCCTCTATCAAGCCAATCAACTCGACGAAGCGGCACACCACCTGGAGCGCGCCGTGCAGTTGTATGCACTGAGCGGTGTACTGGATCTCCTGCCTGCCTATGGCCTATTGGCGCGTCTCAAAGTGGCGCAAGGTCAGCCCGCCGCCGCCCAGCAACTGCTGCCCAGGGTCAGTCCTGTCCGCCCAGCAACGGCTCAACCATTGGCCTACGCCCGATCCGAAGCCGAGCGCATCCGGCTGCTGTTGCTGCTCGATCAGGCGCAACCGGATGCAGTCCGCTTGCGCGCTGATGTCCAGGCGTGGATCGCGGATCGTCAGCTCCAGGTCGATGACGACCTACCTTATGCGCGCGAGTTTGAGTATGGCATGTTGGCCCGCGCGCTAGTCGCTATCGCCGCTGTTCAAAACACTGTGCAAAAACAGTGGGCAGAATCAGCCCATGCCCTGCTCCAGCGTCTGATGGGCCGGGCAGAAGCGGGCGCGCGCCACGGCGATTTGATGGAATATCTCGCCCTGGATGCCCTTGCCTTGCGCGCCCAAGGCCACACGGCACAGGCGCTGACTGCCTTGCAGCGCGCTCTCGTCTTGGCCGAACCGGAGGGCTATGTGCGGCTGTTCGTGGAGGAAGGGCCAGCCATGCGCGCCTTGCTAGGGGAACTGCGCGCTTGGCTTTTGCGCCAACCACCCACGGTAGAGGACCATCCATCCCTGACCTATATAGACCATCTTCTCGCTGCCTTTCCGGCCCAAGCAGCCACGGCAGAGATGCCGCGCTCAACGCCCAAAGCACCACCGCAAAATCTCATCGAACCGCTGACCGAACGAGAACGTGAAGTGTTAGCGCTCCTGGCGGCAGGGTTGACCAATGGGGGGATTGCGCAAAAACTGATTATCAGTCCGGCCACGGCCAAGCGCCATGTGGCCAATATCTTCGCCAAGTTGGCGGTCGTCAACCGCACCCATGCCATCCATCGTGCCCGCGAGCTAGATCTGCTCTAATTTTTATGTAGTACAGAGCGGCGCAAATGAACCCATAGGGACAAAGCAGTTTTTGTAGGTCACGTTTGCAACGTGACAATCTGTCTAAGGACATTTCAAAGAAATAAGTATCCAGTAGGGGCGGCTTGCAGCCGCCCGTTCTCAGCGAGCCAAACGCGGGGCGGCTTGCAGTCGCCCCTACGCATGATTTTGTTTGGCAAGCGCTGGATACTTATTTCTTTGCAAGCGCCTAAGCCCGCAACAGCGCGCGAGCCAAGCCTTGATCGACGACGCTCGTGCGGTGACAAAGGGGCTGGTTTGCAGGGAACGACTCTGTCACGTTACAAACGTGACCTACAACTGCTAGCGCGTGAATTGGGGCAAATCGCTCTGGCTTTATTTCCGCCGTCACCGTCATGCGCTAGCTTGACAAACTGAGCGTTCATCATATATGGTATAGCCATTCACACGGTGCGACACCATCACTTTACTATAAAAGAATAGGAGGATTCTTATGCGGCAACCCAGCAATCCACAACTCACCAACACACAAATGGAGATTAAAATAAGCAAAGACAGCCTACAGAGGATTCTACTGCATGAACATAGTAAATATCGGGATTGTCGCGCACGTCGATGCCGGCAAGACCAGCCTGACTGAGCGCATCCTATTTGAAACGAAGGTCATTGATAAACTTGGCCGCGTCGATCAAGGCAATACCCAGACCGATTCGCTGGATCTGGAAAAACGAAGAGGCATCACGATCAAAGCCTCGGTCGTTTCCTTTTTTGTCCAAGATCTAAAAATCAATCTGATTGATACCCCTGGTCATGCCGACTTTATCGCAGAAGTGGAGCGTTCCTTCAGCGTACTGGATGGCGCGATCCTGGTGATCTCAGCCGTGGAAGGCATTCAAGCGCAAACAAAATTCCTCATGGCCATCCTCATGCAGCTTGGCATTCCTACGATCATCTTTGTCAACAAGATTGACCGGATGGGTGCCCAGTCGCATGCCCTCGTCACACAGATCAAAGAAAAGCTTACCGCATCTGTAATTCCGCTTTACACCCCTGAAAATATTGGCACAAAGCAGGCGTCGATTGT
>DAOTTR010000445.1:0-15912 GCA_034437715.1 Caldilineaceae bacterium
CGTCCGCCCGAACTCACCATGCGCCTGCATAGCAATCTACGCAGTGGTAACCTAGTTTTGCGCAGCGATAAATTGGAGATCGGCTATCCGGGCAATCTGCTCTTTACCGTCGATCCGATTGAATTGACGCGCGGCGAGTGCGCCGCGTTGATTGGTCCCAACGGGACGGGTAAAACGACCTTTCTGCGCACCTTGTTGTCGGAGATTAGGCCGCTCAAAGGGGAGTTGCGCTTTGGTAGCAGCCTGAAAGTCGGCTATTTTGCCCAGGCCCACGATAAGCTAAACGCGCAACGTAGCGTGATGGAGACGTTGCTCGACTTTCGCAACATTCCGATTGGCCAGGCGCGCAACTATCTGGCCCAATATCTGTTCCGTGGCGAAGATGTCTTTAAGCCGGTGCATATGTTGAGTGGTGGCGAACGGGCGCGGCTGGCGCTGGCCCTGTTGGCCATGGAAGGGGCCAACTTCCTGCTCTTGGACGAACCGACGAACCATTTGGATATCCCGGCGCAGGAAGTGTTACAGGAAGTGCTGGAGCACTACGAAGGGACGATTTTGCTGGTCTCCCATGATCGCTATCTGGTGGATCGGCTGGCTACGCAAATCTGGGAACTGCGCGATGGGCACATGGTCGTCTTCCCAGACACCTATGCGGCCTATATGGCGGCGCGTGAACAGGCGCGTGTGGATGCCAAAGCCGTTGTCGCTGAACAACGCACGAGTGGCCGCCAAGTTCAAGGCCAAAATCGGCAGAGCAAAAACGAAGAGCGCAAACGTGAGCGCGCATTGGCCGATAAAGAGGCAGAAATCGATCAGTTAGAGCAAAAGCTTGTGGAGATAGAAGCCGCGCTACAACAGGCAAGCTATGCCCAACAATTGGGGAAAATTCAGCAGTTGACCAAGGCCTATGCCGAAACCCAGAGTGCGCTAGAACATTCAATGACGTTGTGGGCAGAATTGTCAGATTGGTAGAGACGCAAAATTTTGCGTCTCTACCAATCTGCAACCAGCCGGTAACCATAGCCGCGGATGGTGGCGATAAAGCGGGGTTCGTCGGTGCTGTCGGGTTCAATGCGATTACGCACACGGCTGATCATGCGGTCGATATTGGCATCATAAACTTCGCCATCTTGTTCGGACCAGACGGCTTGGGCAATTTCATCTTTACTGACGACGCGGCCACGATTTTGGAAGAGAAACCAGAGCAAATCAAATTGTTTGGTGCTCAATGGCGGGTCGAGCAGGATGCCATCGACAAAGACCTGCCGTGTATTCATATCGACGCGCAAGCCTGGTTCGCGCACGGCAATCAAGGAGGGGGCTGTGACTGTGGCAGATGGGTCATAGAAACGAAACCGTGTGGAAGCAAATTGAATTTCGCTGCCGTCTTGTAACCAGACCGTTGCACCAGCCGATAAGCGTACACCATCAATCAACACACTATTTTTGCTTTGTAAATCATGGACTTGATAGGCATTGTCGCTACGGTGGATCTCGGCATGATGGCGGGAAGCAAATTGATCTTCCAGGACAATATGGGAACTAGCCGACCGCCCAACTGTTGTAAGATCCTCGAGCAATTCATACTCAACACCGGCTCTGGGGCCACTTGTGCAAATCAGTCTGCCAAATCGACTCACAATTCATTTATTCCGTTTCTATTGACACGCTTAGCGTACATTTCATTTAGTACATACAATCTAGTAGATCCCGGCGTAAATAAGGTACCCTATTTTTACCATGATGTACACGAGTAACGTGCCTGATTAACTGCCGTGGTATCTACGCCCAACTGTACTAGTACAGAGCGGCCTAAGTAAGACAGTCGTTCAGTAGGACAGTGAGTCAGTGGCTGTCTACTGTCCTACTGTCCTACTGTCTCACTGGACTACCATTGGTCTATTTACGCCGTCGTGTACTAGTACATACAGTACAATTGTCGTACGGTGTTATACCATAAATTGTGCAAATTTTATTTGGCGTAGCCTGCAGAGCGACCTTGACACAACTAGGCGCACTACTTTATATACTATCTGCTATACACCAAAACACCTTTTGGTGTACGCTGCTTTATACGATTGCCCAACAATACCTTTTCGCGTTGTCATACGTATCATAAAGCATCGTATACTCGCCTTCTCTTCCCAACAGGAGCGTGTAAAACGATATGTCTAGTACACAGCTACTATTTACTATCCAAGCTACACAAGAAATATCATGATCGGACCTGGACGAATTATCTGGCGTGAGTAAATGTAAGCTTGCTACCCTAAATCTGAATCCCGAAGAATATTCAATCCGCAAGACCCTGTGTATAATGGTATATCATAATGTCACAATATACCAGCATCGCGGCAAACAGGCAAAGTCTTTTGTAATCTACAAATAGATTAGTGATTATTAGATTCGTCTCTAAGTGTCTGTCCAAGAATAACATGGATGATTTTAGACAGATTTACTTGGGTAACATCACGTAAATTCACTATTTTATTTCTGGACAGGCCCTAAGGCCATTGCAAAGAATAAAGTATGCAGTAGGGGCGGCTTGCAGCCGCTCGTTCGTAGCGAGCCAAACGCGGGGCGGCTGCAAGCCGCCCCTACGCATGATTTTGTTTGGCAAGCGCTGGATACTTATTGCTTTGAAAGCGCCTAAAGTGAGCTCTGTTTGAAAACAGGAGTTATTGAACCACTAAAACTCCTGTTTTCAACACAACCGCACTATAGACTCGTCAATGGGTAGCACTGAGAATCACGCGTCGGATCCGCAGGGTCAAGATCATCAGGGTCAGTCGGAAGTAATGCCTAACCAAACGCTTCATACGAGTGATAACCTGATTCACCAATACCTGGATAGCTATCGCGTCATCGAACGACTCGGTGGCGGTGCAATGGCCTCGGTTTATCGTGCCGTGGATGTAACATCCAATCAGGAAGTCGCGCTGAAGATATTAGCACCCGGTGCTGATGATATTCTGCGCGAACGGTTCCGCGTCGAGGCGCGTACCGTGAGTGTGCTGGAACACCCGAACATTGTGCGGACGCTGCGCGTGGGCCAGGTCCCTAATGGCTTTCCCTATATTGCCATGGAATTGGTGGCCGGCGACAGTCTGGCGACGCTTTTGGAGCGGCAAAATCAACTGAGCGTGGCGGATAGTTGTTTGTTACTAGAGCCGGTGGCGCGTGCCCTGGCCTATGCCCACAGCCATCATGTGGTGCATCGCGATGTCAAACCTAGCAATATACTGTTGCGTCACACCCCACCCGGTGCGCCCCATAGTATTCAGTTGGCTGCGAGTGTGACCCCCATCATTCCCTTGTTGTCGGACTTTGGCATCGCGCGCGCGCTTGACGCGCCAGAATTAACCACGGCGGGCCGCACGATTGGCACGCCCGCCTATATGTCGCCTGAACAATGTGCGGGTACGCGTAATTTGGATGGGCGCGCCGATATTTATTCGCTGGCGACTGTGCTCTATCGTTGCTTGGTGGGCCGGCCCCCCTTTATGGGCGCAACCACCCAGATTTTACATGCCCATGTCTACGAAGCCTTGACGATTCCCGATGGCGTTGCGCGGGCATTGCCACCGATTATCCTCACGATCTTGCAGCGTGCCCTACAAAAGAATCCTGAAGATCGCTATGGGGACATGGCACTCTTTGCTGATGATCTATCGGCCATTGTCCGCCATGTTTCTGCCCTGGGCAATCGGACAGAAGAAGGCACCGTAACCCTGCCTTTGTTGGCTGCACTCCAGCCCGAACAGGAAAAGAAGACGGCCCACGTCCTCATTCCGAGTGTATCTGAATATGGCGCGCGCCCGCAGCCAATGCTTGGGCGCGCTGAATCGGCTGCGGCGGCAAGCGATGTTGCGGCGCGCACGCCATGGAACACCACACGGTCTACTCAGTCCACACCGCCTGTCAAGGCCAAACCGACGCGCGCGACCCCGCCCGCTGCACGCCGCCGCGCGCCGACCAATCGGATCTATTTGATCAGCGGCATCTTGTTGTCGATTGCCTTGATCGCGCTCGCCTTGACGGCGTTTGCTAGTATCTTGCCCAATTTTAGCATCTGGAATATAACAGGGCCTGAATCAGCGGTCAATGTGCTGACGCAAACGGCTGAACCAGCAGCGTTGGTGCAACCTGCTCTGCCGGTGACAACAACGTTAGCCGCGCCAACGACACCCCTGCAATCGACGCCCAGCCTCGCTGAACTATCGGCGAATGGCGGCATAGCCGCCTCGCCGGCGCTAACGGGTAGCCTGGGTGTAACAAATTCGGCTCCCCTCTCGCCCACGGCGGCGATTACCAACGCCATGGTCATTACGGTTGCCTACGATGGCTATGATACAGGCAACATTTGGACGGAGGATGTACTTTATTTTTATCAATATCGTGATTGGCGCGAGACACGCCGTAGTGCGCTCGAAGCGTTCGGTGCCATTTTGCAGCAAGAGGCCAATATAACATTAAGCCAGGTCATCCAGATGAAGCCAGACGAGCAGGCCGAGCTGATCGTGAAAAATTTGCTGAACAATACCGCCGCACCCTTCTGGGCACAGTTGCGCGAAACAGTGACCCCCACGACAGTTGAGCAGGTATTTTTTGATGCCTATGTGGGCATTGCGAATCAAGAAAATCGAGAAAACCGTCCGGAAGTCGCGCTCACCTATTTTGATGCGGCCTTCGTTTTGCGCACTGATGAACTGATCAACAAATTGAGTGGGGCCACGGCGCGTTATGTCAATGCTGCTGGGCCACCCAAGACGCTCGCCGCCGAAGCCCTCAGCGCGCTCTATCAGAGCTATGCTGGCCAATTCGCGCTAGACCAATCCTTCTGCTCGGCTGCGGAATATCTAACCGTCGCCGAGGCCATTGCGGGCACGGAGACAGATAGCGCGACTTTGCAGGAATATGGCGAACAATGCACGAACCAGCCGCTGCTTGTGGGCGCTACGCCCAGCCCGCTACCCGCTGAACAGAATGGCGTATTGTTCTACTCTACCCAAGAAAATGGTCTATACCAGATATACCGCGTGCCCTTGGCTGGGGCAAATCGTACGCCAACGCTGCTGGTGGAAAATGGCACACAGCCTGGAATTTCTAGGGATGGGCAATATATGGCCTTTTTCAGCCGGCGTAGTGACTCAGAAGGATTGAGCCTCTATGATTTCACTCGCCCACTCAATCCACAGGCGATTTTCCCCAGGCTTTCGAATTTTATTGAAGATGGGCGTGGCAGCGCGCCTAGTTGGGCACCCGTGGGCAATGGGTTGGTCTTTTCCAGCGATCGCGAAGGGGATCGACGGCTACGGGTTTATATGACCACGCCGCCCGATCGGAATAGCAGCAAGTTTATCGATTTCGGGGAAGATCCGGCCTGGGGCTTGACGAGCGACGGTCAATCGCTCATCGTCTATAAAGGCACCGATAACACGGGCAATAATCCTGGACTTTGGTTGGCCAGGGATGATGGTGTAAAATTGAAGCAGTTGACAACCAATGGCAGTGATCGCCGTCCCGTCTGGTCACCGAATGGACAGTATGTTGTTTTTATGCGCCAGCTTGAGGGTGACAATTGGGACTTATATCGCGTGCGGGTCGCGGATGGCAGTGAAGTACGCTTAACCAACAACCCTGCCCAGGATGGCTTACCGACGATCAGCCCGGATGGTCAATGGGTTGCTTTTGCCAGTGATCGCAGTGGCGCTGACTGGGCGATCTGGCAAGTGGCGATCGATGGAAGCAGTGAGCAGCCATTGCTATCAATTCAAGGTGTTTTACACAATTGGTTGGAGCACGCAATTCAGTGGGTGAACTAATCCAGGATCCAGGCGATGCCAACGGCGGCCTAGGTTTTGTTGAGTTGATCGGCCACGAAATTGGGCGCTACCACATTCAGAAACGTTTAGGCCGCGGTGGCCTGACCACAGTCTACCAAGCCTATGATATGGTAGATGATTTCCCTGTGGCGCTAAAAGTTTTACTGCATCGCGCCGATGAGAAAGTCTACAACCGCTTTCGTTACGAGGCACAGACTGCCGCCAAATTACAACATCCACATATTGTGCGCACCCTGCGCGTCGGCGTAGCAGCGGGCAGCGATACCGCCTACATTGCCATGGAATTGGTGGAAGGTGGCGATCTGGCGGCATTGTTGGCAACGCGGCGGCGGTTAGCTGCCGAAGAAAGTGCCATGCTCCTGGCGCCCATTGCACAAGCCTTGGCCTATGCCCATAAACGTGGGGTGATTCATCGCGATGTCAAGCCCAGCAATATTTTGTTGCGCACCGTGCGCGCGGGCACACCACACAACATTGTCTTGGATTCATTAGATTATCCGCTTGTGCCGATCCTCAGCGATTTTGGCATTGCGCGTGCGCTGGATGTGCCAGAATTAACCCATTCTGGGCGTACTGTCGGCACACCCGCCTTTATGGCACCTGAACAATGCCTTGGCCGACGCAACATCGATCATCGCGCGGATCTCTATGCTTTGGGCGCAGTCTTTTATCGCTGCATTACAGGACGGCAACCCTTTATCGGTTCGACGGTGCAAGTGCTCCACGCCCACGTCTATAATCCTGTTACGATTGAAGATGAACTCCTCCGCCAACTTTCCCAATACCATATTCAGTTGCTTCAGCGCAGCCTTGCCAAAGATCCCAATGATCGCTACCAGAGCGCCGACGAGATGGCCACGGATTTTGCGCTGGGCGCAAATTCGGCTGACTTGGCGATGACCGCGGAACAACTGGAACAGCATACGACCGTGACGCTGAGTTTGGTCGCGATTGAGAAAACACCCCCGTCCTCTGGTCAAACGGCGATTTTGATTCCCGCGGCTATCGATCCGACTGCGCAACCGATACCGACTTCCGCCCCAACACCGCCGCCCACGCCGCCGGATATTTACTATGACCGTGCGCTGGATCAGCGGTTACGCAAAATATCAGGAATTGTTTTGGTGCTGCTCTTCGTGCTCATTAGCGCGTTTATGGCATTCTCGCTCACGGGCATTTCGGCAAATGATCTCTGGCAGTGGATCAGAGGGATAGGGCAAGCGTTACCGAGTACAGTCCTGGCCAATGATGATGAGAACAGCCTGCCCCTGGGCGACGACTGTCTTTTCCCCGACGGCGTGCTCAAGCCCTATATCGAGCAGATTGGTCAAGCATTGCTGGCGGATTTCGCCTGTGCCACCGGTGGCATTGTCCAAGGGGATGGGGAATTACTGCAATTGGAACGCGGCTACATGCTCTACCTCTATGAAACGGATAAGATGTTCGTCGTCCGCAATCTTGATCAACAGTGGGTCGAAATTGACCTGACGTGGCTAGATGGTGATACAATCCCTCCGCCCGCCGAAATTTTAGCGCCTGAAGAAGGCAGGTTTACCCCCAAGCAAATGTTTGGCAAGATCTGGCAAAATGCCGATATTCGCGAAATGCTGGGCACGGCGATTATGCCGAATGCTGTGCGTTTTCCCGTTCTTGCCCAAAAATTTCCGGGGGGTTGGCTCATCGTAAACCGGGAACGGGCCGATGAGCTTTTTATTTTATTGCGCGCTGATCGCCTCTGGTAAAGTGGGCGTAACCCTGCAATCGTAAATCCCGACTGGAATTTATCCACGGTTCTGCGCAGTGGTAAAACTACCCAATGCCCGCCGTGGTATTTACGCCATCACGTCATCGTGAACGTACATGAGAAAACATAAGGAGAGAAGCATGATCCTCTTGAAACGCAACGCTGTAGGAATTCAACTAGGCATTCTATTGTTGCTGGCAACCACGGCTTGTGGGGGCATGTTGCCGAGCATTCCGGGCTTTTCCGAGCCAACGCCCACCTTCACCCCCACACCGCCACCAACGGCAACGCCTACCCCGACCCCCGAGCCAGAAGCGGCAGAGGATACCCAGGTGGTTGACGCCGCAGCCGCTCCCGCGGCTACCCCCCAGGTCACCATTCCCAGTGGCTTTACGCCGGTGGAAGATCCACGCCTGGCCTATTCCTTTGCGGTACCTAGTGGCTGGACTGCGTTGGATTTGCAGGGGACACAATTTCGCAGCATCGCCGGTATGTTTGGCATGGGCGAACAGCTTGCGCAGTTGGACGAATTTTTGGAAAGTCCCGAAGGCCAAATGATCGGTATGTTTTATATCACCGATCTGATGTCGGCCATGTTCGGCGGCTTTCCCACCATTCTCAACGTCAGCGTGATAGACGCGCCGGGCTATACCGCCGAATCTGCGCGTGATTTGGTGCAAGAGGCGATTGAAGGCAACCTCAGCGCTTTGGGTGAAGTCACTATTGGCGCAATCGCGGCGACGACGGTGAATAATTTACCGGCTGTGCGCGGCAGCGCAACGGCGAATTTGGCGTCGGTGGGGATGGATGTCACCCTCTTTGCCAAAGTTGTGGGGTTGGTTGCCAACGATAAGATTTATGTGATGACGCTCGTTGCCCCCGCCGATCAACAAGCGGCTAAAGAACCAATTTTTGACCAGATCATTGGTTCCTTCCGCCCTGAATAATTGATCGATAGGCTGGTGCGGCATTCAGCATTCGTGCGTGCCGTACCGGTTGTAGGTAAACTGGCAAACCCACCACGATAAGATGTTGTCATGATCGATGTAGCGCCCCACCACAAAATAGGCTTGACCGTCAAAAACCCCGTGCTGCTGGCCGGGGGCACGATTGGCTATGGCGAGGCGCTGCATCCGGGGCTGGATGTCAAGCAACTGGGCGCGGTAGTGATCGGGCCGCTACTGCGCCACAGCGGGGCGGGGGCTGCCCCGCCGCGCATGGCCGAGGTCGCCGGTGGCTTTGTCCTGGCAACCGGCTTGCAGCATCGCGGGGTAAACGATGTGATCAAGCGCTTTGCGCGGTTATGGACACGCCTCGGCACCCCTGTGATTGTGCAAGTGGCCGAGACCCATCCCCAATCGCTTGCTTTTGTATTGGAGCAGCTAGCAACAATCGAGGCGATAGTGGGTATAGAACTGCTCTTTGCGTCTGGCGCAGAGGTAGAAACCGTCCGACGCGCGGTACAGACGGCTGGTCAGGTGATTGATCTGCCGCTGTGGGTCAAGTTGCCGCTTGCCAGCGCTGCGTTGCTGGCACCGGTCGCTGTGGCTGCCGGCGCGGTTGGCGTGGTGGTGGGACAGCCGCCACTGGGCGCGGCAATGCGCACCGCGGCTGACGCGGCTGGTATACTGGTGCAGGGCGCGCTGCATGGCCCGTTGACCTTTAATTTGATGCTGGCGGAACTAGTGGCGGTGAGCCGGCTAGCCCTGCCGGCTGCGCTGATTGCCTGCGGTGGCATTCATACCCAGGAACAGGCCCAAACGGCGCTAAACATTCCCGGCGTGGGTGCGCTACAAATTGATGGCGCACTGTGGGTAGAACCAGGGTTGCCCATGCGTTTGGCTGCCGCCTTCCAACAAGCATAATCTACGAAGGCTACGAAGAAAAGCTAATCCTTTGCGTCTCTTCGTGGCTCATCTTCTTTTAAGTGGCGAAGAGGGAAAGTTGTTGGGCTGGCCGGTGGCCGTTGAGCAGAATGTAGGGCATGGCGCGTTCGGCGTCGCGTACGCCGGCGGCGCGCAGGTGGGAAATGTCGGTGATTTTGTTCTGGTGCCGCGCTGCGACAATCGCATCGGCGCTTTTGGGGCCAATGCCGGGCACACGCAGTAATTCGGCGCGGCTGGCGCGGTTGATTTCGACGGGTGCATGTTGCAGGTTGGTGGTGGCCCACGCGGTTTTGGGATCAACTTCCAGGCTGAGATTGCCATCGCGTTGAAAATCGAGATCCTCAAAGTCCCAGCCATAATCGCGCAGTAGAAAACTCGCCTGATAGAGCCGGTGCTCACGCTGCTTGGGTGTGGCCGATAGTTCCGCAAAGGGCGTTTGGCTGACGGGTGAAAAGGCCATGTAGTAGGTGCGCTGTAAATGCAGTTGATGATAGAGTTTTTCGCTGGTTTCTAGCAGCTCGACATCGGTGTCGCCCACGGCACCCACCACAAATTGGGTGACGACACTGGCGCGCAGTTGCTCCTGGGCGCGCAGTTGGCTGATCCATTGTAGGCGTTGAAACAACTCTCCCCAATAATCTTTTTTGGGGGCCAACTGGCGCAGACGCGCTTCATTGGCCCCCTCCAGATTGACCGAGACGCGGTTGGCCAGTTGCATGGCCCGGTGAATTTGATCATACTCGGCGCTGGGCATAATCTTCAGATGAATATAGCCTTGATAATGATATTTGTGGCGTAAAATTTCGGCGGCGTCGATAATCTTGTCCTGGGTCGTGACACTGCCCTTGATGATGCCAGAGGAGAGAAACAAGCCATCCACCACCTGGGCGCGCTGCATGGTATGAAAGGAACTGGCTAGTTCGTCCGGCGTGAAGGTAATGCGCTGGGTTTTGTTGCGGCCGGCGCGAAATGGGCAATAGAAGCAGTTGCGTTCGCAGGCCGTGGTGATCATGGCCTTGAGAATGGGTTTTTTGCCGGTCGGCGTGCTAACTTCCGAGATACAGGGCAAGGCCTTGGGCACGCGACTGCCCTCTTCTTGCCGCGCTGTCGGCAGCGTATGAGGGGTACGTGGGCTTTCGGTCATGGGTTGGCCGCCCGCCGGTTCAAAGTCAAGCGCGCTGTCGAGCAAGGATAATTTTTGATAGGCATCCGGTGCTACTTTAAAATTCATAGAGTTGCGCCCCATTTTGCTGACAATTGCTACCTACGATTGCTACCTACTACGACAACGTTAAATTCGTGTTGAATGAATTCAACACCTGCGACGGCAAACGTGTTTAAACACGTTTTCTATACCAGGCTCTGAATTCATTTAGCAGCAGGTGATGAAATTTAACGTTGTCGTGCTACAATTGCTACCTACGTTGGCCCCGGTTGATCAAGGGTTGATCAAACTGCCTGCTCAATTGATAGAATCAGATAGGCCGTAATGATTGAACTCTTACAGAAGAGTTGTTGTGGCTGTGCTTGAATAGATCGCGGCGATGAGCACAATTGTATTATAGGAACATTTGTTCTATTTGTCAAACTGGTGAGGAGACTGGCGTGCGCGCAGTGGTGCAACGGGTAAGCCAAGCGAGTGTGACGGTTGAGGGTGCGGTTGTGGGTGCCATTGAGCGCGGCTTTCTGATTCTCTTGGGGGTGAGCCAGCAGGATGGGGAAGCGGAAGCGCTTTATCTGGCGCGTAAAATTGCGGGGTTGCGTATCTTTGAAGATGGGGAAGGCAAGCTCAACCTGGGCTTGGCCGATGTGGCTGGCGCGGCCCTGGTGGTGAGCCAGTTCACGCTTTACGGTGATGTGTGCAAAGGTCGTCGCCCTAGCTTTAGCGAGGCGGCGCGACCAGCGCAAGCCGTGCAACTCTATGCACGCTTTTGTGACCTGCTGGCCGAGCAGGCTATTCCTGTACAGCGCGGCGTTTTTCAGACGCATATGGCGGTTGCCCTGGTGAATGATGGTCCTGTAACGCTTTGGTTGGACACAGCTGAATTGGTAGCTGGGAGTTAGTCAACGATTGATCAGACACAGAAGAGAAGGACAGGAAAGACGAGGAAAATCATGACAAAGACCAGTGTGTTGATGGCGCAGGATCCGACCACAGATCTCTTGATTGTGGAAGCGATGGCAAGTGAGCTTGAAGATTATATTGTCGGCAACGATCTCTATCGTACAATTACCGTACGCACGCCCGAAGGCGACCAAATTTTGCAGATGACGGGTGCCGATCTGTTGACCCGTCTGCATCGTCTACAAGGCGAACGTACTACGCTCTCGTCAACCGATCAAACGCGCTTGGATACGGTTCAGGCAAGTGCTGATGCCACGATCAACAGCCTGCGTGGCCGTTTCCTCGAACGCTTGCAGCGCGAGATCAAGGCGCGGCTGGATAGCCTTAAATGGTTTCTGGATGATTGTATGGCGGATCGACAGCGCTGTCGCGTAGAATTCCCATTTGAGATGCGCAATCGCCAACGTATTGAAGAGGCGTTGAAACTATTGAACTATCAATTGCCCGAAGCGTTACAAACAACCTTGCAGCAGATTGATAAGCGGCTGCGGCAGGTAGCGCAACCGGCGGCTTTTACTTGGGACGAACGCTGGAAAGGCATCTTTCCGGCGCAACCCTATTGGTATCTCTATCTGCGCCCCTAACGGGTTGACCGCAGCTTTTAGGGAGCGCGGCGCTCGCTGAGTTCGGGCAACAGCGGGCCTTCTACGGTTTGATAAGTCGGTGGCCAGATGACCGCGGCATCGCGCGCTGTCTGTCCTGTCTCGGTGTATTGGAGATAGAGCAACTGGGGCACGGGCCACTGGTGCCACATATAATTGGGGACACTTTCCCCATCGGGCGGGTTGGTTGAGCCATAGGGAAAGGTATAATGACCAGAAGCCAACTCGATATCCGTCGTCTCCAGCGCGCGAATGATGGCGTCGGCCTCCAGGCTTTGGGCGCGTTGAATGGCATCGGTGATCAGCCACATGACATCATAGGCCTCAAAGGCTATCCCTTCTGGCCAGCGATTAAAATGCTGTTGGTAGACATCGGCGAATTGTTGACCCATTTCGGTCACTGTCGTATACCAGGGGCCAATCTGTGCGACAATCGTATAGACGCCCCCTGGCACTTGCGCCCAGAATTTTGTCTCATCGAGTGCGCCGGACGTAGTCACAAGCAAGGTGCTACTTTCGGGCCCCATTCCTGCTGCCAGTAATTGTTGCTGGAGTAACAAATTATCGCCATTGTGTAAATAAATAAAGATCGCATCGGGTAATTTATCCAGGGCCGCAATGCGCGCAATCATCGGCGAAAAATCAGTCGTTGGCAGATCAATGGTAAAAATTTCTGGTTTGATGCCATAGAAGGGCAGCCACTGCTGGGCTAATTCCGCCCGCGTGTTGCCATAGCGACTATTTTCGACCAGTAAAACGGCTAGTAATTCTCCATCATTATTATAGTCACCCACTTCGGATAGCCATTCCGCCATCATCTGTGCGATCATCGTGCGGGTGGGGGCAATCCGAAAAATCTCTGGCGCATGATCGGTTGTGATCTCATCGGCATAGGGCTCGGCAAAAATGACGGGAATGTGGTAGCGTACGGCTACTTCTTTGACGGCCAACGCCACATCACTATGAAAAATACCGACAATCGCCGCGGCACAATCGATGGTGGCCAAACGTTCGGCAAAGTGCGTGCCTTGCGCCGGCGAGCTGGCGGAATCGTAGACGATGATGCGCACCGGTTTGCCGTCAATCCCGCCACGCTCATTGATCGCTGTCACCGCCAGATTGGTTGCCGCCTGCATCGCAAAGCCGGCGCGCATTGTGCTTTGTTGGGATAGGGGATAAATTACGCCAATCACGACTTCCGTTGCATTGCCTAGCGCACCGCGCCCACAACCGGCTGCAACCGGCATTGGCGTACTTGGTGTAGTAACGGCATCTGGCTGCGGCGTCAATGCGGCTTGCTGGCAGCTAATGAGCAGCGCAAGCAGCGTGAATACGGTTGCGACAGGGTATCGAATGAACCGAGCGAGTAACGGTTTCATGATGATGAGTCGGCTACCTTTGCCACAGCGCGCGTGGCATGGCGATGTTTAAAAAGCTTTACATAGGTGTGCATCAGCTACTTTTATGGTTTATACTAAAAGGCCATTACGGGAAACGGTTTGAACAAGCATGTTCTGGCCGCTCTACGATTGATTCCGCTTATATGAACAAGACAAGGGCTGTTATTTGGGCAAAGCGGCTATTTTGTAGCGTATACTGTGAAGGAGGCTTAGACCGAATGCGCAGTTGCTGGCTGTGTAAGCCTCTGTCAAACAAAGGTCACGATGGCAATCATGACGGCAATTTGATCCAAGGTGGTGTTGCGTATAAAATTAGGGTAGATTATGAAACATCTGACAACAATCCCTACCAATCGAAATCGTCACCCATCGAAACCGTTTGCGAGTATACAAATAGTCAACCGAATGTAGGGGAATGGTCTGAATGCACCGAGTATAGCACTAGGTTAGCAGAAGGTCAAACTGTAAATAAGCTTGGTATGGCGCGCGGTTGACAGATCACCATGATTATCCCAGACATGGACACACCATCTACATAACACTATATACCCATATACACAGAGGAGAAGTTAATGAACAAAGTGCAATCTTTTGCCCGTTCACTCTTGTTACTGACATTGCTGCTAATTACGCTTGGTGCCTGTGTGGCACCAGCCGCGCCGGCTGCCGTGCCCGCAAGCAGCGCAGAAACCACCACAGAAAAAATCGCGATTAAGCTCGCCGTCAATCCTTGGTCGGCGTCGGAATTGAATGTGGCTGTTGCGCGGATTTTGTTGGAAAACGAATTGGGCTATTCTGTTGAAGAAGTGCCGCTGGCCGAACAAGCCCAATGGGCAGCATTGGCCGAAGGCGATCTGCATGCGAGCCTAGAAGTATGGCCTTCCGGGCACATAGCGAATGTGGCGGAATACATTGAAAAGCAAAAGTTAGTCGAGGATGGTGGCTTGCTTGGTCCCGTTGGGCGCATTGGTTGGTACATGCCCACCTATCTGCTGACAGAACACCCGGATCTGGCAACTGCCGAAGGGTTGGCGAATCCAGAAAATGCCGCGCTCTTTGCCACCGCCGAAACGGGTGACAAGGGCCAGTTACTCTTTGGCGATCCAAGCTGGGTGACCTATGAAGCCGACATTATTGAGAATCTCGGCCTCAACTTGCAGATTGTCCAGGGTGGCTCGGAAGAAGCGATTCTCTCTGGCCTAGATGCGGCGTATAATCGCCAAGAGCCGATTCTCTTCTATTTTTGGACGCCCCATTCGATTCATGCCAAATATGACTTAACCCGCGTTGCGTTGCCCGAATATAGCGCTGAATGCTACGCCACTGCCGCCGATGGCGGTGTCGCTTGTGACTATCCTTCGGATAATCTCTTCAAAATCTTCTGGCCCGGTCTGCAAGCGGCGGCTCCAGAAGCCTATACCTTGCTGAAAAATATGAACTATACGACCGAAGATCAAATTGGCATGATCGCGGCTGTCGAGCTAGAAGGTCAGGCAGTGGATGAAGCAGCCCAAGCCTGGATCGACGCCAATGAAGCAACCTGGCGCGCTTGGCTGCCCCAGTAAGCTGATCAATCGCTGGGTAGACAGCCCCTGCTACTACCCTTTACCCACATCTTTGGGTACCAGGGGCGCGAGCGTGCCGGGGACGGCCCAAAAACAGAGCGTAGTGCCGTCATGCCGCTAGGCCGTCCCCGGCACGCCTTGCCTACTGCCACCTTGTGGGTAAAGGTTAGCCCCAAACTGGGTGAGGTTGGGTGAGGGTTGGGTTTTAAGGCCATTTTGAATAAATAAATATCCAACGGCTGAGGCCGTTTCTCGCTGTCAGCAACGGATTCCATCCGAGCGAATGGATCATTATTTTTTGGAATAGCCTAAACATTTTCAAACCGAGTCAAGCATAGAGTGGGAGCAGCGTGTGCAATTAGATGGAAAAACAGCGCTAGTAACAGGTGGTGGCACAGGGGTAGGGCGCGCTGTTGCCATTGCGTTTGCCGCTGCTGGGGCAAAGGTCGTGATTACGGGGCGGCGTGAAGTAAAATTGCAAGAAACCTGTACCTTGGCAACCGGGGCTCATCCGGTGCAGTACTATGTGGCCGATGTGGGCGATCGCGACCAGACAACAGCTTTGGTGGCGTGGGCCAACGGCGTGTTGGGCCAGATCGACATCTTGGTCAACAATGCCGGGGTGAACATTGTGGCGCGCCGCATGGATGAGATCAAGCCAGAATCTTGGGATTACCTGATGAATGTAAATAACACAGGTGTTTTCAATACGATCCACGCCATTTTGCCGCAAATGCGCGCGCG
>DAOTTR010000446.1:0-8199 GCA_034437715.1 Caldilineaceae bacterium
AAGGTGCCTATGGTATTGCGCACGACCATGGGGGCCACGCGCCGCTCGGCAGCCCAACATTCACAGTCACTTCATGCCCTGCTCAGCCATATTCCTGGGCTCAAAGTCGCCGTGCCTGCCACCCCCTACGATGCCAAGGGGCTGTGGAAAACTGCCATCCGCGACGACAATCCGATTGCCATCTTTGAAGATAAGATGATGTACACGCTGAAAGGGCCGGTGCCCGAAGGCGACTATACGATTCCCTTTGGCGTGGCCGATATCAAGCGCGTGGGTACGGACATTACCCTGGTGGGCACGAGCAGCATGGTGCATATTGCGTTGGAAGCCGCCGAGAAATTAGCCGAATTGGGCATTAGCGCCGAAGTCGTCGATCCACGCACCACCGTGCCGTTGGACAAACAGGCCTTGGTCGAATCGGCCAAAAAGACAAGCCGCGCCATCGTTATCGATGAAGGCTACGAGCAATATGGTGCCACCGCCGAGATCGCCTCGGTGATTGCCGACGGGGCCTTTTATTACCTCGACGCGCCGGTCAAGCGTATGGGTGCCATGAATGTGCCCATTCCCTTTTCGCCAGTGCTGGAAGATCTCACCGTGCCGACGGTCGAAAAAGTTGTCGAAATGGCGAAAAGTCTGTGCGGCAGGCGGTAAGAGACAGCGGGAAATCAGTGATTGGGGATGCTCGTCCGGGGCTAAAGCCACACGCCTTTGGGCTGGGGTGGATGGTGATTTTTCCAACTATGCGTATCAGTAGTAAAGACTTTAGTCTTTCCCCAATTCCACAAAGGCTAAGGCCACTCCAAAAAATAAACGATACGCGCGCGCGGTAGGGGGCACGCGGTGTGGCGGGAGAAATCTTCGGTTGTGGCGTGACTTTCATCCGCCACACCGCGTGCCCCTACGGCTACTTATTTTTTGGATTAGCCTAAAGTCTTTATTACGGTCGAAGCCCGCATAATTTCGGTTATGGTACACTAGCTGCGCGGGGTATTGTAAAGAAGAAGGTGCTACCCTGTTGCAACGCGGACTCGACCCAGATGCGGCCGCCATGGGCCTGGACAACCAACTTACAAAATGTCAATCCCAAGCCAAAGCCTGGTTTGGCAGCTTTGCCGGTGCTGTCCGTCACCTGGACAAATTTATCGAAAATACGTTCTTGAAAGTCCGGCGAAATGCCCATACCATTATCGCGCACATAAAGTTGAAACAACTCGTCTGTAATCGTTACGCCCACTTCAATGGTGGCCTGGCGCGCTGTATACTTAAAGGCGTTGCCGATCAAATTGTCGATCACGCGCTGCAGCAAGCGTAGATCCGCCGAGAGGGTGGGCAAGTCGGCGGGCAACTGCATGAGCAATGTTTTCTCTTCAGCGGTGGCACGTATACGCCAGTCATCCAGGAGTGAAGGTAACAGCTGGTGAAAGTCGATCAGTGATAGATCCAGATGAAACTCATCACTTTCCAACTTGCCCAAATCCAGCAGGTCGTTGATCAGGTTGAACATGTGGCGACTGGTGCGCTTGGCCCGATCGGTAATACGATTGAGATCAGCTTGGCCTTTCATATCTAGCAAGTCCAGGCTCATGTTGATCACATTCAGCGGGTTACGCAAGTCGTGGACGACCATGCGCATCATATCATCGCGCAGCTGCTCCGAGCGGCGCAGGTTGCCATAGGTATGTTCAAGCTCGGCATAGAGGCGGTTGACCTCGGCAAAACGATGGGCATTGCGGATAGCATTGGCCAACTGCATGACCAATAGATGTGCGATCCGCAGATCTTCCTGTGAATAGTGCTGGACATGAATGGTCCCAAAGACAATCGCCCCCCAAATGCGATTCTCGCTTTCAATGGGCATGGCTAACCAAGAGCGACGAGGAAGAGGCAAGTTGGCGACCTTGGATTAGCTGTGGCTGCTTTGTCGCGATGACGCGATCAAGAATCGTAGTGGATTCGGTGAGAGTCTGCTCTTGGTGGGCTTCGCCAAATAGAAGAATGGTCTGCTGTGTACTGTCATCCCCACACAGACAAATAGTACAATAATGGAAATCGAGCAACCATTTGGCCTGCTGCTTGATCACCAGTAGAATATCGTCCAGTTTTAAGGAGCGATTCATAGTCGCCGCAATTTCATTCACGGCATTAATGCGGCCAGAGCGCGCTTCGAGCTGGATCGAGAGTGATAGCGCACGATCGCCGCGCGGGGGATCGCCCAGCGGCGCTTGTTGGAGCGTTTGTGTCACAATTGATCAATCTCTAGGGCAATGGCATCTGTATATTGATTAACACCCGTAAACAGGTTGGCCGTAGCCACAATTTCAAAGAGCTCGGTCTCACTCAAGCCCAAAGTCTGCAGCCGGGCATAATCTTCGTGGGTTACGTTCTGCGGTTGCGTCGCAACGCGCAACCCAAAAAGGATTGCCTGTTTCTGACGCTCGGGCAGTGGGCAGTTGGCCGGATCGGTTACCAATAATGGAGCACCTCTTCGCTAATACCCAGCGCCGAAAGGCTGTGCAGATACACGCGCAGGGCATATTCACTATGATTGGTTTGCGAAATAGCGACGCCAATCATCTCTTTGCGGGTGCGCGGCAATACACCTTGGAGGACGGTTGTGCGAAAGTGTTGCCATTGGGCGGCGAGGAAATTGGGGCGAATCGCCATTGACTTAAACAGATTCGGCACAATGCCAAAGCCCAGTTCAGCCTTAATTTCATCGTAAACGGCTTGCACCTTGGGATCGGTGACTTCTTCATACGTAGGTGAAGGAAAATAAGTCATTAGAAGAGCGTTTCGCGTCATTACACTTTACGCTATTTGAAAACAATAGAGCTATCTACTACGCCAATGTTAAATTGCATCACCTGCTGCTCTGCATGAATTCAACACCAATTTAACGTTGGCGTACTACGCAGAAGCTGTCCTCTTCGACAGAGCCGCAGCAGATACGTAATCGCTGCCTTATATAGATTACCCTTGAAAGTGGTACAATGGCTCTCAGTGAAATTGCGGGGATTTGTACACCTTTAAATGGTTTATTCATTAGAGATTATTCCGATTTGTTCTTTGGGCGACAAAACAGGGTAGGGTGGTTCTGGTAGGTACGGTTTGTAACCGCACAATCCGGATCAAACCAGATTTGTGCGGTTACAAACCGCACCTACGAATGCACAAAATTAAATCGGAATAAGGTCTATTATGACCTTACATAGAAATTCATGGCAATTGCAAACTTTTCAGAGGAAAGCTTTCTCCTTTGCAAAAATATCCTTTATTTTGTAAGCTTGATTTCCATACTGTTAGCTGGAAAGTATAGCATACACAGATGACCACGACAAGCACAGAACAGTGTTTTCAAAAATTAGACAAATATTACACAAACAATCAGTAAGGAGAAATAACCTTGGCCAAGGAAGTGATTATGCCCGCGCTCGGTATGGCACAAGAGACAGGCACGTTGTTAAACTGGCATAAACGGGAAGGCGAAATGGTCAACAAAGGCGAGTTGCTCATGACCGTCGCCACCGATAAAACCGATGTCGAAATCGAAGCGCCGGTGACGGGTACGCTGCAAGGCATCACGCTGCAAGAAGGGGAAGAGGCGCCCGTCGGCCAAGTCATTGCCTGGTTGCTGGCACCGGGTGAAATCTTACCCACGCCCAAAAAAGCGGCCCAATCAGCAACCAGCGCATCCGCGACGCCCTCGATCACGCCGCCGATCGCAGCAGCGCAGCCCACGGTGGCCGTACCTGTGTTGTTGGCCCCCACGCCTGTGGCAGCGCGCATTGCCGCCGAACATCAGGTGGATCTGAGCCAAGTACGGGCCAGTGGCGAGCGCATTCAAAAAGAAGATGTGCTGGCCTATCTTGCTGCACGCGAAAGCGCCAGCCAACCGGTTGTCCTGGGTAAAATCCTCGCTTCGCCCAAGGCGCGCCGCTTGGCCCAGGAACAGGGAGTGGCACTGGCAACCATCAATGGCAGCGGCCCAGAGGGTGCTGTGATCACCGAGGACGTGTTGGCCGCCGCCACGGCGCGCGCACAAGCTGTGGTTGGGGTCGCACCCGCCACCGAAATCAGCAGCACCGCGCCCGATTCCACAGAGACAACAGCAGTCCCCATGAGCCGCGCCTGGCGCATTATGGCGCAGCGGCTGCAACAGAGTTGGACCACCGTGCCCCATTTCTACCTGGAGCGCGATGTCAATATGACGCAGGTCGTCCAGTGGCGCAAGGCATTGCAAAGCCGCACCAGCGTCAAGAGCACCTATACCGATCTGCTGGTCAAACTGGTAGCAGCCACGCTACGCAAGCATCCGCGTGTCAATGCCAGTTGGCAGAACGAGCAGATTATTGCCAACCGCGCCATCAACATTGGGTTGGCCGTCGCCGTCGAAGATGGCTTGCTGGTGCCCGTGGTGGCAGGGGCCGATCAGTTGGGGTTGGCCGCCATTGCCGAGCGGCGCATTGCGTTGGTAGAAAAAGCCCAAGCCGGCAAACTCGCGCCGGCCGATATGGCGAATGGCACCTTTACCATTAGCAATCTGGGCATGTTTGGCGTCGAACGCTTTAATGCGATTGTCAATCCACCCCAGGCCGCGATTCTGGCGGTCGGCGCGATTGTTGATCGCGTTGTACCGGTCAATGGGCAACCGGCGGTCCAACCCATGTTGACCCTCACGCTCTCGTGTGATCATCGGATTGTGGATGGGGCACGCGCCGCGCAATTCTTGCAGACGCTGGTCGCCTATCTGGAAGATCCGCTCAGCGTACTGGATTAACCAAGCAAAGGCGCGGTTGTGGCAACAGGCAATCTATCGCAATCGCGCATTTGTCCATAACCCAGAGAAAATCAAATGCAAAAAACCGAATTGATTCTGGTCCGTCATGGCGAAACCCAGTGGAACGCTGAAGGGCGCATCCAGGGCAAAGGCGATAGTCCGCTAACCGAACGGGGGATTTTGCAGGCCAAAGCTGTTGGCGTACGCTTGCAGCATGAAGGATTTACCGCCTTGTATGCCAGCCATTTGGGCCGCGTGATCGAAACGACGCGCCACATCGCCGCCGTCACCGGCCACAAGATCGAGATCGATGAGCGGCTACAGGAGCGGAGTTATGGCATCTTTGAAGGCTTAACCCAAACCGAGGCCAGCACCCGTCACACGGCCATCTATCAGGAGTACAAGACCAACTATTCCGCCGATTTTGCCGTGCCCGAAGCCGAAAGTATGCGGCAGATGTTGGCGCGTGGGCAGGCGGTCTTTCAAGAGATTGCCCACCGTCATCCTGGCGAACGGCTTGTGGTGGTCTCGCATGGTAGTTTTCTGCGCATCATCCTTGGCAATATCCTGGGTGTGCCACTGGGCAATCGCTATGGCTTCCAATTGGCCAATGGCAGCTTGAGCGAAATCGCGTTTGAAGGGGACGAATGGCGTGTAGCGATGTTGGGCGAGGTCTATCATCTGCGCGTGGTCGGGCTATAGGTGTGCCCCTGATCAGGGTTCGATCTCCCCAGTTTTGTAAACGACGCGAACGACCTAAATCACCGGTATATCATCTGTGCGACAAATCTCGACAAAGGAGCAACCCATGACAAAATCCTACAATGTCACCATGCTGGGCACTGGCCTGATCGGCATGTTCTACACACAAGCGCTGCACGGCCAGCGTAGCCGCGACCGCGTCGTCTCGGTCTACTCGCGGCGGGCCGAGCGTGCCAGCACCTTTGCCCAGGAATATGGCATCCCCCACCACACCGCCGATCTCGCCGCGGCGATCAATCATCCCGACAGCGACGTGGTCGTGATTGGCCTGCCCAACAATCAACACGAGGAAGCAGTGCGCCTCTGCTGCGAAGCGGGCAAAGCTGTGCTCTGTACCAAACCGTTGGGCCGCAATGCTGCCGAAGCCAAGCGCATGTTGGAGATGGTCGAAAAGGCGGGCATCTTTCACGGCTATCTGGAAGATCTGGTCTACACGCCCAAGGCACTCAAGTCGCTCAGCGCGATCCAGAATGGCGCGATTGGCAAGGTGCTCTGGGCGCGCTCACGCGAGACGCACCCTGGCCCCCACAGCGATTGGTTCTGGGATAAAGAGATGGCCGGCGGTGGTGCGATTATCGACCTGGGCTGCCACTGTGTCGAGATCGCGCGCAACTATATCGGTAAGGATGTCAAGCCAATTGAAGTGATGTGCTGGGGCGACACGCAGGTGCATCCCATTGCGGCAGAGGATAGTGCGATTGCCTTGGTCAAGTATGCCAACGGCGCGATTGGTCAATTTGAAGTGGCATGGACCTTCCGCGGCGGCATGGATCTGCGCGACGAAGTTTCGGGCACCGAGGGTACGATCTGGACCAATCACTTTTTGCGCACAGGCTTCGAGATGTTTACGGCAGTGGGCCAGGGTGGCTATGTGGCAGAAAAGGCCGAAGGCACGACCGGTTGGCTTTTCCCCGTGGGCGATGAGCTGTCCGAATTGGGCTATATCGATATGTTCACCGACATGTTCCGCGCGCTGGAGGCTGGCATGGCCCCCATGGAAACTTTCTATGATGGCTACGTGGTCAACGCAATCCTGGATGCCTGTTACAAGTCGATGGAAACCAAGCAATGGGAGCCGGTACAGCTAGCCGTGTGGCGCGGCTCCGAAGAGATCCTGGGCAGTGCGGTTTTCCGTGAATATGATGCCGATTATCTGTTGATCAAAGAAGAAAAGATGCCCGATGGCGCAACCAAGCTGATTCTCAAGGAAAAGGCGAGCGGCAAGGTCATTCAGCGCGTGGCGTAAGTGATAAGTTTTAGACCCTTGACGTATCAAACGGAGCAATTTCTATGCATGAACAACCGCTACGCACCACGGTGATCGGTAGCTATCCTTTTCCTTCCTGGCTAGAATATGCCGCCCAACAGCTTGCCCAATTTGGCGTCGATGAAGTGGCCGAAATGCAAGAAGACGCGGTGATCTGCGCGATCCATGATCAACTGGCGGCGGGGTTGGATGTGATCACCGATGGCGAACAGACGCGCCTCGACTTTAATCTCTCGTTCTATGGCTTTTTGGCCGGCTTGGGGGATCCCGAAACATCGCGGCGGAATTTTGGACCACCCGCCCATGACCAGCGCGGCAAACACCCGATTGTCGGTGATTTGCATGCGCCGCGCGGTTTGGGTGTTGTCGAGGAATTCCAGCGGCTACAACGATTGGCAGCATCCAACGGCGGCAAACCGGCGGGCGTGACTCTCAAGGCCAGTGTGCCAGGCCCTTATACACTCAGTGGCCGCTTATTGCCCAATGCCCAATACCCGGATCGCTATGCGATCACCGAAGCGCTGATCCCAATTGTCCGCCAGGAATTAAGCGCGTTGGTTGCCGCCGGCTGCACCGAATTAACCGTCGATGAGCCGTCAATGAGCTGTTATGCCTACCGCGAAGACCCGGTCCGTTTTGTCGATATTTTCAACCGTACAGTGGAGCCGGTCGTCGGTCAATGTCGCCTCTCGACCCATCTTTGCTTTGGCAACTTCAAAGGCCATGCCGTTGGCTATCGCCGCTACGCGCCCATGTTCCCGGCCTTTCTGGAGATGCACCTTGATGAAATTCATGTGGAGATGGCCAGCCGCGAATTTGCCGAGATCGAGATCATCAGCGAGATCGCCCGGCATACCGATGTGGCCGTGGGCATTATTGATGTCAAAAGCTATTTCATTGAAACGCCCGCCATCGTGGCCGAGCGTGTGCGCCTTTGTCTGCAACACGCCCCCGCCGACCGCCTAGCCTTTGCGCCAGATTGTGGCCTGAGCCAGACGGCCCGTTGGGCGGCCAAACAAAAGCTAAAAAACATGGTGGCAGGGGTGCAGATCGTGCGCCAGGAACTTGGTATCTAGTAGATCCCGGCGTAAATAAGGTACCCTATTTTTACCATGATGTACACGAGTAACGTGCCTGATTAACTGCCGTGGTATCTACGCCCAACTGTACTAGGCGCGTCTTGGTCGCGTGGTCAATTTGTCGCGTGGTCGATTTGTCATTGGTCAATTTGTCGCGTGGTAGATTGGTTAATTCCATGTCGCCGGTGGCAAAGCCCACATTCCGCAGCGAAAAATGGGGGTTGCAGCAATTATGGAAGGGGGCGAAAAGGGGAAAGATTGGCTATACTAGGGGGATGGAAACCAAAGAGATGGAATATGAAAGCAAGCGG
>DAOTTR010000447.1:0-28203 GCA_034437715.1 Caldilineaceae bacterium
GAAGAATGAAGAAATCACCGTCAAAGTGACGGGCTTTCAATGGGATTGGACCTTTGAATATGCTGGGGGCGTCCTTAGCCAAGAACTTGTGTTGCCGGTTGACAAGCGCGCCCGCATGGAGATGACTAGCAACGATGTGTTGCACTCGTTCTGGGTGCCTGAATTTCGTGTGAAGCAAGATTTGGTGCCAGGGTTTACTCAGAATTTGTACTTCACCCCCAACAAGGTTGGTGAATATAATTTGGTCTGTGCTGAACTATGCGGCCTTTCGCACTATAAGATGATGCGTGTAGTAAAAGTGGTCGAGCAGGATGAGTTTACCGCTTGGTTACAAACCGAGCAGGTAAAGGTGAATGACAATAAAGCGGTCGCGAATGCGGATATCGACGCAGCAAAGTAAGGCGCGGCTCCGCGGTTGATTTCGCAGATTTATTGCATAGACTAATTTTGTAGACATGGGTAGCCGCCAGACTAATTGGGTCGGCGCTACCTTTTCAATAGCTTCCGTAGCGTGGAATAGACGCAGGTGAAGGAGTAGATTTTATGTCATTGATGTCGTTGGGACTGGTACGCGGTCTGGTGGGGCAGGCGCTTGGCACGCTTGCCGGGATGGCCGTCGTCATGCTCATTCGCATTATGGCTGGCATGCCAGCTTGGAGTGAAGAGCCAGTTTGGGTGATCGGGATGCTAACGGGTGGCATCGCCTTTATGATCGGCGTGGGTGCCTTTAGTGATTGGGCGCAGTGGTGGAAAGGCAAAGAGACGCCAATGCATCATGGCCCGCCCCACGGTGTACCAGAGTGGACACGCTATTTTGGGGTTGACTACAACCACAAAGTGATCGGCATTCAATATGGTGTCACGGGCTTTATTTTGTTGATGATTGGTGGTGGACTGGCCGTCATCTTCCGTACCGAACTGGCCCGTTCGGGTTTGCAGTTTTTGGATCCCAGCAACTATAACACAATCATTAGTATGCATGGTTGGGTGGCCCTTTTCGCCATTCTGCTCGGCATTGGTGGGATGGCGAACTATCTCGTGCCGCTGATGTTGGGCGCAGAAGATATGGCTTTCCCACGCCTGAATGCCTTTGCCTACTGGATCAATGTGCCCGCTGCTGTATTGATTCTAATGAGCTTTTTCTGGGGCTGGGATGGCGGCTGGACGATTTACCCACCGTTGAGCATCAGGGGGCCCTTAGGCTATCAGTTTGTGATCATCGGCGTTTTCTTGTTGGGCTTCTCGTCGATTCTCGGCTCGCTCAACCTGATCGCCACGATCTTCCTCATGCGCCCCAAGGGGATGAGCCTCTTCCGTATGCCGATCTTCTGCTGGGCGATTCTCTCCACTAGCTTTATTCAATTGACGGCAACCCAATTTATTGCCCAAGCTTTCCTGATGCTCTCTACGCAACGGCTGCTGGGCATGGGCTTCTTCGACCCGGCCAAGGGTGGCGACCCCATTCTCTTCCAGCACATGTTCTGGTTCTATTCACATCCGGCTGTCTATATTTTCGTGCTGCCAGGGTTGGGCATTATCAGCGAGCTGTTGCCGGTCTTCTCGCGTAAGCCACTCTTTGGCTATCGTTGGATTGCCCTGTCGAGTGTGGCGATTGGGTTGGTGGGCTACATTGTCTGGGGCCATCACATGTTTACCTCTGGCTATGCGGCTCAATTGCGCATTTGGTTCATGCTTTCGACGTTGCTGGTCGCCGTGCCAACGGGGGTTAAGTTCTTTAGCTGGGTGGGCACAATTTGGGGTGGCAAGCTCACCTTTCCGACCCCGATGCTCTTTACCTTGGGCGCGATCTCGGTCTTCTTGCTCGGTGGCCTGAGCGGACCCATTTTGGCGACTACGGCTTCCGACTTGCCCCTGCATGACAGTTACTTTGTGGTTGGGCATTTCCATGCCACCATCTTTGGCGGCTTTGTCTTTCCCTTCTTTGCGGCGATCTATTACTGGTATCCCAAAATTACGGGGCGCATGTACAACGAGAAGCTGGGCAAATTGCACTTCTGGTTGATGACCCCAGGGTTTTGGACGATGAGTATTGGCCAAATGTCGGTGGGCGTTATGGGGATGCGCCGTCGTATTGTGGATTACGAGCAGGCGCTCGGTGGTATGGTGAATGATAACCTGGGCCTTGTGGAAGTGGGTCACATTATTATTACGATTTCTGCCTTTGTGATTGCCTTCTCGATCTTGTTGATGGTCTACAATCTGTTCTACAGCGCCGAGATGGGTAAAGAAGCGGGTGCCAACCCCTGGCGTTCCCGTTCGCCAGAATGGCAGATTCCGTCGCCTGTGCCAGAGCACAGCTTTGCCAGCCCGATTTCGGTGGTTGGTGAACCTTATGATTATGGTTTGCCGGGGACCTATGTGACCATGGCTCCAGCGGCCGCGGGACATGACTAAGCTTTGAACGATAATAACCAGGAATCAGGGACAAGCTGGCATCATAGGCTTGCACCTGATTCCTGGTTATCCTGTCATATAGTTGGGGGATGAGATGAGCAGTCACGGAAAAAGTAAAGCAGCAGCAATCCGCACCAGCTTGACGGTGGCGATCGTGCTTGCTGTGTTGACCATCGGTGAATACTTTCTGGCGTTGGTCTATTCAGGCGCGGCTTTGTTACTCTTGATGGGGTTGGTCAAGGCCTATTTTGTTGTTAATTTTTTCATGCATATTTCACGTCTTTGGACAGTGGAGAAGGGACACTAGACCATGGCTGCACTTGTTGGCCGGGCAGAGCAATATGCGGTTGCCTTGCGTAATAATCGGATGGGACTTTGGCTCTTTTTCTTGTCTGAGGTATTTCTCTTTGGTGGACTTTTGGCCACGCGCTTCTATCTGTGGGGCCCAACCCGCCCCGAAGCCAATCAGCTTATCGGCCTGCTCATTACGGTCGTGTTGCTCATCAGCAGCGTTTCGATGAATCTCGCCGAAACGGCCATGGAGCATGGTGACCGGCGTACCTTTATGAATGGTCTGGTGGTTACGGCTCTCTTGGGCATGGTCTTCTTTTTCGGGGTATTGATCTTTGAATGGGGTCTTTTCCCCAGCATTTATGAAGGTCATTTGACGCCATCTGGCGATAAATATGGCGCTGTTGTCTTTGCCATGACTGGGATGCATGCCATCCACGTTCTGAGTGGTGTTGCCTTTATTGCGATTGTTTGGAACCTGGGTCGCAAGGGGCATTTCTCCAAGGAAGAACATTGGGGCGTCGAAGCCTGCGCCATTTACTGGCACTATGTCGATCTAGTCTGGATTTTCTTCTACCCAGCCATCTATTTGATCGGCACCGTGCATCATGGCTAGTGAATAAAGTGATATGGCGATTGGGTGAGTATCGAATTTCATACGCATTCAGTCGGTTTGGATCAACAAATGTCTATGCATCCTTTACTGCGGGCGCTCTTCTCTGCTTGGGATTGGCGCTTGGACGTATCTGTGGTATTGCTGACCTTCGCAATACTCTATACAACGGGGTGGTGGCGTCTACGTAGGCTTGGCAAACGCAAATTAGCGAACCGAAAACGGCTGGTAGCCTATTGGGGTGGCTTGATCACACTGGCGATTGCGCTCATGTCGCCGGTCGATCCCTTGGGTGGCCAGCTGTTTTTTATGCATATGTTACAGCATATGACCACGATCATGGTTTCGGCACCATTGTTGTGGTTGGGCGCACCTTTTCCTTTTCTACTCTGGGGCCTACCGCCTACAGTGCGTAAGCGGGTCGGCGGTCTGTTTGCCCAGGGTTCGCCTGTCCATGCTGGCTTACAACTGATCACACAGCCAGCTTTCGTCTGGCTCATGTTTATTGTGGTCTACGCTGGCTGGCACGACCCGAATTTGTATAATTTAGCGCTCTGGTATGGCTGGGTGCATGACCTTCAACACCTCACCTTCTTTGCCACCGCCATGCTCTTTTGGTGGTTGGTGATTGGGGCGGCTCCGCATATCAATCGCCCACCGATCTGGGGTCGTCTGGTCATGGTGGTGGGGGTGATTCCTATTAACATGGCGATTGGTGTCGTGATCGCCACGTCGAGTGAAGTGCTTTATTCGTACTATGCGTCGGTGCCGCGTATTTGGGGTTTTACTCTGCTGGCCGATCAGTCGATCGCCGGTGTGATCATGTGGACTTCGGGCAGTGAAATGCTAGTACTGGCGATTATCTTTTTGATTGCCGGGGCCATGCGCGGTACGGATAAAAAGCCGCCTGCCCCCGTCACTGGCTGGGATCGCGATGCAGCAATGATCGCGCCAGGGTTAGAGCATCGTGCATTACAAAATAAATGGCAACGACTTAAAGCTGCATCGCTCCACCCTTCATCTGATGGCTCGTAATGCTGGCGTTGGCCGCAAGCCGCGGTTGTTGTGGGGCGTAGCACTGCTGGTAACAATTTGTTTGCTACTATCAGGTACTGCCCTTTATGCCCATGGCGGGGGTACCCCGCGTTTAACAGACGCCGCGGCTGGTCCTTATCGCATCTTTGCGTGGACGCAGCCCGAACCGCTGCGGGTAGGGGAAATGCATTTGTCGATTGGGGTGGTGAAAGCGGCAACCGATAGCGTGCAATCTGCAGAAACGTTGGATGAGGCCGTGACGGATGCAACGGTGATCATTCACCTGTTGCCCGTAACAGAAGATGGGGCTGCGATCAGCGTGCCTGCCGTGCTTCAAGAACAGCTGGGCAGCTATTATTATGAAGCGGATGCAGCATTGCCGACCCCCGGCGAGTGGTGTTTTACAATTGAGGTCAGCGGCGCGTTGGGCGCTGGCCGGGCTGAATTTGTGGGCACGGTGGCTACTGCGCGCGAAATCAACTGGCTGCTCGTGGCCGCCGCTGCTGTGCTTTTACTTTGCTTGCTCGGCCTCATCGGTGTGTGGAACCGCATACAGGCCAAGGAGACGATTCGTGATACTCACAAAACTATTTAGCCGCCGTTGGTGGTTTGTCACAATCTTTGTGATTTCCGGTGTGATTGTGTTGGCCCGCTTGGGCTTTTGGCAGATCGATCGATTGGAAGAGCGCAAAGCGTTCAATCAATTAGTGGCAGAGCGCTGGAATCAAACACCCTTTGATGTAAACCAAGACACTTTGCCCGCCGAAATGGACCTGCTTGGCTATCGCCGTATTCAGGTAACGGGTTCTTTCGATTATGCAAACCAAGTTGTGCTGAAAAATCAAAACCGCGATAGTATCCCTGGGGTTGGTTTGGTAACCCCCTTGATTTTGCCCGATGGACGGGCGATGCTTGTGTCGCGCGGCTGGATTCCCTTGGATCAATCTATGCCAGAACAATGGACGCAATTTAACGAGGCACCCGCCGAAGCAACGGTTGTTGGCCTGTTCCAACAGTCGCAACTGCTGGCGGGCGCGCCGCCGCCCGACTCGCCGCAAACCCAATGGTTCCGCATTGATATTGCAGCGATTCAGCAGCAGTTGCCCTATGAATTAATGCCGGTCTTTTTGGCGCAACTGCCAGAGCCGGGGCGCGGCTACGAGGCCCTGCCCTATCGCGAAGTGCCCCCTGGATTGAGTGAGTTGAGCGAAGGCAACCATTTTAGCTATGCCTTGCAGTGGTTTATGTTTGCAGCGATTTTAGGTGGTGGATATCTGCCCTATATTCACTATCAGGAGCAACGCCGCCAACGGCTGAAGACAATCGCAGAAAATGGTGGCGTCAACCCAGACGCGCCGCTTGATGTTCCGGCGATGACCTAGTACAGTTGGGCGTAGATACCACGGCAGTTAATCAGGCACGTTACTCGTGTACAGCATGGTAAAAATAGGGTACCTTATTTACGCCGGGATCTACTAGTGCTATACGATTGTGCAATGGCTGGACAGCGCAAAGGTTTTCCTGCTACATCCACTTCATTGCACAAAATTGATCGTTATCAGGTTTAAGGATGATTCATGCTACGCACTTCCGTAATCAAAGAGAGGCAGCGTTTAGAGCAGCCAGCAGATGAAAACAAAGTTGTGCCGACGCAGCGTTCCTTGCGTGACTATATCGCACTGACCAAACCGCGTGTGATTTCCCTATTGCTCGCCGTGACGTTGGTGCCTATGTTTTTGGCGGGTTCGACGCCGCCCAGTCCACTCTTGATCTTTTGGACCTTGCTGGGTGGTTTCTTAGCAGCAGGTGGTGCCAACACGATTAATCAATTTATCGACCGCGATATTGATCATGTGATGGTGCGCACGCGGCTGCGCCCACTGCCCAGTGGCCGCATGCAGCCCATGCAGGTATTGCTCTTTGGCATGGCGCTCAGCTTGATCAGCTTTCTGCAACTGTGGTGGACTGTCAATCTCTTGACTGCGCTGTTGGCACTGGCGGGCATTCTCTATTATATTTTCTTCTACACGATTGTGCTCAAACGCTCTAGCACCCAGAACATTGTGATCGGCGGGGCGGCGGGCGCGATTCCGCCATTGGTCGGTTGGGCCGCTGTCGCCAATGAGATTTCCCTGCTGCCAATCTTGCTCTTTCTAATTGTTTTCTACTGGACGCCGCCCCACTTCTGGGCACTGGCTTTGATGCGCCAAAAAGAGTATCGTGCGGCGAATGTTCCCATGCTGCCGGTGGTGGCTGGCGAACGGGAAACCCACTGGCAGATTGTGCTCTATAGCGTTCTGCTCTTTCTGAGTTGCCTAGCTCCGTTTTTTCTCTTCTTGTTGGGGCCGATTTATCTGCTCTTCGCGCTGATCCTCAATGGTGTTTTTCTGGGACAGGCGATTGACATGTGGCGGCGACCGACCAACGTCAATACCTGGCGCTTGTACAAATATAGCCTGCTCTATCTGGCGCTGCTCTTTCTTGGCATGGGCATTGATCATCTCTTCTACCGCGTGCCGCCCGAAATTATCAACTTTGCGTGGCGCTTACCCTTTTAATCACCAGGCTTGCAAAGAGGTTTGTATCATTGCGCGCAATCCTCTTTGCTCTTCAATGCTCGAACATTTCCCAGTAATACTCCCACGTTTGCTTGGCCACTGCACGACTTCTGGCGATAATCGCCGCTTCCTCCATCACGAGTAATGCTCGAACGTATGATTGCTAAGAACGTATGATTGCTAAGGGTCTGTCCAAAAATAAAATATCTAATTTACGTGATGTTACCCGAGTAAATCTGTCTAAAATCATCTATGTTATTCTTGGACAGACCCTAAGGACAGTAGAAAGAATAAAGTATCCAGTAGGGGCGGCTTGCCGCCGCCCGTTCGCAGCGAGCCAAACGCGGGGCGGCGGCGCGGCCGCCCCTACGCATGATTTTGTTTGGCAAGCGCTGGATCCTTATTCCTTTGCAAGCGCCTAAAGCATCGTTGCCCAGACAGACGGGCAGCTTGCCGCGCAACCTTGTCTACAATACGCGCGCGTGCAGGCCAATATGCCTGGGAAAAACCGCGTCGGCAATCGTTGGTTGCGCAATAATTGTTTTATAAAAATTGGCAAACGGCAATTTAAATCTGCAAAGATTACGAAATGTTATTTTACGCCAGAAGAACGTATAATAGACTAAGTTTATACTGTAGGTACGTAATACGCCAACGTTAAATTTCATCACCTGCTGCGCTGAATGAATTCAACACGAATTTAACTTGTCGTAGTAATTAAAAAATTAAATGGACTTATTATTTACTGGAGGACCTTTATGAATGTATTAGTAACCGGTGGTGCCGGTTTTATCGGTAGCCACATTGCCGATGAGTTGTTGGCCGCGGGGCATCGTGTGGTGATTGTTGACAATCTACTCACCGGCCACCGCCACAATGTGCCCGCGGGGGCCACTTTCTATGAAGCTGACATCTGTGATTCCGTCGCCATGGCGCGCATTTTTGCAGAAGAAAAGATTGAAGCTGTTTCCCACCAAGCCGCGCGCGCCAATGTGCGCGAAAGCATGGCCGATCCGCTTGCCTATGCCAATACGAATGTGATTGGCACGCTTGTTATTCTGGAGCAGGCGCGCAAAAATAGTTGTCGTAAGATCGTCTTTGCCAGCACCGGCGGCGCTGTCTATGGTGAAGGCTACAGCGAAGATGGCAGCAAACTGCCCTTTACCGAGAAAACCTGGCCGCAGCCCAAAGACAACTACGGCGCGAACAAGTTGAGCATGGAATTTCACCTGGATCTCTATAATGCCAATTATGGGTTAAAGTACGTGGTCTTGCGCTATCCCAATGTGTATGGCCCGCGCCAGGATAGCAAAGGCGAAGCGGGGGTGATTGCGATCTTCGCTGGTGCCATGCTCGAAGGCAAGCCGACCAGAATCGCGGGCGACGGCAAACAAACCCGCGATTTCGCCTATGTGGGTGATATTGCGCGCGCCAACCGCCTTGCCTTGGAGAGTGATGTGACTGGGATTTTCAACGTAGGCACCGGCGTGCCCACGGATATCAACATGGTGCATGAAGTGCTGAGCGATGTCACCGACTATCAACTGGCCGCCGACTATGTGCCGCGCCCGGTAGGTGAAGTTGTGGCAACCTATCTGGATAGCAGCAAAGCCAAAGCTGTCCTGGGTTGGGAAGCCCAAGTTGATCTGTTCACTGGTCTGAGCAATGTCGTCGCCTGGATGCGCCAGCGCGCTTGATCGCTTTCGTAACGGATAACTCAACTTGTGCATGCGCCTACCCAGCCAATGCGTGCGCAAGTTTACTGTACGACACAAAGCCGCCTCATGCATGTTCTGATCAACGGCTGGTTTTTGAATCAGCTAACCACGGGCAGTGGCCAATATCTACACCACCTGCTGACACAGTTGGCACAACAGGGGGGGCCTGTCCACTTTACGCTCCTTTGTCCCGCGACCCAGGGGGAAAATCAGGACGACCTGTGGCCCGGTGTAAAGCTGGAATATCGCACGTTGCCCTCGCTGCCCACTAATCTGCGTAAGCTCTGGTGGGAACAAGTGACCATGCCCTGGGCTGCCCGGCGTCTGCGCGCCGATCTGCTGTGGGTGCCCTATTGGGCTGCGCCGCTTTGGCAACCCTGCCCCACCGTGGTGACCGTACACGATATCATCCACCATCTGTTGCCAGCCTATCGTGGCGGGCGACTCCAACGCCTCTATACCCGCTTGGTCGGCCATACCGCGCAGCGCGCTGCCGCGGTGATCACCGTGAGCCACGCCGCGGCACGCGATATTGTGAGGGGGTTGCAAATCCCTGGGGAACGCGTCCATGTAGTCTATAATGGCGCACAGCCAGAGGCTAACAGACCCGACGCGGCCCTGCTGGCCGTGGTGCGCCAGAAATACGCCTTGCCCACCCGCTTTTTTCTCTATTTGGGTGGCTTTGATATGCGCAAGAATGTACGGACGACGCTGCAAGCCTATCGCCGCTATCTGGATCAGGGTGGCGATCCGGCGGTGCGCTTGGTGATTGCCGGTAAGTTGCCCGCTCAGGATACGGCCTTCACGCCTGATCCCCAAAAAATCGCCGCAGAATTGAACCTCATATCCCAGGTTCAATTCTGCGGCTGGATCGATGAAGGGGAGAAACCGGCCTTCTACGCCTTGTCTACTGCCTACCTTTTTCCGAGCCTCTACGAAGGTTTCGGTCTGATGGTGATTGAAGCCATGCAAGCTGGCACCCCGGTGATTACCAGCGTCGCGTTCAGGGAATGAAACAGATCTGCTCGGCGGCCAAGGCAGGGTGGTTGAAGCCGTAGTGATCGGTGATCTGCCACAGATCGTCATTGTCGGTCAAGATGGTTTGCACATTGTCACAGGCCGCGGTGGCGTCAGCACTTGTTTCATAGATGGCCAGCCATTGCTGGGCAATTTTTGTATAATCGCTCTCCGGTTGACCCTGACTTAAACCCGTGAGCACGTCGCCCGCCGCCACAAAATCGCCATTGATCGCATGGGATTGCACCAGACGGAAACTGGCCAGACCTTGGAGCAACGGTAACTCTTCTGCCGCGGCCATACCAAAGAGGCTACAGGCTTGTAGGCTTGGATCAATGCCTTTCGTGTAGAGATCGATGGCCGGTTCGTAGCCCAATACGTGGGAAGCTTGCAAGGCAACATCGGCTTCAACCAGCCGCAAGCCCAGACAATTGGCCCCTTCCACTGTGCGATCATAGGTCCAACGAATGCGTTGGAAAGGTTGGCGGTCAATGCTCTGCCAGATCTCCGTGTGGGGGACCGCCAGGCCGCTCTCTGGTGTGTTGCTGACGCCGCCGGTTAAGACCAACTGTTTGCCCCGGCCCGGATCGGCGGCGGCGATGGGTGTAAAGCTGGCGGTGCCTTCGGCGATGGTCGCCCCTGGCTCAATGATGGGCGCATACGCTTCGCCATCCCAGGTAACAATCTGTACTTCACTGATGCAGGAAGCAGAACATCCTTCCACACTCCAAGCAATATCGATCTTCTGGTCGGCGTCGAGATCCTCAACCGTCAACAGCGTGGGCAAGCCATAAATTTCGGGATTTTCGACCAGTGTATAGCTGCCATCCGCCGCCCCATGATAGAGTAGCACGGCACCTTGTGTACCATCGGGGCCAAAGCCCCGATCGCTGACAATGGTGGGCAGGAATAGGGCATCTTGTTCGCCATCCTGATTGAGATCGGCCAGCCGAAACGCCCCGCGCGCGTCATCCAAGGCCGTACACGACCGCAGCCACGCTTCCACAAGCGCCGCATCCTGTGCTGTATCGGCCAGAATCGTTGGCAACGTATCAACATAGCCTGCCAGATCTTCTGGGCAGGCAGCCAGACCTAGATCCGCCGGTGTGACAGTGGTATCACCCGTGGTTGCGGTGGTGGTTGCTGTATCTGTAATTTCGATGGTTTCGGTGATGGCTTCGGTGGCAATTTCTGTTTCCGCTATGCTTGCGCTGGCTACGGGGGCAGGAATGGCTACTTCGAGGATTGGACAAATATCCGCGGCACTGAAACTTGGGTTGGTGTAGCCATAATCCGCTAGAATTTCGGTGGCCGCGGGATTGGCTTCGGCATAGGTTGTGACAGCTGCACAAGCCGTGTCAATTGCATTGCTTTGCGTGTAAGCCGCTAGCCAAGTCGTTCCAACGGCACCGTAAACGCTGTCGGGATAGGTGCTGGCAATGCTGTTGATCAGATCGGCGGCGACATCCGTTTGCCCGCGGTAGGCAGCGATGAGCGCCAGACGATAAAGACTGAAACTTTGTAGTTCAGGTAGTTCATCTTCGCGCGCGCCACAGACTACCAAGGTATTGTCCGTCGCAGCCTTGGTATAAAGTGCTTCGGCTTGCGCGAAATTGTCGGTTGCACCGGCCAAAAAGGCCGCGTTGGCGTCGAGCACAGTATGATAGAGACAAGCGCTGGGCGCGTAGCTTTTTTCCAGCAGGCTATAGGGCGCGCCATCCACACTGCCCCAAATTTCTGTGCGGCTGCGTTGCGGCCCGGCGGCAGCATCGCCATATTCGCCACCACTCAGCACAATCTCCAAGCCCTGACCTGCTTCGTTTTGGTCTTCCAATCGGGTTTCGGCGTTGGCCATGGTGACCTTGCCCTCTGTCCAATTTTCCCAGATCGAGCCATTCCAACTGTAGATCTGGACGGTGTCGAAGCAGGTGTCTGTGCCACAAGTGGTTTCGACCCAAGCGACATCGTTTTTGCCATCACCATTCACATCCATTTCACCCAGCAATGTTACTTCGCTCTCGGCGCGTGCCTGATAGCCAACTGTAAAACCGTCGGCGCTACCATTGAGAATCAGCAGATCCATGGCTGGTTGGACCAAAGTTTCATCGGGATTTTGATAGAGCAAAACCAGATCATCATTGCCATCACCCGTGAGATCTTGGGTCACGAGTGGCGCATCTAGTGACGCGTTACAGGCTGTCAAAAAGTTCTGCAGCGCCTCGAGCCCACCTTGCTCATTGAGCAGCATAAGCACTGCCGTTGGATAGTCTGTGAACGCGCTAGGGCAAGGGGCACCCGGTGCTGCGGCTTCCTCCGCTGGGACAGGGGTCACTGTTTCCGTAGGGGGCAGGGCTACTGTTGCCGTTTCGGTGGCGGTTGGTTCCGTCGTCGCGGTTTCGGTGGCAGTTGGCGCGGGTGTCACTGTTTCTGTTGCAGTTGGTACTTCTGTTGTGGGGGGTGTTGGGGTGACGGCTACGGAAGCTGTGACTGTCGTGGTCGCACTATCGGTGACGGCAACGGTGGCCGTGGTGGCCGTGGTTTCTGTGACTGCGAGGGTCTCGGTTATGCCGGTTGTTGCGGCGGCGGCAGGTGTGCTTTCTGGGGTAACTGCACCGGCGGGTAGCGGAATAATCAATGTCTCGTTGCGCCGCAGCACATCGTCATACCGAATCGACTGGGGATTGGCGGCCTTGAGCAGTTGCATCGAGATGCCAAATTTTTTGGCGATCACGCTCCAAGATTCGCCGGGCTGCACCGTATAGGTCGTGGTGGCCGGGGTCGCGGGTTGTGTGCCAGGGATCAATAGTTTTTCGCCAGTGATCAGCCAGCCACTGTTGCGCACTGATTGGGGATTGGCTTGTTTCAACTCGCTAATGCTAATGCCTGTACGCGCGGCCACCGAAAACCAGTTGTCGCCGCGTTGGACGGTGTAGGTATAGCCTTCGGGTTGTGTTGTTGGCGTCTCAGTTGGCGTCTCAGTCGGCGTCGCGGTTGGTTCCTCTGCCGGTTGTTCGGTGGGTGCGGTTGTTGACGGGGTTGCTGCTTGTGCCTGGACACTCATCGCCGGCGTTGCCGCCCAAGCGAGCACAAGCATGTAGCCTGTGCATAGTAAAATACACCCCAAAACGGCGGCATAGCGTTTCTGTTGCGGGCGTTTTAGAGACGTAGGCAGTGGATAGACTGTTGGAAATTTCATCTTTCCTCCTAGGGTTGATTGGGAGCTTGAAAAATAAGAGGCGCAATCAGCGTTGTTATCTCATGTTACGCAGCGAGCAATGACAGCCTTTCCTGCATAACGATTACGACAACGTTAAATTTCATTACCTGCTGCGCTGAATGAATTCAGTGCCTAGGATAGCAAACGTGTTTAAACACGTTTGCCGGCTCAGGTGTTGAATTCATTCAACACGAATTTAACGTTGGCGTACTGCTCGGTTAGTAACCAATATCCGTCAATTGCTGGACTACTTGAATCCAGCTTTGGCCTGGTTTCATTTTCACAATAGCCTCGTCGGGGCCAAACCAGCGTGGCGGTGTTTCTGGGTCGGCGCGCCAGGTGCCTTCATAGACCCGCCCGTCGCGGAACATACGGAAATCACCAAAACCATAAAGCGTAATATCGACACCTTTGGTTCCCAAGCTATCTTCAACAATATCGGTGAGTTGGTGCGGTGCAGCAATGACAACAATATTTTCTGCCAAGATGGATTGCCCGGTGGCGAGATCGCTCTGTTGTTGACCCCCTTGCCAACGCAGATAACCACCCTGGGCAGCGTCGTAGCGCCACTCTACGCCGTTGCCGCCGGGATAGGTAATAGTGAGCACGGTTGCTTCGCCAGCATTGTTGGCCGGCGGTTCTGGGCTAAATTCAAAGCCAGGTCGGCTCCACGTTTTGTTCAGACCATTATCTGTCAACCATTCGCGCACGCCGTCCGTGCGTGCTTGCATGCGTGTGCGGTAGTCACTGCCCAGGCTAAAGAAATAGCGATTGTTGGATGGATCATCCAGGTCGGCATCTAAATAGGGAAAGCCAACTTCGTTTTTGAGCAGATAGCGGATCGGGTCGCTGCCACCCGAACAGGCCAGCACGCCATCATACATGTAAGTCATCCAAATGTTGGGATAGCGCGCCGAACGCACCGGGCCAACGCGCTCGGCATTGCGGCTTTGGTAGAGCGCCGTGAGCCGCGTCATGCTAAAGCCATCGACAATATACTCATAGACCAGATCCGCCTGACTCAGGCCATAGTGGGCACTGCGCCCGACGGGGTCATTGTTGACGCAGATCATGATCGGGCGTTGGGTCAGATTCTCAGGATTTTCCGCGACCAGGCCGGTAAATGGCGCAACATCGCCGGGCAGTGGCGTCGGTGTCTCGGTTGGGCCAACGGGTATGGGCGTGTTGGTGGGCGGCGCGGGTGTTTCGGTAGGCGCTGTGGTAGGGGCAGCGGCGGCGGCCAACGGCGTTTTGGTTGGCGTCGCCGTGGGCAATGGCCTGGCCGCGGTGCAACCAATCAAACTTGCCATGACAAGGAGCGCGAGAAAAACGAGCGGTTGAAACAGTGTGAAACGACGCATAGAACGCATTTACCTATTCTTCAATGCATTAGCTATTCTTTTAGCTATTCTTCTTATACCCATGACTCAGGTAACTAGTACAGTTGGGCGTAGATACCACGGCAGTTAATCAGGCACGTTACTCGTGTACATCATGGTAAAAATAGGGTACCTTATTTACGCCGGGATCTACTAGGGAGCCGTCGAGCCTACCGGCGGCAACTTGACAAATGGGTTGACCATGCGGGATCGCAGGTCAAGCAGATGTTATGCACGCGGGATTGTGTACAACTGCATAAATTTTTATTTAAGGCTATTCCAAGATGTAAACGATCCAATTCACGTAGGGGCACGCGGTGTGGCGGAAAGAGAGCTTGTGTACACCCATTGTTTTACCCCGCCACACCGCATGCCCGTACTGGATCATTATTTTTTTGGAATAGCCTAATTCACGTCAGCCACGAATTGCTCGACAGCGATTAGTATACCATAATCTGATTTGTGGTAGAATATGCTTCGCTTGTTGTCTTGTCATTTGCTCGCTGCCTTGCGCTCTGTTTGTCTAATGATTGGGTATGCCGCCTATGTCTACATCGCCTATCGCAATAGAGGGTGCTGTGTCTCCTTTAAGGATTGCCGATCAACGTCAGCCACATGTTGCGGCTGGCAGTGACAGTGACAGTGGCGTTGTTGCTGTCATCGATCAACTTCAGCAGCGCGAGCTACTTGCGCCGTTTCTATTACTCAGCACGGGCTACTGCGCTTTGCCCTTTATCCTTCAGCAACTGCTGCTTCTGCTGACGCCGTTGGCTGCAATCCTAGGCTTTGCGCCGGAAAGGCACAGGGAAAGGGCATGATCTACCACAACGATGCCGCCGCCATCCACACCCACTGGCAAGGCCAGATCGACGAGAGTTTGGAAGCTGGCGAAGCGTTACTGCTCGAGATCGGCGTTAGCACCAGCGCATTGAATAATCTAGGGGCCTTGGTTGCGCTCGAACGCTTGGCGGCTGAGCGCTTTGATGTCACATCGCCTTTGCTTGCGGTGGGGGGCGATGGTGTGACGTGGGCGGCTATGCTGCTCAGCAGCGCAGCTGCTGCTACCGCTGCACTTTCGCCAGCGATTACACCCGTTTATGCGGGTGCCGATCAATCCACCTACTTGGCAAGTCTGGCTACGTTGCCCGGTGTCTCCACCCATATACGGTATCGTGTCACAACTGGCTTACCGGTTGGTATGCATTCGTTGCTGATGCCAGCAAGCCAACCCGGCGTCACACCGCTTGGGTCTGCGTTGCCTTTGGTCTTGGTTGCGCAAGCGGCATCGAATGATGAAACAGTGCGTGTGGTGAATACCGTAGATCCTGATCCCTGGTTGCAGTGGCTTACCCTCTTGATGGTCGTTGGTTTATTCATTGTTGCACTTTTTATATAAACGATCGATCCAATGATTTCGTCTCAGCGTTTTGGCTCAAATTATCTAACCCTCTTTCTGATCATTTTCTGTTTTATTCTGATCGCACTCGATCGGGCAGGCGTCGCGTCGCTGTTGCATGGCGCGGTGGTTATACTCTACCAATGGTTGCTCTTGCTCGCCAGTTTTGCCCTGCTCTTTGGGATCGCCCATGTGCTGGTTGTCCATCTCCGGCGTATTCAACAGGGCCAGACCGATTGGACCTATAGCCTGGTGCTGGTGACGGCTTGTCTGGCGGTTTTTGTGGCGGGCTTACTACAACCTTCTGGTGTGACCAGCCCAACGATCGAGTGGATCTTTGATGCCTTGATTGCTCCCGGCCAGGCGACGCTCTATGCGCTCCTCTTCTTTTTTATGGCGGCGGCGGCCTATCAATACTTGCGTCTGACCCACCCGGCTGGGCGCTGGATGTTGGCCGGCGCGCTGATTGTGCTGATCGCACAACTGCCTGCTAGCCGCGACCTGCTACCGGCTAGCTATGGCGAATGGGTGGGTTGGTTGCTGCAAGTGCCAGTGATGGCGACTGTGCGCGGTGCGATTCTGGGCAGTACCTTGGCGCTTTTGATCGTTGGCATGCGCTTTCTGCTGGGCCGGAGCCGCGCATGAATGTGCTTCGCTGTTCGCACTGTGGCACCACCAACCGTGCCGGTTCCAATTTCTGTAACCGCTGTGGCACTGACTTGCGCGGCGATGAAACCGAAGAAGAGGCTGCGCCATCGATTGCGTCCGCGACTGATCCCGCGACTGATGTAGGGCAAGGGGCGATGCCGGGCGCGACTGACGAGGCTGAATCACCCTACGATCCGTCGATCAATTTATGGAACAGTGCCGAATTTCCCGCCCGTGACCAGCGTGTCGAACCGCCGCTACCGCCGCCCGATAATCCCGCGGACGAATGGACGGATGATGAGGACGAAACGCCATCCACTGGCCCGGCGGCGGCGACAACCCCGCGCCGCCTGATTACGGGTGTGCAAGGTTTGCTCGACCCGTTGCGCATTGCCAGTGAACTGACCGAGCAGGCCGAAACCCAAACGATACCATCGATCATGGCAGAGCCAGTGGCATTACAGGCCGAACAACTGCGCCGCATGCGCGCGTTGCTCACACAGGATCCCGTGCTGTTGGATATGCCATTGGCACCCCATGGGCAAAGCGCCGTCCGGTTGCACGTGCCCTGGCTTATGCTTCTATTCAGCCTGTTGGTTGGCATTCCAATTTTGCTCGATCTCAAGACGCCGATTGGTACGCCACAGCAATGGCCGGGCGTGGCCGAGGCCCATGCCGTCATCAATGCGCTGCCTGCCGATGCGGCGGTGCTGATAGTGTGGGCGTATGATCCGGCGACTGCTGCCGAGTTGGACTTGGTTGTCCTGCCGCTGGTGTCGCATCTGCTAGAACGCCAAACCCAGCCTGTGATTGTGAGTCAATTGCCGGGTGGGTTGGCTGTGGCCCAACGGCTCTTCGACCGGGCCGCGAGCGGTTTGCAGAGCACGAGCAGTTTCCGGCTGACCCCCGGTCGCGAGCCATACGTTGAAGCGGGCTATCTGCCTGGGGGTGCTGCCCTGCTTTCACTTGTCGCCCAGGATCCGGCGGTGGCGTTGCTACGCCACGCGCCGGACGTTTCCGCGGCCGATGGTGTTGCCCTGCCGCTGCCCAATGCCGCGGTGATACGCCCAGCGCTGACCATTGTCGTGGCGGCGCAGGCTGAAGCGGTACAACAGTGGCTGGAACAAGGGCAACCTGTGCAATACTCGCCGGTGCTTGCCTTTACTAGTGCGGGTGCCGACCCAATGTTGCGCCCCTATTTTGTCAGTGGACAACTGAGTGGGTTGGTCAGCGGCTTCGATGGGGCGATTGCCTATCAGCAATTACGCGCCATTCCGCTGGCCGTGGCCGAAGAAGCCTTGTTGGATCGCCATGTTGTGCTCCAAAATTGGGGCCACTTTGGCCTGCTGCTCTTGCTTCTGCTGGGTAACTTGGCCGCTTTGGGGAAGGGGAGGCGTCATGGATAGTGTCAGCCTCCTGTTGCTCAGCCAAGATTGGGCGTTATGGATCGGTTTCTTTTTTTCCCTGATGCTCTTGAGTGTGCTAGCTGGCAACCATGCCGTGGCGAAGGTCGCCCAATACTTGCTTGTGGGGGTTAGCTTGGGCTATCTGGGGGTACTGCTGTGGCAACATGTACTCCATCCTCGGTTGTTGACGCCGCTGTGGCAAGCGCCTTTGCAGCAGTGGCCGCGCTGGTTGGCATTATTGCTTGGCATTTTGTTGTGGTTGGCGGCCATCGAACGGCTGTGGTTGCGCCCTTCCACAACGCAACCCCTCGCGGCTTGGCGGCGCGTGTTGCGCATGGCTGGGATGATTCCCGCGGCATTGATGCTGGGCGTCAGCGTATCGGCTGTGGTGTTGGGCCTATTGCAAGGTTCTTTGTGGCCGCAATTTTGGTCTGCGGCGCGCAGTGGATTTGTTTGGTCCACCGCATTGGATCAATCATTGATCAGTGTGCTGGTACTGCTGCTCACAACGGCCACCCTGCTGCATTGGACGATGCCAACTGCGCAAATCGCCGCACAACAGTCACGCTGGGTGCAACGCTTGCTGGCACTGTGGGGGGGATTGGGCAAGCGCGCACTCTGGTTTGCTGCTGGTGTGATCTTTGCCCGCTTGCTTGCTGCCCATCTCAGCCTGTTGATTGGTCGCCTCCAATTTTTGTTGCTCACCTTTCAGAAAAGCTTGATCTGGCAAGGCGCTGAACGCATTTGGCAACTATTGGGGGGAGGGTGAGCATGAGCGAAATGACTGCGCGCCAGGTGACAGGGACGCTGGGCAAAGCTGCCGATACGTTGCTAACCTTTGGCATTGCCTTGGAAAAGATATCGCTCTGCCTGTTAGAAAATATTAGCGGCCACTACCGCTTGGCAGCTTGGGACATCTTGCCGCGCGCGGCGGGCATTCCCCCTTCGCACCAATGTGCGGCGCTCTGCCAACGGTTGGGGGAGCAGTTGGGACGCCCCTTGTGGAATGAAGTGGCGGACGGGCCACTGCTGACCAGTCCAGATCCCATTGCTTATCCACCGGTTGAACAGGTGGCGATTGGTATGTCCCCGCGCCAACGCATGCGTATCTGGTTGGTAGGGCTCACGGAAGGCGGCAGTGTGGTAGCGGCGCGCCGTGCATTGGCAAGCGCTCCCTTACAACTGGTGGGCGTTACCACGTTGACCGCTCATCTGACCAGCACCCAACTGGCTGCCCAATGGCTGGAAACTCACCCCGAGACGCTGGTATTGGTGGGGGGCTATGATACACCGGCCCCGGCGGCTCAACAATGGCTGTTGCAGCTAGGCCGGATTGTGGCACAGACCTTGGAGCGCATTCCGCCTGGGCAACGCCCTGCGGTCTTCTATGCGGGCAACCGCTGGTGTGCCGCGCCAATCGAGGCTGGTTTGCGACAGATCAATGGGCCGTTGCAATTCACGGTGCTGGATAATATCCTACCTGCGCCGGGGCGCGCTCAACCGGCGGCCCTGGGCGTGGCGTTGAGTGATTACTATTGGCGACTTTGCCAGCAAATGCCAGGGATTAGCCAACTGAATCAATGGGTAACGGCCCCGGGACGCATTGTCAATCTAGAAGCCACCTTTGCGCAGATGGTGCAGGTTTGGATGGAATACCAAGATTTGCCTATGTTGCACGGCCTCTATTGCACCCCACATTGGTGGCTGCATGTCTGGGCCGTGCAAGCAGAACAGGGCGTGCAATTGCGCTTTGTCAAACCGGGGACGCGGCCATTAGAATTGGCCCACTGGCCAGCCTTGCAAGTGGTCAGCGGCGATTGGCCCATGGAGCTTTGGCCGCCACCACCCGTTTGCTGGTGGGATCGGACTGGTTTAGCGCCAGTTGTCACTACCATCGGGCAAGTTGCACCAGCGGCCATGTTGCAAGTGCTCAAACATGACTTGCTGGAACCACGCCGCCGCCGTGCGTAAGATATAGCACATTCGATAAAATCAAGATCACAAACAGAATTTGGAGTACACATGTCAACTGATTTACGCCAAACCGCGATCGTTAACAAACAGGCGCTGACCGATTACCCGATCCATGAATTATTGCGCAGTCGCTGGAGCCCGCGCGCGTTTGATGCCAGACCGGTCGAAACCGAAAAGTTGCAAAGTGTTTTCGAAGCGGCGCGCTGGTCGGCTTCGGGGGGCAATCTGCAACCCTGGTCATTTATCGTGGGGCGCAAAGCAGCAGAACCAGAGATTTTTGAACGCTTGGTCAGTTGCTTGGGCGAGGGCAACGCCCCATGGGCCGCGCACGCACCGGTATTGGGCATTGGTGTGACCAATCTTTTCCGTCGGCCAGAGGTGCTCAACCGACACGCTTTTCATGACTTGGGCATGGCGCTGCAAAGTTTGGCCATTCAGGCGACCGCGCTGGATCTCTACGTTCACTTTATGGGCGGCTTTTCTGCCGACAAAGCGCGCGAGCAATTTTCTATCCCGGCTGACCACGAGGCCGTGACCATGTTTGCCTTGGGCTATCTGGGTGATCCTGAAGATCTGGCGGAACGGCATAAGGAGAGCGAACTAACCGAGCGTATTCGTCGCCCGTTGATTGACTTTGTCTTTGGCGACCGTTGGGGCATTACCGCGCCGCTGTTACCAACCGATGCCAGCTAACCCGAATTGATAATCATCGCTTGCCTATGCTGACAAACATTGTTGCTTGGCTTACTGCCAAAGCCGCCAAGGTTGACTGGTATCTCATGCTGCTCCTGGGCCTGAGTTTGCTGGCGTTGACCCCCTTGGCGGCGCCTGGGTATTTTTATGCCGCCCACGATGGCCGTCACAGCGTCTTCTATTTGATGATGTTCGATGCGTCGTTGCAAGATGGCGCGCTTTGGCCGCGCTGGGCCATGCATCACATCCAGGGCTATGGCTATCCCACCTTTATGATCCAGGCACCGCTGGGATTTTATCTCGGCGAGATTTTTGTCCTGCTGGGCGCGGGCTTTACCCTGGCGGCCAAGCTGACGTGGGTGGTTGGTTTTCTGGGGAGTGCGTGGGGTGTCTATCGCTTGGTCTTGCATTGGCTTCAGGATGCCGAACCCGCGCCCCTGGCCACGGTGGGCAAGCGTGCTAGCTTGGACCCGGCACGCCTGTGTGCCGTGGTGGCGGGCTTGCTCTATGTTTTCATTCCCTATCATTTGGTCGATATCTATGTGCGCGCCGCGCTCAATGATACGCTGCTGCTGGCCTGGTTTCCCTGGGTTTTTCTGGCTTTTGATCGATTATTGACACTGGGCGGCGCGGCGGGGTGGACCCGCCGTTTGGCGGTTGCCACGTTGCTGTTGGCGGGTACGTTGCTCACGCATACCTTTGCGCTGATCTCTTTTGCGCCGCTGCTGGTCACCTTTGTCATCTTTCTGCTGTTCTACTCGTTGCGCCATTCTTCATTCCGCCCTGGGCCGTTGCTCGGTCGGATCATATTGGGGGGCTTTGCGGGGGGCGCAACGCTCTTGCTCATGGCGATTTTTCTGTTGCCTTTGTTTCTGGAGGCACAGCGCTATCTGGATCAGCAAGTCTATGTCACCAACACCTATGACTTCCGCCGCCATTTTGTCCAGATCGGCCAATATTTCAGTCCTTTCTGGGGCTTTGGCTATTCGGATGACCCAACCGGCGCGAATGATGGCATGAGTTTTCAGGTTGGGTTGCTGCCGTTGATCCTGAGCATCGTCGCCCTAGTCGTTCCGTGGCGACAGCCGCGGCTGCGTTGGTTGGCGGGCTACTTGGGGGGCGCGCTGCTGCTGCTCCTCTGCTTGATGAGCCCCTGGGCGTTGCCCGTGTGGGAAGCCGTGTCCATGCTGAGTGTGATTCAATTTCCCTGGCGGTTGCTGGCCCTGGTCGCCCTATTGGTGAGTGCATTGGGCGGGCTGACGCTCTACCAGTTACTTAGCCAAGAAGGCGCCCAAGAAGGCGCGTCGGCCAGTGTGGGTCTGCTGGTCATCGGCATGGTCGTGATCATGGGCAGCGCGCCCTATCTTGGGGCCGAATTGGAACCGGTGGAGCCGTGGCGCGAAGATGGCCGCGCCGTCTATCAGTTTGAACGGGAGCACCCTGATATGATCGCCTATACCACCTGGGTGCGCGAAAAACCATTCACTGAATCGCCCATGAGCGCCGACTACGCATCGCCAGACTATACGGAAAATCACGGCTACACCACCAGCCTAACCCGGATGGCGATTATTCGTGGCGTGGGCGAGATTCTGCAAAATGAGAGTCGCGGATCGAGCTTTGGCGGCGTGGTGCGTATGGCGCGACCGGGCACTGTGCGCGTCCATCTCTACTACTTCCCCGGCTGGCAGGTAACGGTGGATGGGCAACCAGCCTTTTATCGCGTCGCCAGTCCCTATGGCTTAATCGAACTGGATCTGCCCGTTGGCGAGCATCGCGTTGCGGTGCGCATGGGCTGGACACCAGTGCGGCTCATTGGGGCCGGGGTGTCGGGCGCGGTGTTGTTTGTGGTGCTGTTGTTGCTGCTGTGGCCGGTGCGGCGAGAAGTGCGTTAAGCTAAACCGGCAGTTTTTGTTACGCAGTACACGAATTTCTTGGACGAGATGCAAAGAAATTCGTGTACTGCGCGTAATTCGTGACAGCCACTGGCACTTCAGGAAGTGTGCTCTGCTTTAGCGATGTGTAGCTGGGTAGCTTCCCAAAACATCGCCGGCAAAGCCTGTTCTCAGACTGTTGGCGATGACAGCAACTGGCTGTGTGGCAGAAACGACCGCCGATCCGTCGAAGCCAACAGGGATTTGACCAAATACAACCAGATTTGTGTTGTTGCTCAATAATTGGTTAACGATTGTTGAATGGAAAGTTCCATTTGTATAATATAGATTGACGGTGACGGTTGCCGTATTCCCGCTAAAGTTGGCGACCACAAAGCCATCATCCCAGCCAGTAACTCTGCGTACCTTGGCTATAATAGCAGTGTTTTTAGGGGTGGAAATAGCAGCGTAGGTAGCAGCATTGCTGTTGGTCTTGAGTTGGTTGACATTGGCGACCATAGCGACACTATTAAGAAATTTGCCAGGCGGTGTCGTAGGACAGGGGTTGCCAGCAGCAGGAGCTGGGTAGACGATTAGTGGATTGTTGGTCAACCCTGTTGGGTTACTACAGAGGGTGCCTAGCGTGTAGTAATAGTACAAGCCGAAGTTGCTACCCCCGGTACTGCTCAGGGTCAATCCGGCCAGATTCCCACTATTGTTGTTTTGGATCAGCGGCGCATACAAGGTTGTGGCGGGCGGCTGGGTGTTGCTCGTCTCAAACAACTGGCTCACGCCACCACTATCTTTATATTGCGTAGAGGCCACTGCTAGCAGTTGATTGGCGGAGTTCGTAATACGCACTGATCCGACAAAGGTTCCTAAGGCAGGAAACGAGCTTGTTTGAAAAGTCCAAATTGCGTTAGGCTCCAAATTAGTGAGAGTGAAGCTTTGGTTGGTACCATAACCAGGAGCTGGGATAAATAGCGCTGTTACATTTGTGTTAATGTTACCAGTATTTTGAATGAAGAGGTCACTATTGAAGCCGCTATTATTCCGCTGTGCGATCGGCACCCTTACCTCTGATGTTGGGTTATCAACACCAGCATAAGCCTCATGGGTATATATACCACCAGTTCGCTCATGCGATACGACAACTGAGATATCCTCACTAGCAACAACGATTGCTGACCCTATCATACTAGCTGCAGAGAACCGTAGGGTGGTATTAGGACCAATAGAATCCGGACGTTGGGAATGTACACTTGATCCTTGGTAGTAAGTAGTAAATACCTTTGCAGTAGCAGTAGTACTATTATTTCTTATACTAATTGTTGAATACCATCCATTGCTGCCATTTCCACGAATATCTGGCAAATAAACTGGATACAGACCAACATAGGTAGTACGCCCTGCAACAAAATCGTAACAGCCCATATTTTCGTAAAATGATCCATTACTGTTTCTCGCTTCTAAACAGTGGGTACCTGGAGTAATGTCAGTAGTAGCAAAGTTCTCTACGAAAATATCATCTGGATGAACGGAAGTGGAGCTGTCATATGTTTGAACATAATCAAAGGTACTACCACCCACAACTGCTGGTTTGGCTAATCCCCAAATTTGTTTTTTGTCTAAAGGAGTACCAGAATTATCTGCAACCTTCCCCATTACTGAGGCCGTCGGTGTTGATCCATTATTGAATGCTTTTATCCAAGCCTCTGGGTTGCGAGCTGTAAATTCTGACCAAGACCAATCCTCTGGATCCGTCTTATTGACATCATTTGAAAGACTAATTTGCACGTGCAAGTGATCGCCAGTAGTGTTTCCTGTATTATTTACCTTCGCGATTTGCGTACCTGTAGTCACAAATTGGCCAACAATAGGAGTTACACTATTAAATTTGAGGTGAGCATAAATACTGTAAACATAAGCAGTTTGACTATTAATACGATCATATGTTTGACCATGACGAATCATAACGTAATTACCAAATAAACCAGCTGTGTTTCCATTATCTGCTACACCCTCACGAAGCGCGACAACGAACCCATCTCGAACGGGATAGACATCTGTTCCATTACTGGTTGGAATGTCAATTCCACGATGTGGTATTGTTGCCCCTACCCTAAATTCACCGTATAGATAGGTCTGATTAAAAACACCATTCGTAATAGGGCGGAGGATCGGTAATACGGCTGAAGCTAGGGAATATATATATGTTATAACTGAAAGGGCCAGAAAAAAAGAAAATATAAATCTAGGCTTCCAAAATAATCTCATATTCAATACTTTCTCCCCATTTATAATGACTGGTAGTTTGGATGACGATAGAAGCTGGTCTTTCGCATCACCTAAAATGGTATGGAATATCACATACATCTGTAGAAGAAAATTAAGCACTCTATAAGCGATAACTTATGAATTCTTCCCCTAGGCATGTAATTCCTAACTAGATGCATACTTATTGCATGAACCAATAGCTGATATAGTTGGGGATAAGCTGTTGCGTGGCTCTGTCCATCAGATTCAAGGACCAGATACTTGTATTATCTATATCAAAAAGGAGTTTGCCACCACCTACTGACCAAACAGGGTTTTGCTCTGTGGCAAGATCATCAGTGAGCCGGTATAGCTCGTAACTTGCTGAATCAAGTAACCATACGTCATATTGTATATTTTCCTGCTCAAGCAGATTGGTGCCGGTAAATGCAATATACTTTTCATCAGGTGACCAAGTGGGTCGGCCTCCGAGGGTAAAATTGAAAGTTACCTGTTGATAATTCCCACCCTCAAGATTAATTACCCATAAATTAATAGGTCTTTCTGGTGTATCTCTGCGGCCCTCCCCTGATAGAAACAACAATTGCTTCCCACTAGGCGACCAACTGAGGTTCATTGCGTTGAATTCCATGCCTACCAGTTGATAAGCTTCATCTCTTCTTTCAGTATCTACAATCCAAATCCCGCCCGCATTTGCATAATCATTCCATGCTTTGACGACGGCGATTCGTTGACTGTCGGGTGACCATACATACCAATCGGCCTGATGCCCTAAATCGGGTTCCATTGCCCAAAGAGATTCTATTTGGCCGGTGGCAACATCAAAAGCATTTAGACCCCCGGTTTGTCTGTCCCGAAAGGCGATCCGTGTACCATCGGGCGACCAAACAGGGTAGACGGCATTCTCTACAATAAGCTTTAATTCACGTGTTGAGAAATTGAATAGATAGAGAAAATACTCCGGTTTCTTATAATTAGGAGTCCCTTCTTTATGGAAATCACTCAATGACTCAAAATTAGTCAATACCAATGCCATTTGCTCGCCACTCGGTGATAGTTCGCCCCATCTTGTGGTACCCGTTCCACGCCGCCCAAGAAATAAAGATGTCTGAGCATAAACATCCAGAACAACTTCCTCCTTATTCTCCGCACTCGTATATCGAATGATATTATTATTATCATGGTGGAAGACATTGTAGGAGCTATCTGGGGCTTCGGGCGGAATTCCAGCCAAGGGAAATCTGGCAATTGGTATACGTGTAGTAATCGGAGTTGGAAGAGGGGTTGGAACAGGTGGAGGCGTATCTTCAGGGGTTGGGGTAATAATCCAAGCAGTGGGCAATGGTGTGTTTTCCTCAACAAGCGGCTGAGTAGGCAATGGTGTGCTTTCCTCAGTAACTTGTTGGGTGGTAGAAGTTTGACTTGTGATAAGACTAGTATCTTGTATATTGATGAACAACACACGCACTATGATGACCAGCACCGCTAACAGAGTAATTCCTGCGATTCGCATGAACCACTTTCGTGAATTTTGCATAGTTACTCCTAGATTGAGAGAAGGATGAAACTTCGTTTCTTTGAAGCAAACCGTGTTGAAAAGCTGATTGAATTAGGCGCGAGCAATGCTATACCAATTAAGGGTTGGAGCCATCTACGTGGGGACGCCATCAATCAATCTCCGCTTTTTGTGGGGTGCTGTGGTCACAGAGGGTAGCGTCAAGCGGGTGCCTCGTGGGTCGCAGCAGCCAAGAAAATAAGCAATGAAACAAACAACGTGGGTACTGGGTGGGCAGAATGTAGCGCGCAAGGCTTGATATGCGCAACGCTGTTCAAGCGGACCGGTGCGTAACCTTATGTGGGGTGGCCTTGCAGCCTGTCAGCAATCGGGGTGTGGGGTCGTCCTGATTATATCACAAGTGGGGAGGGGGGGCTGTCAAGCCTATTTGTCAGACGCTTACCCTACGAAACAAGGGGAAAAATGAACAAGAACTTACAAGTCGCCGTTTGCAAGTCCTAAACTTGGGATTTATCGCGTTGACAGTAGGAAGATCAGCGTTCTTGGGCAGCCTTGGCTATGCCGGCCAGAATTCCTCATCCAGAATTTGTGCTGGCGCGTAGGGGCATGCAGTAGGGAAAGTCGTCTTAGTCAGGCCAGTTTCGCTGACGGCGCGCTTGACGGCGCGTGGGTAGGCTTCGCTGATAAATTCGGGCAGGCGGGCGCGCAGGCGGGGGTTATCGTTGAGTACACTTTCTAGATCATCGCGCTGCACCGTGATCGTCGCATTCCAACTGCGCGACTGTAGCTCTGGCTGATATTGCCATTTGAGCAGATGCATGAGTAGGCTGATCAGGCGATTGCGCAGTTCACTTCGCTGACTTGTGCCCAAGCTCTCTATCTCCTCGATCACATGGTGCCAATCGACTGCGGAAAATTCTTCAGCGCGCAGCAGATCAACCTGACGCTGGCTCCACGCATGGATATCAGTTTCATAGAGGGTTGTACGCATAAGTGCACCTGTCCTTTCGTTGCTGAATGGTTCACAACATAGCGTAAATTTTCACGCCTGTCAATCGTAAGCTGGCAACAATCCGTGCATCCTACTTGGCCCTTCGTAACCCAAACTACATCGCCAAACGCTAGCAATGACCGCTTTTTTTTGCTATAATAGATCGACCAGCGCACGAAATTGGTTTTGCGCAGTGCTATAGTTTGCCGTTGAATCACCTAGCCATCTACGCACACGATTTGGTCAGTAGGTGATTCATGTTTTAGCGGCTACGTTGTTATAGCACGATTGGGTATCGCACAAGCGCGTAGAGATGATTCTGCATTATCTGGGCAAACGCCCATACAGTTTATCATCGATGGCATTGCGCAGAGTTCGGCAGTACTAGTTGCAACAGGGAAGTCTCATGGCCAACGACTTTGTACATCTCCACGTCCATTCCGAATATTCCATGCTCGACGGCTTGGGCCGCATCAAAGAATTGGTGAAAGAAGCCAAACGGTTGGGGCAAAAATCCTTGGCGCTTACCGACCATGGGGTGATGCATGGCGCGATTGAGTTCTTTCGCGCCTGCAAAGACAATGAGATCAAGCCAATCATTGGCATTGAAGCCTACCAGACCGCTTGGGGGCGGCCTATGGGCGGGCGCGACGGTCAACTGGATCGCGAAAATCATCATCTGTTGCTCATGGCCCAAAACATGACGGGCTATCGCAACCTGCTGCAAATTGCCAGCCATAGCCAACTCAATGGCTACTATTACAAGCCGCGCGTCGATCACGATTTTCTGGCCAAACATGCCCAAGGCATTATCTGCACCACCGGTTGTCTGGGTGCCGAAGTGCCCCAGTTGCTGATGAACGGCAAAGACAAAGAGGCCTATGAGCGCCTGGGCTGGTATGTGGATGTCTTTGGCAAAGAGAATTTTTATATTGAGCTGCAGGAACATAGCATTCCCGAGTTACACCAAGTCAACAAAACGTTGGCTCCTTGGGCCGAAAAGTTCGGCATTGGCTTGGTGGCGACCAATGATGTGCATTATGTAAAGGAATCGGACGCCGACCCGCACGAGATGTTGCTCTGTGTGCAGACGGGCGAGAGCATCAAGTCGGAAAAGCGCATGAAGCTGAGTGATCAGCAATATTTTCTCAAAAGCCGCGAGCAGATGGAGGCGACTTTTCGGCC
>DAOTTR010000448.1:0-3075 GCA_034437715.1 Caldilineaceae bacterium
ACAAATCGGCGAATTATCTGATCTTTAGCAGAGAAATCAAACAGAGCACTCCGTTTAATCCGGAAAATCGACCAAATTATCGCAATAAATACCCAAAATTTCAGATTTAGAATTGCTGCCGGGTAGCGCGTCCCCATGGGTTGCGCGGTGGTGATCCATACGCCTACCCACCAATCAAGCAAAAGAGTAGAACCAATCATGAACAATCAAGAATTGGCGCGCACCCGCGCCGAACTCACTATGCTGGGTGCCAATTGGGCGCTATTGACTTCGCCCGAAAATGTGACCTATGTCAGCCATTATGCCGTACCGATTGATTTTGGGCCATTGGCACACCTGAATTATGGCCCGGTGATTGCGCTCTTTGGCGTACAGGAATCGACCAGCCTGCTCATCGCCAATCGCTACTATGCCGATGGCGCACGCCAGCAAACCACCTTTGACGAAACAATTGGCTTTGGTCTGCTGGAAGTATTTACCCCTTTTGCCAAACAGGCGCGCCGCGATAACTTTGTGGCAGCCCTGCGCCAAGCCTTGCAGCGGACGGGCATTGGGCAGCGCAAGGTGCGGCTGGCGATCGAAGAGCGCACCTTGCCGTTGATCGTTCTGCAAATCCTGCGCGAAGAATATCCCAACGTCGAACTGATCGAAGCCGATGGCGCGCTGGCACGCGCCCGCCAGATCAAAACCCCGCGCGAGGTGACACTGCTCAAGCAAGCCGCCGAGGTGGTCAATATTGGTCACAAGGAATTGATGCGCCTCACATGTCAAGCCGGCTTGAGTGAGTTTGAACTGTGGGCGGGCATCACCAAAGCCATGCATGAAGGGTTCGGCGACAAACTGTACATTGCGGGCGAGGTGGTCTGTGGCCCGCGCAACAAAACCGTCTCGCCGGGTGGACCGATTGCCTATATCACGCAACCGGGCGACATTGCCGAACTGGATATCAGCCCACGCATCAACGGCTATTGGGCCGATATGGCGAATACCATGGTGATCGGGGTCGAGCCGACTGCCGTGCAGAAAAAATATGCACGCGCCGCCCGCGAATCCTTTTATGCCGCGGTGGCCGAGGCGCGCCCTGGCAATCGTGCCTGTGATATTTTCGCTGCGGCCAGCCGCGCCTATGACAGCTATGGTCTCCAACTCGGCCACTATGCCGGGCACGGCATCGGCACTACGGTCAACGAGTCGCCCTGGTTTGTGCCAAGCGACGAAACCGTGTTGGAAGCTGGCATGGTCATCTGTATCGAGACCGGCTGTTACAGCGCAGAAGCCGCCGGCAAATGCGAAAAGATGATGGTCATCCAACCCAGCGGCGATCCCGATATTTTCCCCGATTTTGCCTGGGGTACGCCGCTCTAGCACAAGTAGGGAAACCATTAACCGAGGAAACTACCAAGCCACCCCCACCTTTTGGTACAGGGTGCACCTGCTCGTAAGGTGCAGCCAACCTCCCCCTGACAAGGGAAGGAACTGTATCGCCGTCAACGGTTCCCTCCCTGGACCGGGGAGCAGTTGGCTTCTAGGCGCGGGAGGGGTTTGTAACTACTACGCCAACGTTAAATTCGTGTTGAATGAATTCAACACCTGCGACGGGAAACGTGTTTAAACACGTTTTCTATCCTAGCACAGTTGGGCGTAGATACCACGGCAGTTAATCAGGCACGTTACTCGTGTACATCATGGTAAAAATAGGATGCCTTATTTACGCCGGGATCTACTAGGCTCTGAATGAATTCAGCGCAGCAGGTGATGAAATTTAACGTTGTCGTACTACTAACCCAGGAAACAATGAGGAGAACCTTGTGACACAGAATTTATTTGATTTAACTGGCAAAGTCGCCGTGGTAACCGGGGCGAGTGCCACCGGCGGCATTGGGCACGCGATTGCCATTGGTTTGGCACAACATGGCGCAAACGTCGCGGTCTCGGATATTGACGATGCTGGTGTACAGCGCACAGGTGAGGAAATCCAGGCATTGGGCCGCGCGACACTGGTAAGTCATTGCGATATTGCCCAGCCCGACCAGGTGGCGGCGCTCTTTGCCGCGGTAGCGGCGCGCTTTGGTCGGGTGGATATCCTGGTCAACGTGCCCTATGTTTTCCCCAGTCGCGTCCACCCCGACGAGTTGACCCTGGCCGATTGGGAGCAGACCTTGCGTGTGAACCTCACAGGCTTCTTCCTGTGCAATCAGCAAGCCATTCGCCGCATGTTGCAACAGGGCGGGGGCGCGATTCTCAATATTGGTTCGATTGCTGGTGTCTCTGCCCTGGGCCGCGGCAATTTTCCCTATAGTGTGTCCAAGGCGGGCGTGGCGCATATGACCAAAGAATTGGCGGTGGAATATGCCGGCCAAGGCATCCGCGTCAATGCCATCCTGCCCGCCCAGGTATTGACGCCGAGCTTTAAGCAGAAATTACTCGAAGATCCGCGCTTTGGCGAAAAACTGCGCGCACGCTTGGTGACAGGGATTCCGCTCAACCGCCTGCTGGAACCAGAAGAGTTTGTCGGGCCTGCCGTCTTTCTCTGTTCGGCGGCGGCAGGGGCGGTGACGGGGGTCTTGCTGCCCGTCGATGGTGGCAATCTGGCACTCAACGCCGGTGGCAATCACATCTGGCCAACGGATTGAGGGTCAAAGATTGCTGGTTCCCATGCTCTGCGTGGGAACCAGCTCTAGATGCTCTGCGCCTTATCTGGCATTTCACGCCGGCGCGTGGAACGAGCAGGCTGATCAATCACACACTTTTACGCCACTACATTCTGCGTGACAGTGATCGCTGGGCTGGTACGCAGGGTTTGGTAGACAACACAATAGCGTTCGGTCAACTTGAGCAGAGAGGCCAACTGTTCTGCCGAGGCATCGGTATCCAGGTCGAAATGCAGGCGGATCGCCTGAAAGCCAACGGGGGCTTCGCGCGCGACACCCAACGTGCCACGGAAATCGAGATCGCCCTCAGCGCGCGCGGTGCATCTGCTAAATTGATCGACTGGATGACGCGCGATGAAGATTACTTTCGCTTGCTTCTGTCGCCACCCATTTGGGATGAGTATTGTACTGTCGCCAATTGGTT
>DAOTTR010000449.1:0-23307 GCA_034437715.1 Caldilineaceae bacterium
ATGGTTGACGCATCTTTGCGCGCCATGATCCTCGATCTTATGCTCAAATTGCGCGATGAACAGCACATCTCTTTTCTCTACATCACCCATGATCTGAGCACGGCCTACCAGATCGGTGACCAGATCTATCTGCTCTACCAGGGTTCGATTGCCGAGCGGGGCAATACGCAACAGGTGATCGAGGACCCTAAACACCCCTATGTGCAATTGCTGATCAACTCCATCCCCGTGCCCGATCCCACGATCCGCTGGGGCGGCGAGAGTGTGGTTTCTCTGGATGATGAACAGATGCGCGTGAATGCCAGCAGTGGCTGTCGCTTCTACAACCGCTGTCCCCACCGCATGGATCGCTGCCTGAAGCAGATGCCGCCGCTCTATCCCGTCAACGGCAATGGACATGAAGCCGCTTGCTATCTCTATGCTGAACAAGTGGTCAATCAATAAATTTGGCAAGCTCGGCCTCAGCCCTGTCGGCTCTACGCGACCCGAAAGGGCTAGTGAATATCCTCATAGCATAGCGCGCCAGGCATGAAGCCAACTATAGCTTGACAAAGCAGATTTTCTGGTGAACCTGCGCAGAAATTCCAATTTTTATTTGTTATACCCTATAATAGCCAAATAACCGCGTTTTCTTCGGGACTGATAGGTGGCTATGTTCATCCTCCGCATCCAACTACTTGGTGACTTCCGCCTGCACAATGGCACCGATGAAGCCATTGCCATCAACCAGGCACGGCAACAAGCCCTCCTGGCCTATCTGCTGCTTCATCGGCACGCGCCCCAATCGCGTCAACACCTGGCGTTCTTACTCTGGCCAGATTCAAGCGAAACCCAAGCGCTGACCAATCTCCGCAAAGCCCTGACCCATCTCCGGCAAGCAGATCCGCTCCTCGTACAGGCGATCTTTGCTGACTATAAAGTGATTCAGTGGCGGCCAACTTTCCCTTGCCTGTTTGATGTATTGGACTTTGAAGAGAAGCTGGCACAGGCAACCAGTGCGCAACAGGCTGGTCGTCATAGTGAAGCCATTGCCTTATTGGCTGCAGCCGTCGCGCTATACAGTGGCCCCTTGTTGCCCAGTTGTTATGATGACTGGCTCATTGCCGAACGCGAGCGGTTACACCAGCTATGCCTCAACGCATTGGCGCAGCTAATCGTTGTTCACGAGCACCAACGGAATTGGGCCCTGGCGATTTATTATGCCCAACAGTTGCTGCGGTTGGACCCCTCGCAAGAGATGACCTACTTGCAACTTATGCGGCTCCAGGCGCTGCAGAGCGATCGCGCTGCTGCCCTGCGCACCTATCACACCTGCGCCACCATGCTTGAACGCGAATTAGGTGTAGAACCTGGGAACGAAATGCAGGCGGCCTATGCGCGCTTGCTCAAGTTGGAACCACCGGCGACGATGCGCGCTACAGCCACCAGCCGCGCCCAGGGCATATCCATCACCAGCCTGGTGGGCCGCCAAGCAGAGTGGCGTCAACTGCAGGCAGCCTGGCGGCTGGCAATCCAGGATCGGGCACACTTCGTCTGTGTGCTGGGCGAAGCAGGGATTGGCAAGACCCATTTGGCCGAAGCGTTACTCACATGGGCCAGCCAACAAGGGTTTGTCGTGGCGCGCACCCGTTCGTATATCGGGGAAGGTCAGCTTGCCTATGCCCCTGTCGTCGAGTGGCTGCGCGCCGAACCGATGCGCGCTGCACGCCAACGGTTGGCCCAGGTGTGGGTCCGTGAAGTGGCGCGTTTGGTACCAGAAATTCTTGCCGAACAGCCGACAATCGCTGCGCCGGCGCCAATTACCGAGCGCTGGCAGCGTCAACAGTTGTGGGAAGCGCTGGCGCGGGTACTTTTGGCCGCGCCCCAACCCCTGCTCTTGCTGATTGATGACTTACAGTGGTGTGACCAGGAGACGCTGGCATGGATACACTATCTGTTGCACTTCGATCCACGGGCGCGTGTGCTGGTGCTGGGCACGGCGCGTGCCGAGGAGATCGACACCGCCCACCCCCTCGCGACACTCCTCCGCCATTTAGGCAGCGCCGACCAGTTGACGGAGATTCACCTTGGGCCGCTCGATGCCGAACAGACCAGTATGTTGGCTACCCAAATTGCCCAGCAAGCGCTCAGCCCAGCAGCACAACAAGCGCTCTATCGCGCCACGGCGGGCAATCCACTCTTTGTCGTCGAGACCGTGCGCGCTGGGGTAGCTGATCAGATCGCTGTGCCCAGTCGCTTATCGCTAGATCCGAGTATCTCAGCCATTCCCCCCAAAGTGCAAGCCGTGATTCAATCCCGCTTGGCCCAGCTTTCGCCAATGGCACGCAGCCTGGCCCACCTGGCCGCAGTGATTGGCCGGGCTTTCACGTTCGATTTATTGGTTCAGGCCAGTGGTGAGTCTGAAGATGAGGTCGTGCGTGCGCTTGATGAGTTGTGGCAACGCCGGATTATTCTAGAGCAGGGAACGCACACCTACGATTTCAGCCATGACCGCATCCGTGATGGGGCCTATGCGGCGGTAAGCCCGATCCGTCGGCGCCATTTGCATCGACAAAGTGCTGGCGCGCTAGAAAAGCTTTATGCGGCTGAACTCGATACGATGAGCGCTGCGTTGGCTTATCATTATGAACAGGCCGGATTATTTAATCAAGCGCTCGTCTACTACCAGCAAGCTGCCGCGGTTGCTCAAGCGATCTATGCCTATCGTGAAGCGGCTCTCTATGTTCAGCATGGTTTGACGCTGCTGAAATCATTGCCCACCACGCGTGAAACGCCGATACAAGAGATGGAATTGCTGATCACACAAGGAGAATTGCTGTGCGCCACCCTCGGCTTTGCCACACCGGAAGTTGGTGCGATTTACGACAAAGCCCTTGCCCTGTGCCGACAGGTTGGCAATCAGGTACAGTGCTATACGATACAAAATAAATTGGTTTTTTACCATCTTAATCGAGGGGATTTCAAGCAGACTCATCACTTTGCCGAAGACAATTTCACGGTTGCATCCGCATTGCAGGACCAAGAGAAGATACAAGATTCGTATGTGTGGATCGGCTTTGCGCACTTGAACACCGGTATGGTTACTGCCGCCCTTCGGCGCTTTGTGCAGGCCCTGGCCATTCCTGTGCATCACCAAGTACGTATCAACCAGATTGAGGTCGATGCCAATCGCAACGCGCTTGTCCTATCTGCCATTTGTTTGTGGCTACTTGGCTACCCGGATCAAGCCCATCAACGTGCGCAGCAGACACTGCGCCTGCTCCAAAGTACACTAGACCCAGTCTCTGCCGCCTCCGTCCTTGAATTTATACTTATCGTACATCAGATGTTGCACAATAAGCAGGCAATGCAGACACAAGCCGAGAATATGATCGCGGTCGCGGCAAAATATGATATTCCCATGTATCATACACTCGGGATGATCTACCGGGAGATTGCCCGTGCACACCAGGGGATAACCCCTAAAATCGACGAATTAAAGCAGGGACTGGATCGCGTCAAGCAAACCGGTGTTCTCCTCTACACCCCTTATTGCTTGGCACTCTTGGTCGAGGTTTGCGCACTGACGAGACAAAACGTCGAAGCCCTAAAATTACTAGTACAGTTGGGCGTAGATACCACGGCAGTTAATCAGGCACGTTACTCGTGTACATCATGGTAAAAATAGGGTACCTTATTTACGCCGGGATCTACTAGATGAAGCGTTCACCATCGTTGCGCAAACCGGAGAATCATGGTGGCAGGCCGAACTGTTGCGCCTGCGCGGAGATGTACTGATGGCATTGCCGACAGGGGTGGACGATGCGCAAGTGTGGTATGCACGCGCAATGCAGGTTGCCCGCCAACAAAGCGCCAAATCGCTCGAACTACGCGCCGCCACCAGCTTGGCCCGTCTGTGGCAGCAACAGGGGCAGGTTGCCGAAGCGTATGTAATGCTGGCGGAAATCTATAACTGGTTCACCGAAGGCTTTGACACAGTTGATCTGCGAACCGCCAAGGCATTGCTAGCGGAACTTCAAGCCACGCCATAGTCTTCTCTTATCTCCTTTTTCCCACTGATTTTGTAACTTTGTAAATCTAATCAAGTCTACAGGGCGCAGAAACGCGTTGGCGTTCCTTTGATGACCCAACGTACTTCCTAGTACAGTTGGGCGTAGATACCACGGCAGTTAATCAGGCACGTTACTCGTGTACAGCATGGTAAAAATAGGGTACCTTATTTACGCCGGGATCTACTAGGGAACGTTTGCGGGAGCGCTTTGGGAGCGCACCGCCTGCTACACTGGTCAGCAAGCAGCAGCAATCGCTGAATCTCCCGTCAGCAATTGTATCACTGTCGCATCGTTTCTTTCGCTTGCTTGAGGTCTTCCGCCATGGGAATTCCTGATCTACCCACGCCGCCGCGCTCTTGGTTGTTTACTGTTCGCCTGTGGCAAGAAATGGGTGAACAAGCGCCTGGGGAAGTGCGTATGTAAGTTAAGCATGTCCTCAGCGGTGAGACGCGCTCTTTTCGCGAATGGGTGCATTGGGTGAAGTATCTGGAAGGCAAACTGCAAGAGCTACAAGAGGTGTAACAAGAGAAGGAGGACGGCGCATGTAACAGACTTTATTCCGATTTGATTTTGTGCATTGGTAGGTGCGGTTTGTAACCGCACAATCTCGGTCGATGCCGACTTGTGCGGTTACAAACCGCACCTACAAGAACAATTGCACTTGGTTTTGTTGCCTAAATAACAAATCGGTTCAACCTGTTTAGCTTGGTTTTCTACCTACCTATGCCACAATTTTACCCAGGAGGATTTTATGCAGCGGACATTTTTACGAACCATCTTTTTTCTGGTGGGCGTCCTGTTATTGACTACGGCCTGCCAACCCATCCGTCCCGAATCAGCTATGGCGGCGGATGCGGACGCCGAGGAACAGCAATTCCTGGCGGCGGCCATGGGGCTGGAAGAGGCCTACCAACAAGCCGATCTGGCGCGCACAATTAGCTTCTATGCCGATGATGCCGTTTCGCAACCACCCGGCTATCGCACCGATCTCGGCAAAGATGCCATTGCGGCGTCATATCAAGCCTTTTTTGATGCGTATAAGATGAAGCGCGATTTCAAATTGGCCGATATCAAAATCGAGGGCGACACGGCCACCCGCTTTGGCGAATGGAGCCAAGTGCTCACGCCCAAGGCCGGCGGCGAGACGATCACCGAGGTGGGACGTTGTGTGGTCGGTTTCAAAAAGGTCAATGGCGAGTGGAAGGTTGCTTGGGAAATTTGGAATACCTACGATTCTCCGCCCCAATAACGAGAAAGCGTGACCGCGCTAGAGGGTTAGGGTCTCACAGAGCCTAACCCTCTGCGCTTCCTCGATATGAACCGAGCTTACTACGTCAACTTCACTTCGCCGCCGCTCTGTTGGCTGCGATAGATGCCATCGAGAATCGATAGCACTTGCAACGAGTGTTCGGCTGGCACGGGTGACGGTGCACCGTCGGCCACGGCGCGCGCAAATTCGACACATTCTTGGGCATGGGGTTCCAGGGCATCTTTGGTCAATTGCAGCGTGCGATTGTACAACTGGCGCGTCTCATAGTTCGACGCCAGGAAATCGGCCTTGGGCCAATGACAGCCGCCGCCGGTGCCATAGAGCCAGATCTGCATATCCTCGCCTTTGATATCATGGTGCAGCAACCAACTGACCTCAAGTACCAGTGTTGCGCCATTTTCAAAGCGCACAAAGGCCGCGGCAAAATCTTCTACATCCCACGGCATGCCTTCCAACGATGCGCCATTCCATGCCGCAAATTGACCGGGCAGATGGGCCAGGGGTGCCTTGGCCACGCCTGTTACCACGGCGGGTTGTGGGTTGCCCATGAGCCAAAGGGTGAGATCCAGTACATGCACGCCGATGTCAATGCACGGACCGCCGCCGCTATGCTGCTTCTGGAGGAACGAAGGGGACGGAATAAAGCCATTGCGCCGCAACATCCAACTGCGCGCATGGTAGATGTCGCCTAGCACGCCTGTGCCAATCTCGCACTTCATCGCCCGCGAGACACCCTTGAAGCGAAAGTGTTGAGCCGTCATCAGCAGCTTGCCCGCGCGATCGCGCGCTGCGATCATCTGGCGAATTTCGCCCGGCGTGGGAGCCAGCGGCTTTTCACAGATCACATGCTTACCCGCCGCCAATGCCGCAATCGCCAGTGGCGCGTGGTACATGTTGGGCGTGCAGATGTCGATAATGTCAATGTCGGGGTTGCGGAAGAGTTCCGCCGGATCGGTGGCGAGGATGGGCGCACTGTGTTGACGACCCCATTCTTCCAACGCTTTGCTGTTGATATCACTGCCGGCGATGACCTCGGCATCTTCCGACGCCGCCCACCCGGGCATGTGGGTGCGTGCAATGCCACCGATGCCCACAACCCCCACCTTCAATCTCTTGCCCACAATCGATCTCCCTCTCTGTACTGGTTTATTGCCAGGACTTACGCAAATTGATTGCGCCTCTGGTACCTTTAGGGTCTGCCAGGCCCTAAAGGTCTGGTCAGTGCGTAAGCCCTAATTGATATATTTTACGGATATACCTTGGCTAAAAAGCTGCTCACTGTCGCCACATAGTCAGCAAAGCCTTCCCGGCGGATGCTATGGCCTGCGCCAGCGATCGATGCCACACAAATCTTGGGATTGATCGTGCTGATCTGGGCTGCGGTGGCTGCATCGACAATCGCCCCCTCACCCTCGCCAATGACGAGCAGCGTCGGGCAAGTGATCTGTGCCACAATTTCCCACCACGGTTTGGAAGGATAGCGCGCGTAGTCTAGCACCAGGGGCGAGAGCTGTTGCTTGGCTGGTGCCCACTGATCGAGTTCGGCGTCCGACCAAATCGGGCGCTGTTGGCGACCCTGGGCGAGCAACGTGGCCAGCGACCGCGACTGGTTGGCTAGCACATCCGCCCGCCACGCCTCGGCGTGGGCGCGCCGGTCCTCTGGGGTCGAGGCGTGGCCTTGGGGGCGCCACGGTGGATCTTCCAGGACCGCGCCACGCAACAGGCCAGGATAGCTGGCGGCTAACTGCGCCGCGGTGCCACCACCCATGGAATGACCGATGATGGCGGGGCGATCCAACCCCAATACCTGGATCAGGCCGGCATAATCGGCGGCATGATCATCATTCGTGTAGCCATTGGCCGGTGCATCGGAATACCCGTGCGCCCGTGCGTCAACCAGGATGCAATCATAATCGGCTTCTAGCACCCGCACCAGGGGTGCCCAACAAAGGCCGTTATCGGTGAGGCCGTGGGCCAATACCAGCGGTGGTTTGTCACCGCCGGTGCGGTAATAGTGTACATTGATGCCATTGGCCGTAACGCTGCTGGCAATCCAACGGGACATGGGTTTCTCCTTTGACAAGCGAACCAATGGTCAATAGTCAACGACTAATCGTTAATGGTCAATGAGGCGAGCTTGTAGTTGACCATTAACCGTTAGCAACTGACCATTGACCGTTATATTGAATTAATCTTTCAATTGACTGGCCAACGTCTCAATCATTGCTTGAATGGTCGGCTTGGGATCTTCGGGTGTCAAGTGGGCCAGCGGCGTCGTGTTGACAAAGCGATAGAGATCCGCGGCCCCGGCCAGCATCTGGGGTGTCAAGCCTAGCGCGGCAAAGGTTCGTGCGATCTCCTCCATCTCGCCGATCCAGCGGTGTGCTTTGGCCGGCATTCCGGGCAGCGCTTGTTGCAACTGCTTGTATAACATGGATTGGCTACTTTCCAACTCTTGGGCCAGCGCGCCGGAGATGCCAAAGGCTTCGGCGGCGACGAGCAACTCGGTGCCTAGTGCGGTCAACCCTTTGGTCAGCGCGGCGTAACACATTTTGAAGGCCGACGCCTGCCCGATTGCGCTTCCCAAATCGTGGATTTCCAGCCCAAATTCGCCCAATTGGGCAAAGGTTGCCACAGCTTGGCCAGAGGCATAAAAGCGTGTGCTGCCCGGTTTGCGTGGCGGCGGCCCGATGATCGACGCATCGATAAAGTGCCCACCCGCCGCGGTGATGATCTGCCCGACAACCTGGGTGGTTTGGGGGGCAATGGCATTACAATCCACATAAAATAGCGCGCGCGGTTGGGTCTTGATGGCTTGCGCCACCGCTTGGGCCGCGGCCACCGCTTGATCGGGCACCAGGATCGAGAGCAGCATGTCGGCCTCGGCGACCAGCGCGTCGAGTGTGCCGACATCTTGGATGCCCGCTTGCTGGGCGAGTTGGCGCGTGCGTGTACTGCGATCGGCGAGGGCGGCGATCACGCGCAGACCGTGGCTGGCCAATACCTGGCCGACCACATGCCCCATATCACCGGGGCTGAGTATGGCAACGGTTTGTAGGGTGTGTGTCATGGTCGATTCTTTTGGGTCTATAGACTGGTTCTCGGGATTTTTTCCTGTCATCATGCCAGAGATTGGCAGGGGATGCAAAGTTCCTGGCATTGGATAGCTGTTTTGGGGCGCGTAGCGCTTGTCGGTCACGTTACAAACGTAACGGGTAGCCCAAAGCCGCAGCATCGCATGGGCTGCATGGAACGAGTCTGTCACGTTACAAACGTGACCTACACTGACTGGTTTGATGAAATGACGGGAACGCGGTATGATCTTAGCGACTCGAACGTTTTCTGCTATAAAGGAGCCTATCTAATGTTGTCGCCAAGTTCTAAGCCATTTCAAAGAATAAAGTATCCAGTAGGGGCGGCTTGCAGCCGCCCCGCGTTTGGCTCGCTGAGAACGGGCGGCTGCAAGCCGCCCCTATGAATGATTTTGTTTGGCAAGCGCTGGTACTTATTTCTTTGAAAGCGCCTAATTTTATTAACGCCGCGGGGATCAGCCGCCAGCGCTTTGCCGCGCTTACTCGATTTTGCCCAGAAATTCTTCCAGCAACTGCTTGTTAAGCTGCCCTGGCCAAACCAGCGCGATTTTGCCTTTTTTGTCGATGAAAACACTGGTGGGCATACCACTTGCCGCATATAGGTCGCGCAGCGCACCATCGGTGTCGCGCACAATCGGGATCTCCATTTGAAAATCCTCGGCAAAGGGTTGGATTTGGTCAAGCTCTTCTTGGGCATTGACCGCCAGTACGCGCAGATTGGGATTCCGTTGCGCCGCGGCGACAAGTTCCGGCATTTCCGAGCGACAGGGGTCACACCAGGTGGCCCAGAAGTTGATCAACACGGGGCTACCCTGGAGATCGTGCAAGCTCAACTGGCGCCCATCCGCTAGCTGAAGGTGGAAATTGGGTGCCAAATCGCCCTGCTGCAGACCGGTTTGCGTGTTGTCCACATTTTCTAGCCCTGCCACCAAATAGCCCCGTCCCAACCCAATTGGCAACGCTTCCCAATCGATGCTCTCTGCGGCTGGCGTGGCTGCCTGGCTGCCACGGCACGCCACCAATAGCAAACAAATGGCTAGGTAAAGATAGGTATGACACCCGTTCGCACGGCCTGCTATGCGCGCGGTTGGTTGATCAACGCTGGTTCGTCCCATTGCCACTTCCTTTGCCCTGCTCACAGAGCGGATGAATGCAAACGCTACACCATAGAGCCTATTTTTACAATAGAAAGGGCAAACGCACAAATTTTTTGCAAAAGAAAGCCGGCATCAGCGCTGATGCTGGCTTTCTTTTCCTGGGTGTTTCGATGGGGTCATTTGGTCACATGGTCGTTTTGTCTTTTCTGTTTCAATCCCGCGACTGGGTTGATGGGTGTTTCGACCGCTCGCTCGCTCCGTCCCACTTTGGCTAACCTTTACCCATAAGTTGACAGTAGGGAAGGCGTGCCGGGGACGGCCCAGCGGTATTACTATGTAGCGAATTTTGCCCTTCTACCACTGGTCGCGATAGGGTCATTTGTACGTTGCGAGCATTCCTGCCAGCGTACCTGCCTGCTCAGATCTCGGTGGAAAAGATGCGGCTGGCCAGCGCTTTGACCCGTTTGCCGCCATTTTGTAAAATGGCGGGGCCATGCCCAAAGACAATGGTTTCGAAATCGTCGCCATGTTTTTTGGCCAACCACCAGACGCTGCGCCGCGCATTATAGCTATCGGGGGTAAAGGGTCCCAGGTTTGGGCGCAGCTTGTTGCGCGTGTTGACCAGGGCATCGCCGCTGATCAGAAAGCGATTGGTTTTGTGCAGCAGCGCAATATGGCCGGGCGTGTGGCCCGGTGTGTGAATCACCATAAAGCCTTCGGGCAACGTTTGCCCGTCCACCAAGAGCTGCGTGGGCGTTACGGGCTCTGGTGAAAAATTGGGTAGCCACGAAAGCAACCAGAGGATCGGGCGCAGATATAACGCGGCGGCCTGGCGTCGTCGCGGCTGCTCTAGATAGATTTTTTCTACGGTGTGGCAAGCAATGGGCGCACCGGTGGCCCGCTGTAATTGGCGTGCGCTGCCACTGTGATCAAGATCTGCATGGGTAATAATGATCCGCCGCACATTGTGGGGTGCATAGCCCTGTTGGCGCAGTGCTGCCAAAATCGTCTCGGCTTTGCCTGGATACCCCGTATCGATCAGGGTCACCCCTTCACGCCATTCCCACATAAAACAGTGTACATCGTCGCCGATCTCGTCAATCTGCCACAGACCCTTAATAATTTCGCGCATATGCCTACTTCGCTATAGAATCAACCACCCGCTTCCCCAAGCGTGGCCGCTGGTCTGCTTGATCCTGTTAAAATTTGAGTAAAGATTGCCGCCAGGATGGCGGTGTTTCCAGATTGCTGCCAGGATAGCAGCGTTCCCAGGGGGAGTTGTTGTCGATCAATAGCGGGCAAATTGAAAATCGTAGCGGTCACCGGCCAGGTGGCGCAAGCGTGCACGCGGATGCTCAATCGCTTCGTCGAGCTCGGGCATGGGCAAACTGGTTACTTCGGCTAATTTGGTTACGGTATGAAAGGATTCATCCGTCAAGTTTGCAATCGATTCACGTTGTGCATCGTCCAGTTTATAGCCGATACAGGCGGCGGTTGGATTCTCTAACAAAAGGCTACGGCAGCGCGTACAGCGCCAGGCATGGCCAATCAATAGGGCAAAATCGCGTACGCGCGTTGACATCAATACGGTTCTCCTGTGGCGACAGATGGCTGTGCCGCGCGCTGCGCTGGGCTATCGGCTGCTGCATCCTGGATGCTTTGTACGATCTGCACACCCGCACTGGTCCCCAAGCGCGTGGCGCCGGCGGCAATCATCTGTAGCGCGTCTACGCCTGTGCGCACCCCACCGGCGGCTTTTAGCCCCATGCTTGGGCCAATCGCCTGCCGCATCAGCCGCACATCGACCAAGGTCGCGCCCCCACCATTAAAGCCGGTAGAGGTTTTGACAAAGTCGGCACCGGCTGCCTCGGTAAGGAGGGAGGCGATCACTTTTTCTTCATCGCTCAACAAAAAGGTTTCGATAATCACTTTGACCAGGGCATGGTGGGCATGGGCCGCGGCCACTACGGCGGCAATATCGGTGTAAACGGCATAATAGTCTTGCCCTTTGAGCCGCCCGACATTGATCACCATATCAACTTCCTGCGCGCCCAGGCGGATCACCTCGTGCGTCTCGTAGACCTTGCTGCTGGTCAGCGTTGCGCCGAGCGGAAAGCCGATCACGGTACAGGTCTTGACCGTTGTGCCGGCCAACAATTCGGCGCACAGCGCGACCCAAGTCGGGTTGACACAGACGCTGGCAAAGCCAAAGGTGCGCGCTTCCTGACACAACTGGCGGATCTGCGCCTCGCTGGCTTCTGGCTTGAGCAGCGTGTGATCAATATAGGCCGCCACCAGCGCCGCCGATAGTGCGGGCCAAGTCGCGTGCTGCGCGTCCGTCTTGGCCGCCAACACCGATTGCGTACGCGTGTGTACCAATGCTTCGAGTTCTGCGGGTAATAGCTTATTCATACAATTTTATACCTCATACCGAGCAAGTATGCTATCGGTAGCCCTTATGGGGTAACTACCCCACTTTCGACAGGTTGGCCCGGCTCCAACTGGTAATGTTTGATGATGCCCCATTTGTCAAAGGGCCAAACGCGCAACCAGGCTTGGCCGACAATCAGCTCTTCGGGGATCGGGCCAATGCGGCGGCTGTCGCTGGAATTGCCCCGGTTATCACCCATCACAAACAAATGATCGGTCGGGACAATTTCTGGCCCAAAGTTATCATTAAATTCATTGGTGTTGTAGGGCTCCGCCAACGCTTCGCCATTGATAAAGATCGTTTGATCGCGAATAATCACTTCATCGCCGGGCAAGCCGATCACCCGTTTAATGTAATCTTCTTCAACGTTGCCGGGGTTATGAAAGACAATCACCTCGCCACGCGAGGGTTCGCCCAACTTGAAGGCCAATTTGTTGACCAGAATAAATTCACCTTCGTAAAAATTAGGCTGCATCGAATGACTTTCAATGCGATAATTCTGAATCACCAAGCGGATGAGCAAAAAGATCACCAGCGAGAGCACAATCGTCTCTAATAGCTCGCGCAGGAGCAGCCACACCGGCGAGGGTTGATTACTTTCGGCGGGGGCCGCTTCGACTTCGTCACTCAGCATCAGATCGCCCATTGATTTTGTGTAATCCGTCTGTAGCACAAACGGGTCATTGGCATTTTGTGTTGACTTGGACATAACAGGTGTGCTTCACTGCTACCTTTCTTGTGTTCAAAAGTGCGCTTGCGCACTTTTGACAAAATACTTGTATACACTTCAATCAGCACTGCCCCAAACTGCACGAGGTCTTACACGCTGTCCATGTGCGATTACACCCGATATAGCCACTACCGGGTGTCCCCACGCTGGGGAATTAAAATGCGGCCTGCATGACATGGTTGAGCTACCCTACCATCCCCTCCCGCGGCCTCACACGATCACGCGGTATTCCCCGCGCACAGGGCTAGGATTTACGGTTGGGCCGAAGCCGGTTCGCCATACAGTGGCCTGCTATCTTCTCTCGATAAAACCTGCTTTTCTGTACATCTTTGAGTACATTTGCGCACCTACTGATTATCTAGACTCCGCTCCTACAATACAAAATTCTTAAAAGCCAGCGAAATTGTGGTGAGTTTTTCGCATCCATTCGGTCAACTTTTATATGGTTTGTCCACAACATATATATGTTCTTGTAGGTGCGGTTTGTAACCGCACCTACGCGGTCGATGCCGACTTGTGCGGTTACAAACCGCACCTACGAATGCACAAAATTAAATCGGAATAAGGTCCCGTGTGTATAAGATAAACGGCGCTGGCCACCAATTCGTTTCCGACAAACCTGCCATACCCACCAATCGTGCAAGTATAGCACTCTCCCCATAAAGTTACAAGATGTTTGCGCTAAACGTAAGCCTAATATCCCAAAAATAACCCAAATATCCCAAGGTTTATGCCAAATTTATCCCAAAGCGCTAAATCGTTTTCCGCAAAGCTGCGCATATAACCCAAGTATTCCCAACTTATCCCAAAATTCCTAGGGATAATGGGTGAGGATCACTTTGCGTAGGTCACGTTTGCAACGTGACAATCTGCCCAAATCCGTCACGCCGGCCTAGCCAAGCCTTGCGGCGCTTGTGCGGTCACAAACCGTTCGCGTCCAGGAGGCACCCGCCATTGGGCGCGAGCCAGCTGGTTTGCATGGAACGGGTCTGTCACGTTACAAACGTGACCTACAAGCGCATCATTTCGATCACACTCTATGCGCATCATTTCAGGATATAGCGCGTCCCGCGTTTATCGCCAATCTTTAAGAGCACGCCCTTGGTCACCAAGTCCGCCAGATCCAAACGCAGCGTTTCTGCGCCGACATGGGGGCAGAGTTCGCGATAGTCGCGATTGGTGATCGCGCCGTAGCGTTGCATAAATTCCAGCGCCTTGATCTGGCGCTCATTCATGTTTTGTTCCCAAGACGGCATGACGCGCTTGGCATCTTGGTTGCTATAGAGCACAACTGTAAAGCGATGTCCCTTGGCCTCGAAGGTGGGCGGCGGATGGCCAGCATTAATCATCGCCTCGATCATGTGGTCGATGCCCAAGCCCAACTCTTCAATATAGCCCCAATGATAAAGACCATTGACAATGCGCGGATTACGGCTGTAATGTTCCTCGACAATGTTGTCCAGCGTAATATGGGCGGGTAATCCGCCAGGGCTGGTAATCTCCAGCCGATCGGTGTACATACGAATTTCAATACTGCGCCCGGTGAGATGATAGTCGCGATGGGCTACGGCATTGACCAATGCTTCGCGCACGGCGGACTCTGGATATTCGGTCTCTTCGTGCCGTTGCAAGCCGCGCACCACGGCCCGCTTGTCCATCTCTTCCCACAAAACACGCCAGGCGCGATCAATAATCTTGGGCAGTGGCCCCACCAATTCTTCGCGCCGACCATAGCCAAAGGCCCCACCCGGCCCGCGCGGCTGGGTATCAGTAAATTTTACAAAGACCGCGCGACTGTGGGGCAGAAAGAATTGAGGTTCACGGCCAAAGAGCAGCAAACCGCTCACCGTGGGCTTGCGATCGGGGGTAAGTGCGCCAATTTGTTGGAGGAGTTTATCTTTGGGCAACAGATCTGAGCGTGGGCTGCGCTTTTGGCGCAGTTCCATATAATCGTCAATCACATCTTCATCTAGATCATCCCGATGGGTGCCCGGCACCTCTTGCAGCTCAAAATCGGTGGTGGGTCGATTGGCGACCAGTTGTTCAAATTCATTGCCATGTAGCGGCTGATTTTCCACGCCGCGGCGTACCAGCACACGACCATCCCATAGGCTATGCACGGTGCTGCTACGCTCTACGCGCAACAGGATCACAATGCCGTCGGGCAGTTGTTCTTGCTGCCACTCTGTATGCATGGGGGGCCGACATAGCCGCAACGCAGCTTGTAGCGCATCCTCTGCTTCATCGGGGGCCAAGCGAGCGCCGAAACGCCCCTCGTGGGTCATGCCCAATACCAACGTACCCCCGTCGCCATTGGCAAAGGCAACCAAGGTTTCGGCCATTTGCTCTGCATCGACACTTGCCAGAAAAGCCCATTTTTGGCCAGGCGTCTGTTTTGCCACTGTCTGCACAACTGCCATCGTTACGTCCTTCACACGCTATGGGAACGCTTGTCAACGCACAAGCGATTGCTACGCATTGCGCTGTGGCCGCTCATTTGTTCCCAACAGCTCGAGCCAACTTTATTACCTCTTGCTACAGTGCTTCCCGTGTCACAGCGAAGAAAGTGTTTGAAAAGGTCGCATTCGCCGCCCTGGGCTAAAGCCACAGGGCTAGTAGAGCAGGGAAGGCCGGTTAACCGGCCTTGGGTTTACGCGAGCCGGGAACGCCGCCATCCCTTGGCCTGAATCGTTACAAAATTTTACATACTTCTTGACGCTTATTTACTAGGAAGTGTTGGCATTGTATAATTAAGATCGCTGTTACGCAATTGATCAGAGCAGTAGGATCGCTAAGACCCTACTGCTCTCGTGTAAAACTATAGCAACTACGACATTGGCGCGCGACACCTACGTTGCCGGTGTTTCTAGGGTTTCAAAGTCATCGCTATCGGCTAGCAGATCTTCGACGTCATCGGGTTCACCGTCATCCAAGGCATCATCCGGCTCCTCATCCAGCGCATCGTCCGGCTCATCGTCCGGCTCATTGGCATCGGCTTCGCCCTTCGTTAGCGGGGTTGTGTCTATAGGAAAAGCCGTGACATTGGGCACAACATTGCCCATTTCATCGATAATGATCGGGTTATTCGGGTCTGCACCATCGATGCTGCGCGTTAAGTCTTCGTGGGTGATGACGGCCAATGCTGCGACCAAATCATCGCCCTGCATTTTGACAATGCGCACGCCGCGCGTGGCCCGGCCCATTTGGCTGATGCCACGCACTTCGGTGCGCATGACAATGCCGTGGCTGGTCATAATGGTAATCTGATCGTTGGGGTGGACGACGCGCGCGGCGACAATTGCACCCACTTCTTCCAAACGTCGGTGATCGGTTGTCCACATGCCTTGCGTATAGCGCCCCTTGGCATTGTACTCTTCCAGTGCGACACGTTTGCCCCAGCCGCGCTCATGAATCACCAGCAAGTCATGATCAGCCTTCACCACATCCATGCTGACAATCTCGTCCTTGTCCAGCAGGCGCATGGCCATCACCCCAGCCGCGGTGCGGCCCATGGCGCGCACGTTTTTCTCATGGAAACGCAGCGCTTTGCCGTTGCGCGTCACGATCACAAATTCTTCGTCACCGCTGGTGAGGCGTGCCCAGTCCAGCGAATCTTCGGGGTCCAGGTTCATGGCAATCAAGCCGGTGGAGCGAATGTTGCTAAACGCGCTCAACTCCATGCGCTTGATGCGCGCTTGGCGCGTAATCAGGGTAATATATTCGGCCTGTTCAAAATCGGGCACGACCAACATGGTCGAGACGATCTCGTCCGCTTGCAAATTGAGCACGTTGGCCGTATGCGCGCCGCGCGCTGTGCGGCTGCCTTCGGGCAATTCATAGACGCGACTGCTATAGACGCGGCCTTTGTTGGTAAAGAAGAGGATCGAGTCGAGATTGCGCGCGAAGATCAGATTAGTAACTTCATCCTCGTCACGCGTGCCCATGCCTTTGATGCCACGCCCGCCGCGGCCTTGGGCGCGGAAGGCTTCGGCTTTCATGCGCTTGATATAGGCGTTGGCGCTGTAGCTGATGAACATATTGTCATTGGCGATCAGATCTTCTTCGTTCAGTTCGCCATTGCTGTCGTGGGCAATCAGCGTGCGCCGTTTGTCGCCAAATTTCTCTTTGATGCCGAGAATGTCTTCGCGGATCATCGCGCGAATTTTTTCGGGGTGGGCCAGCAGATCTTCATAGTAGGCAATGCGCGCCATGATCTCTTGATATTCATCTTCGATCTTCTGGCGTTCCAGGGCGGCCAAGCGGCGCAACTGCATATCCAGAATCGCCTGGGCCTGCACTTGGCTCAGGCCAAAGCGCTCCATCAAACCCGTGCGCGCGGCTTCGGCGCTATCACTGGCGCGGATCAGGCGGATCACTTCATCCAAGAACTCAATCGCAATGCGCAAGCCTTCCAAGATATGGGCGCGTTCGCGCGTCTTGCTCAGTTGATATTGGGTGCGGCGCGTGAGCACTTCAAAACGATGATCGACATAAATGATCAAGGCGCGGCGCAAGCCCAGCGTGGCGGGTTCGCCGTTGACCAAGGCCAACGTGTTGACGCCAAACGATGTTTGTAGCGCTGTATGTTTGAAGAGTTGATTGCGCACCTTCTTGGGCGCGGCACCCCGTTTGAGCTCGATCACCACGCGCATGCCCGTGCGATCACTTTCATCGCGCAGATCGCTGATTTGATCGAGCCGACCTTCGCGCACCAATTCGGCAATGCGTTCGATGAGCAGCGACTTGTTCACCTGATAGGGAATTTCAGTCACAATAATGCGGAAGCGGTCGCCGCGCATCTCTTCAATTTCGGTTTGGGCGCGCACCAGAATTTTGCCGCGCCCGGTTGCCAACGCTTGCTTAATGCCTTCGGTGCCCAGGATAATGCCGCCGGTGGGGAAATCAGGCCCTTTGACAAAGGTCATCAATTCTTCCAGCCCAATCTCTTCGCGCGTCTCCCACTGATCGATGACATAGACCACGGCGTCGGCAATTTCGCTGAGATTGTGGGGTGGGATATTGGTCGCCATGCCAACGGCGATGCCACTAGTGCCGTTGAGCAGCAGATTGGGCAACATAGCTGGCAACACCAATGGCTCTTCCAGGCTGTCATCAAAGTTTGTAGTCCAATCCACCGTGTCCATTTCGATGTCTTGGAGCATGGCCGCGGCCATACGCGAAAGGCGGGCTTCGGTATAGCGCATGGCCGCCGGGCTATCGCCATCGACCGAACCAAAGTTGCCCTGCCCATCGACCAGTGGATAGCGCAGGCTGAAATCTTGCGCCATGCGCGCCATGGCATCATAGACCGAGGCGTCGCCGTGGGGGTGATATTTGCCCAGCACTTCACCCACAATACGCGCACTTTTCTTGTAGGGTGTGGTGGGGCCCATGCCCATGTCGTGCATGGCGTAGAGAATGCGCCGGTGTACAGGTTTGAGTCCATCGCGTGCATCGGGCAAGGCACGGGCCACAATGACGCTCATGGCATAGTCGAGATAGCTGGCACGCATCTCTTCGTCAATCGAGATCGACCGGACATTGCCGACTGTGCCAGCATTCCCATTGGCACTGCCATTGACATTTCCATTGCCGCCGGCACCAGGACTCTGGGCACCGTTGGCTCCTACGATTGGCGATTGCCCGTCGCCATTCAATTCAGGACGTTCCTCCATGCAGCTACTCCTGGCAAAATCTATGGCTGCTCACGCTAAACGCAATCGAATACACATGAGCAGACAGCGAATATCACAGAAATCTTAATAGGGTTATTATATCCCAAATTCGCTGTTTTGCCTAACCCAAAGGCTGGACGGAACAGATGTGCCAGACACGAAAATCCCAACACCCTGGCGCGTGCTGGGATTGGGATAAGTGAAGGCTACTAGTAGATCCCGGCGTAAATAAGGTACCCTATTTTTACCATGCTGTACACGAGTAACGTGCCTGATTAACTGCCGTGGTATCTACGCCCAACTGTACTAGACGCCGCAGCCGCGACTTGTTTACACGCAAGTCTGCGCGATTGGCTGCCCAATCGATTGCGCTGGTTCTGCTATGCTATTCGACATGGCTGGCTGCGGTTGGCACAGGGCGCGAAATTGGCTTTGCCAATCGGGCGGCACTTGGCTGTGCCATTCGCTCGCCGCGGCTTCGATAAAGTCGTAAAAGAGATTGGTGCTTTCTTGATCGGTGGTTGCCAACTCTTCGGGATGCCACTGTACGCCAACGACGAAGGGCAGCACGGGCAGTTCCACCGCTTCGGGCAGGCCATCTTCGGCCCGCGCTACCACCCGTAGCCCCGCACCCAAGCGGTTGATGCCTTGATGGTGCATCGAATTGACCTCATGCACGGTGCCCAACGAGCGCGCCACGCGACTATCCGGCTCCACCGTCACCGTGTGGCTGATGCGATAGCGTTCGTAGAGGGGCGGCGTATAATCATGCTTGTTGAGCGTTGGGCATTCGTCATGTAGATCCTGATGCAGCGTGCCGCCACAGGCCACATTGATCATCTGGACGCCGCGACAGACGCCCAACAGGGGCATCCCTACTTCGACGGCCCAACGCGTGACGAGCAGCTCGGTGCGGTCGCGCTCTTTGTCCGTGGCCCCGAGCAGTGGGTGGCGTTCTGTGCCATAGTGTGCCGGATCAATATCTTCGCCACCGGGCAGGAAAAGGCCATCCAACCGTTCAAAGATGCCGCGCAAGGTGGCTTCGGTCATTTGCAGCGGAATCATAATCGGCAGCGCGCCCAGATTTTCCAGGATGCGAATGTAGGTCTGGTTCATAATATAGAGCGGCAAGCCATAGAAACGTTGCGACTTTTCGCGTCCGGTGGGTACGCCAATCAAGGGGCGCTTCCGGTACACGCCATCTTGGGCATGGCCTAGCTTTTGCGCATTACGGAGATCACGATTCATAGAATCCCTTTCAGAAAATAATGGAACATTATACGCAGTGCTGGTAGGATTCACCAAATGTGGCAGGTAACAGGTAACAAGTAGCAGGTAACAGGTAGCAGGTAAGGCTATTCCAAAATTTAAACGATGCAATTCACGTAGGGGCACGCGGGGTGGCGGAAAGAGAGCTTGTGTACACCCATTGTTTTACCCCGCCACCCCGCATGCCCGTACTGGATCATTAAATTTTGGAATAGCCTAACAGAATACAGGTACTTGTCCTTTGTTACTTGCTACCTGCTATCTGCGTTGGTTTGACACGACTTCTGGCTCGTGCTAGCATCCCACGCTATGGAGAAAACGACGGAGATGCGCATTGGCTTTGACCAACCGGGTAAATTCCTGCGCGGTAACCCGGTACCCTGGATCGGCGTGATCCTGCTACTATTGGCGACAGTATTGTATGGGGTTACCCTCGATAATGGCTTGCAATCCGGTGAGTTGGAGGGGGGCGACTTGATCACCCATCACTATGCCCAGGTGCAGGCGCGGCCTAGCAACGCGCCCGGCTATCCCCTCTACACCATGGGCGGCTGGCTCTGGTTTCATTCTATTCGCGCGGTGTTGCATCTGGGCGGTATGGCCATACCCAATCCGATTCCCATTCTCAGCAGCTATAGCACCCTGTGGGCATTGATTGCGCTCTGGCTGTTCTATGCCATTCTTTGCCAGCTCACTCGCTCGCCAAGGCAGCCCAAAGGCAATGGTTGGTTGGCGGGGGTGTTGTGTGCGTTCTATGCCGTGACCTATTTCTTTTGGTACTATGCCACTACCACCGAACAATATAGCAGTGCCATTGCCCAAACGTTGGCGATCGTCTATCTCTACTTGCGCTGGCAGGATCGCTGGCAACGGGCTCGTGCGTTGACAGATCAAGGCAAGCCGCGCCCCTGGCTGGCTGAGCCGGCTACCTCTATTATCGTGCTAGCGTTCCTTTGTGGCTTGGCGCTGGCCCACATGTTGACCGTGGCTTTTATTGTGCCGCCCCTGGTGTTAGTGATCCTCTGGCAAGCGCCTCAGTTGCTACAATCTCTGCGCGTAGTCATGAGGTCAGTGATGGCTGTCTTGTTGCCACTGGTCAGTTATTTATATGTGTACTGGCGTGGCACCGCGCACCCCGAGTGGTGGGGCAGCGGCCATTGGGACAGTCCACAGGCTTGGTTTTGGTCTTTTGTCAGCACGGCACAGGGGCGTGAAGAGTTGGGCTGGGGGCTGGGCGTAGATTGTACCTTCTTTGCCAACGGCTTTCCCGCATTGATCTGGCAGGAACTCTCCTGGCCGATTGTGATCCTGGGGCTGGTGGGAATTGCACGATTGGAGAAGCGCCTGGCCGCGCTGCTCTATGGTACCCTGGCCATCTATCTAGCGTTTTGTTGGGCCTATCGTTGTGGCAATTGGTTTCAAGTGATTCTGCCCGTTTACCCACTCTTGCTGTTGGGCATTGCGGCATTGGTGCAGGAATGGCGTCGGCATCCACGTTGGGGGCGTGTAATGTATGGCGTGTCCATCGCGTTATTGATCGGCGCGGTGGGGTGGCGCTTTAGCCTGTCATTGCCCGCTGCCGATAGTCGCAACCGGCCCACCGACAGCGCATTTGATCGGGCGGCGCTGCTCCTGGCACAACCGCTGCCAGCCAATGCGTACCTGTTCGCCGCGGTACAAGATGCCCTGGCCCTGCAATACCTAGGCGCCATTTGGCAGGTGCAGCCGGATATGCAGGTAATCGACAGTGCTGCTGCCGCCCAGGTACTTGCGGCGGGGCAATCGATCTATAGCACCTGGGAGGCTGCTACAACTTTACGTGCCGAGTTGCCGAGTGATTTGCTAAGTGAGTTACTCGTCACGCAACAAGCTGTTGATCCCGATTGGGTTGCCTTCGTCCCTGGCACAACGCCGCTGGTTTTGGCACCTGCGATTACGCTGGATCAAGTTGCAACGTCGGCTGTAGTGTTACAGGGCTACACACTGGAACGCTCGCCACCTTCGCCGCTTGCCACCTATCGCCACTCGATTGCGGTCGCGACTGAGGGCGTCGCGCTCACGCTCTTTTGGCAAACTCAGCGGACCCCTTGGCCCGAAGGTGTGTCGATCAGTGTGCGCGCCTTGCAAGGCAATCACCCGCTGCTGGATGACCAGGGCAACCCGCTGCAGATTGATCGGCAGCAGCCCGCCACCGCGCTCTATCAGCTCGCACCAGGGCAGATCATTGTCGATCCCTACCATCTGGCAATACCGGCTAGCACTGTGGCCCAGTTTGATACGGTACAAGTTCTGCTCTATCGATCGATTGCGGGTGGCTTTGAAAATCTGGCGGAACTCCGGTTGCCGGTGACTGTAGCCCTACCATAAACAAAACGTAACTACTACGACAAGGTTAAATTCGTGTTGAATGAATTCAACACCTGCGACGGGAAAGGTGTTTAAACACGTTTGCTATCCCAGGCACTGAATTCATTCAGCGCAGCGCGTGATGAAATTTAACGTTGGCGTACTACTCAGCCGGGAACGCCGCCATCCTTGTTCGTGTTGAATGAATTCAACACCTGCGACGGGAAACGTGTTTAAACACGTTTGCTATCCCAGGCTCTGAATTCATTCAGCAGCAGGTGATGAAATTTACCGTTGTCGTAGTAGTAGTAGGGAAGGCGTGCCGGGGACGGCCCAGCGGCATGATGGCACTACGGGATGCCCACTGGGCGCGGGTGGGGTTAGTCATTACAACAAAACAAACCGAGCCAAGTCGGCTCGGTTTGTCGGTAAGGCTGCGGATAGTGTGTAAGCTATGCTTACGCGTTCTCGGCAGCAGCTTCGCTCTCGCTTTTGGCTTTTTCGGCGGCAGCTTTGGCGGCGACTCTGCTTTCTGCAGCTTTCCAATTTTCGCCTTCGCGCACGACGGCAACTTGGAAGGTCGGCGCAATCTCTGGCAGCAACCGAATGGTAATCGTGTAAATGCCCAAATCACGCAGCGCCGCATCCAATTGGAGCTTGCGGCGATCCACTTCGAAACCAACCGTTTCGCTGAGTTTTTCGGCAATATCCGCGCTGGTGACCGACCCATAGAGGCGATCATTTTCACCGGCATTGGCATTAAAGAGCAACTTCTGGCCGCGAATAATTTGCGCTTGGGCTTCGGCGTTGGCGCGTTCACGGGCACGCAGGCGGACACCTGCTTGCTTGATCTCTTCGGCTTGTTTCAAGGCACCCTTGGTGGCCAAGATTGCCATACCACGCGGCATCAGATAATTGCGGGCATAGCCACCCGCGACTAGGTAGATGTTCCCGGCATGACCAAGCTCTGGCACATCCTGGATGAGCAATACTTTCATACGAGTCATGGTAAAATTTCCTTCAGTTGTTCAAGCGCATCTTGGGTGCACACAAGAATGCGTGTTTGGCATCAGGCATGATGCGTTGATGCAGAAGGTTTATTTTAGCGCAAATTTAGAATTTTCACCAACTTTGCTATCGCACAATTGCGCTGGCTCGCACGGCTGGACGTCTGGACGAATTGACTGACTGATGGGTCGATCATCGGCCGCGCGATGTTACAGCGTGCAGCAATTCTAAATCTGAAATTTTGGGTATTTATTGCGATAATTTGGTCGATTTTCCGGATTAAACGGAGTGCTCTGTTTGATTTCTCTGCTAAAGATCAGATAATTCGCCGATTTGT
>DAOTTR010000450.1:0-10622 GCA_034437715.1 Caldilineaceae bacterium
CTGTCTTGCCCACGCCACTCACCCCGGTTATCAACACCGCACGCTCGTCGCGCAGGTGGCCCAGCACCTGTTGCATCTCCGCGGTGCGCCCCAGGAAGTGGCGCGGCCGATCATGGAAATAGGGATGGCTAGGGCGCGGCAAATCGTGCAAACGGATGGCGGTCGCGGTTGGCAACGGCGGCACCAACACCACGGCATGATCGCCCCCTTCGGGCAACAGCTTGAACTTGGCCGCTTCGGTGCGTCCCTCTTCGCCAACCAAGCGTTCGTCGAGCAAGACGGCGTGGCGTCCGGCCAGAAAGGCCGCGTCTACGGTACCGCCGGTCAGCAAGGTCTGGTAGAAGCGGCGGCAAAATTGTACCGCGGCGATTTCATAGACGGTCGCATCAGCCTCAATCGCGACGATGTGCGGAATACGCAACGCGTGCATGGCCTGTGCCACACTTTCCGAATGACAGGCCGAAAGTATGGCGAGTTGAAAGAAAGATTGACCTGTGGGGGCAAGGGTAGGGAACAGCGTATAGGTGTCGAGCAGGCGGGTCGCACCTTGGCTATTTTCAAAGACCAATGCCCCGCGCCCACTCTCCTGCGGTTTGGCACCGTGACCCAGATAGTGCAGCACGGTGAAGGGTGCTTGATCCTGGCGCGCCAGGCGCGTCGCCACGGCATCTACCTCGGCAATCTGCACCACAAATTCGGCGGGTGCCTGGATCGCGCGCAGCGCGTCGGCCAGGGCCACCACATCCCCGGCAATGTTGACCGGGTTGTCGAACGGGTTGCTGACCAGCAACAGAATGCGCGTGGGGGGAAGGGCAGAATTCATCGGTTGGGTTTCCTACGTTGCTCTTTAATAAAATCCTGCAACATATCGCGGCCAAAGTTGGCCATGACAAAGGCGGCCAACAGCGCTTTTTTGATCTCTTCGGTGCCCGGGCGCGCTATAATGGCATCAATAAAGTCGGCGGCGGGCAGTCCATCTCCGGTTTGCAGGGGCGAGGCAATCAACGCCAGCCGCGCATAGCGCTCTAAGGTCGCCAGATCATAGTTGGTGGCCGAGGTCACCAACTGAATGCGTTGGCGTGTCAGCGCATTGTTGATCAAGCTGCGCGCCAATCCTTGAAAGGTGGCATAGGCTTGTTCAAAGCGAATCGCCGCTTGCTCTTGCCCATTATCGGATTGGAGCGGTTGCGCCAATTTGAAACTGGCATTGCGGATCACCGTGGGCCAGGCAAAGCCGACAAAAATCGCGGTGAGCCAATTGTTGGCTTCAGGGATAATCGCGGCGGTCAGCAAGAAAATGCCCGCCGCAGCCACAAAATTGAGCAGAATTAAGAGCCATGCGCCAGCGGTTGCCAGGGCACGCCCTGTTTCATTTTTGAAGGCACTGACGATCTCACCCAAACCCCAAATAAAGCCGATCAGACCAGCCACGCCACAATAGAGCAAATTGGGCAGTTCAATTGCCATCGCCTATCTCCTTATAGATAAAATCCTTAAAAGTCATCTCTATTATCTCGTCTATTTACCCGGCTTATTAGTATAGAGATTATACCGATTTGTTATTTGGGCAACAAAACCAGGTGCAATGGTTCTTGTAGGTGCGGTTTGTAACCGCACAAGTCGGCATTGACCGCGCAAGCGCGGTTACAAACCGCACCTACGAATGCACAAAATTAAATCGGAATAAGGTCTTATGACTTTTAAATGGTTCGTCCATTCGCTTATGCCTAACTCCGCCCCAGCCTAAAGCCACGGGGCGACCAGCATCGATATCGGTGCAATCTGTCCCCAAAGGTGGGCTGCAGCGGTCGGTACGCCTATGGGTTGGTCGAAGTTGACTTGGTTGCCGGATCAGTCATGCTGCGCGTCTTCTCCAACGCTTGTTCATACCAGGTGCTTGCTTTCTCCAGGTCACCTTTTTCGACCGCCAGATCGCCCAACTTGCGCAGCAGATCGACCTCTTGTTGGCGCGGGTCGGGCGGGGCTGCCGACTGCGCGGCGCTGCTCGTTGGCGGGCTTTCCAATTGCTTGCGGATGGTTTCATCGCGCAGCAGGGTGGCGGCTTGGCGGCCTTGCTCGCTCAGGCGAAACAATTCGTTGCCCATCTGTGCGCCGACCATGGCATCCGTGGTAATCGCGTCCGTGGCAATCAAATTCTTGCTCTGCAAGTCGCGCAGCGGTGTGCTCACCTCTTCGGGAAATTTGAGCACCCGTACAGCAATTTCTAGCATCAAGCCGGGGCCGCGCTCGGCGATATTGGTGAGCAATTGGCGTTGCAAGGGGGTCAGGCTACGCAGGATCTCGACTAATTCGTTCGTATCTAAAATCGTTTTCGCTTTCATCATTTCCTCTCTATTTCCGCTATTGTGCCTGCAACTGCCCGTGGTAGATACGGGCGTATAATTCCGAAGTTTGCAACAGTTCCGCGTGGGTGCCGCTGGCCCCGATCCGGCCCCGATCCAGCACGAGGATCAAGTTGGCGCTGCGCACGGTGCTCAGCCGTTGGGCGATGACAAAGGAGGTGCGCCCTTGCATCAGATGGGCCAAGGCAATTTGAATTTCGCGCTCGGTCGTCGTGTCTACGCTGGCTGTGGCATCGTCCAAGATCAGAATGCGCGGATCTTTGAGCAAGGCGCGCGCAATGGCAATGCGTTGCTTTTGCCCGCCCGAAAGTGTTACCCCCCGTTCGCCCACATAGGTGTCGTAGCCTTCCGGCATGTGCATGATAAAGTCGTGGGCCTGGGCCGCTTTGGCCGCGGCAATCATCTCTTCCTCGGTCGCCTGGGGTCGGCCAAAGATGATGTTTTCGCGCAACGAGGCGGCAAAGAGCGTGGTTTCCTGCAAGACAATGCCCACCTGATCGCGCAGGGAAGTCAAGGTCACGGCGCGCAGATCATGGCCGTCAATGGTAATGCGGCCCTCGGTTGGATCATAAAAGCGCGGAATCAGGTTGATGATCGAGGATTTGCCCGAGCCCGTTGCGCCCAGCAAGGCAATAATTTCGCCGGGCCGCGCCTCGAAGCTGATGTTGCCCAGCACGCGATGACGATTAAAGTAGGCAAACCCGACCTTGTCAAAGCGCACATGGCCTTGCACGGCGGGCAGCGGATAGGCATTCGGTGCGTCTTTGACTTCGGACTGCGTATCGAGAATTTCAAAGATGCGTTCCCCAGCCGCCGCAGCAACTGAGATGGCCGGAATGATCATCCCCAAGCGGCGCACCGGGTTGATCAACTGGCTGAGATAGGTGGAAAAGGCCACCAGTTCGCCCAGGGTCAGTTCCTGGTTGATGACCAGTCGTCCGCCATACCAGAGAATGAAGATTGTGCCGACGTTGGCGATCAGATCGAGCAGCGGCGTATTCCAGGCTTGTAAACGGGCCGAATCTGCCGAGAGATCAAACCATTCCTGATTTTCGTGTTCAAAGCGCGCGATCTCGGCCTTTTCCTGGGCAAAGGCTTTGACCACGCGTGCGCCACGCAAATTCTGTTCGAGGCGCGTCGTTAAGACGGCCAACTGTTGCTGAATCGCCATGGAGAGTGGCCGCATCTGGCGTCCAAAGATATAGCCGCGGTAGGCGAGGATGGGGATCGCCGCCATGCTCAAAAACGCCAACTGTACATTCATCAGCGCCAGCACGCCCAAGGTACCCAGCGCTAGCAGAATACTGGCGATCAGGCGCAGCGCGGCGCGTCCGGTTAGAAAGCGAATGCGATCCACATCTTGGATGGCGCGCGAGAGCAGTTGGCCGGTTTCGGTCTGGTCGTGATAGGCAAAGGAGAGATCGGCCAATTTTTGGTGCAGGGCATTGCGCAGATCATAGGCGACGCTCTGCGAGGCAACTTCGGACCAACGCCCCTCTAGAAAGGTGAGGCCGCCCTTGACCAGGGTCAGCAATAACAAGCCACTGGTCGCCCAGGTGAGCAAGGACAGATCCTGTTCGCGAATACCCTGATCGACGATCCAGCGGATAAACTGGGGCGTGATCAGCGTCACCACAGTGAGCAGCAGCATTACGGTATAGGTGCCGGCTGTGATGCGCCAGTAGGGACGCAAATAACTGAAACAACGCCAAAGAATCGACCAATCACTGACAGGGGCGAGCTTGATCCGGGTAACCCGTGGCGAACGCTGAATATGGGGTGATGATTGGATAGTCATGATCGTATTCCCCGTTGCTATGAAAACCAAAGTTTGTAGGAAAGCCAAACTCTGTTTTCACTGGCGGAAAGCTTGGTGGTATCGGGTCTGATGTTCAATGAATAGGGCAATTATACCATAGCTCGATGGACTTTGCCGCTATACTTTATGCTGTGGGCGTATTTCAAGTTGGAGTAAATTTTAGCACGGCTGAGCAACGTGTGCCGGGGACGAGCGACGACCAGACCCCGCTCGTCCCTGGCACACTTCCCCAAAACTGAATTCCACCTTTGTGCTATTTTAGACAGTGCGAATTGTGACCGGCACATTATCTACCTGTTGTGGTAAAATAGTACCATTGCTTTTCCGCGCATTCATTTCAGCATATCAACTCACAGCATATCAAATTACGTAGATAAATCTCGAGGGAATAAACCGCATGAAGATGAAGGCTGCTGTCTGCTATGAATTTGGCAAACCGTTGGTGGTCGAGACGGTTGAACTCGATCCACCGCAAAGTGGTGAAGTGTGCGTGCGCATGGTGGCCTGCGCCATCTGCCATAGCGATGTGCATGAGATCCGCGGCGAGTGGGGTGGCACGGCACCCGTGGTGTCGGGCCACGAGGCCGCCGGTGTGATCGAGGCGGTGGGCCCCGGCGTGACGCGTGTCAAGCCCGGCGATCATGTGGTCGTTTCCTTGTTGCGCCAATGTGGTGAATGTTTTTATTGCACAATTGGCCGCCCCTATCGCTGTGAAAAGAGCTTTCCACTGGACAGGGAAAACCGATTGCACAACGCGGCGGGTGTGGCGCTGCGCCATGGCATTCGCACCGCGGCCTTTGCTGAATATACGGTCGTCGAACAGAGCCAAGTGGTGGCGATTCCTAAGGAGATCCCATTGGAATGTGCCTGTTTGTTGGCCTGTGGTGTGATCACAGGGTTGGGCGCGGTGACCAATACGGCTGGGATCGAGACAGGCAGTCGCGTGGCGATCATCGGCTGTGGCGGCGTGGGGCTCAACGCGATTCAAGGGGCCGTGCTTTCGGGCGCATCACAGATTATCGCCATCGATATTCTGGCCAATAAACTAGCCGCTGCCCAGGAATTTGGCGCGACCCACACCCTCAATGCCAAAGCGGGCGATGTAGTCAAGGTGGTATTGGGCTTGACTGAAGGGCGCGGGGTCGATTATGCCTTTGCCACGGTGGGCAGTCCCCGTGCCATCGAACAGGCGGTCAACATGGTGCATCAAACCGGCACCGCGGTGATTGTGGGGATGCCAACCAACGCGGAAGCCATGTTCTCGGTCAGTGCCCATCACATGACCAACGGGCGCAGCATTATGGGCAGCCCTATGGGATCGACCCGGCTTTTTGTCGATGTGCCACGGCTGGTGCAACTCTACCAAGATGGTCGCCTGAAACTGGATGAATTGATCACCAAGCGTTATCCGATCGAGCAGATCAACGAGGCGATCACCTCGATGGAGCGCGGCGAGGCGTTGCGCAATGTGATTGTGTTTTGAGCGCAAAGGAACGATCATGGTTGAAATTATTGGGGAAACCGAGCGTGTCTCCTGGTTAGTCTACCAAGCCGAGCAGGCGCTTGAGCCCGATTTGCAAAAGCTCTTTGCCAAAGCGCGCCAGAATGTGGGTTTTGTGCCCAATGTTTTTGTTGCCTATATGACACGACCCACCCATTTTCGCCACTGGTTCAACCATTTTCGCGAATTGATGACGGGTGAATCTGAACTCTCCCAAGCCGAACGCGAGATGATCAGCGTGGTGGTGTCGGCGGAAAATCATTGCCTCTACTGCCTGGTCAGCCACGGCGGTGAACTGCGCCGTCTGCTGGCCGATGAAGTGCTGGGCGACCGCATTGTTTTTGACTATCGTCGCGCCGGATTGGCGGCACGGCAGACGGCCATGCTCGATTACGCCGTCAAACTGACGCGTGAACCCGCGGCTTGCACGCCGCAGGACGTTGCGGGTTTGCGGGGGTTGGGTTTTTCCGATCAAGCGATTTTTGATATTGCTGAAGTGACGGCCATGTTTAACTACACCAACCGGCTCGCTTCGGCGATTGGCATGTTGCCAAACCGCGAGTATCATCGCATGGGGCGCGGGTGAGAACGCCCGCCGAATTATCAGGAATTAAAAATATGCTGGACGAACAAACGTTGGTCGAACAAGTTGTGCCGGTGACAATTGAAAATTTGCACCGGGAGTATCCAAATGGGATAGAGCATCAGTGGTTGGGGGAGGCGCCACTGCTATCGCCTGAACCGTCGGGCACCGATTTTCTTTCGCCGGCCCTGGCCGAAGCCGATCTGCTGCGTCGCATCTTGCCACAAAGTCAATTTGTGGATTGGCTGTGGGGATTTTCGGATGCCAGCCCCGGCAGATGATCCACAATTTGCTAGGACAACGTGGCAAAATGAGTGAGGGGTGAAAGCCTTCGGTACAGCAGATCAGCAGATTCATATCGATGGGCAAATCGATTGATCTCTGCTATAATATATCTGAAGAATAGACAACATCGATCTGGTGAGAAAGCGTGTGATGAGTACAGCGTATGATGATTACGACAGTCCGTGGAAGAATGCATTGGAAGCATATTTTGAAGAGTTCATGGCGTTGTTCTTTCCCAATGCCCATGCTGACATCGACTGGAGCAGGCCGATTGAGTTTCTGGACAAAGAGCTACAGCAGGTTGCAATCGAGGCTGAAACCGGGCGGCGATATGCAGATAAGTTAGCCAAGGTCTGGAAAAAGAGTGGAAAACTAGGGTGGGTGTTGGCGCATATAGAGGTGCAAGGGCAACCTGAAGCGCACTTCGACCGCCGTATCTACACCTACAACCATCGCTTGTTTGACCGAGATAATCTCTTGGTTGCCAGCTTTGCCGTGCTGACTGATGATAACGACTCTTGGCGTCCGGGTAAATTTGGTTATGAACTGTGGGGCTGTAAGGTCAATTTTGAGTTTCCCACGGTAAAGCTTGCCGATTATCGAGATCGCTGGGCAGAATTGGCAGCAAATGACAATCCCTTTGCTGTGGTGGTAATGGCGCATCTAAAAACCCGCGAGACCCAGTATGACCCGGAACATCGCCATTTTTGGAAGTATTACCTGATCCGTCACCTCTATGACCGTGGCTATGGACGCCAGGATATTCTCAACCTGTTTCATTTTATTGATTGGATGATGCGGCTGCCAGATGATCTGGAGCAGCAATGGATAGCACAAGTAGAACAATTGGAGGCTGAGCGACATATGCAATACGTGACCAGTGTTGAACGCTTTGCACTGCAAAAAGGCCGTGAAGAAGGCCGTGAAGAAGGCCGTGAAGAAGGCCGTGAAGAAGGCCGTGAAACGGCACTTCGCTTACTGTTGCGCTTGCTAACGCATCGCTTTGGTGTCGTGCCGGAGCCATTGCAGAGCCGCCTACACGCCCTGCCCCTGGAACAAACCGAACGCTTCATGGATCTAGCGTTGACCAGTCAATCGTTGATAGAATTGGCCGAATATTTGCCGACAGTCGCGGATTGAGTAAGTCGGCGATCTCTTTGACCCTAACTAGTACGCCAACGTTAACTTCGTGTTGAATGAATTCAACACCTGCGACGGCAAACGTGTTTAAACACGTTTGCTATCCCAGGCTCTGCATTCATGCAGCGCAGCCGGTGATGAAATTTAACGTTGGCGTACGATTCACCGTTTTTTCTTCTTTTTGGCTTTTTGCTGGGCTTTTTTGGTAGCTTTGGCTTGCTCACGCTTTTTCTTGCGGGCTTTTCCGGCTGCCGCTTCTCTGTTGGCCTGGGATGGCGCAATTGCACGCATGGGTTGGGACATAGTAAAACCCATGCTGCGTTGGATCGCAGACAAATCAAAGCCGCTGCGTTCGCGTGCCAGTTGATCCGCCTTTACAACGGCAGCCCATGCATCCATTTCTTCATTCTCCAGCCCATGCAGCAAGCCAAGCGTGTGTAATGTTCTAGCGAGGCGTGGATTTTGACCATCGTAAAATTGCCGCAGAAATTTGATCGACTGGCGGTGGCCCAGATGCATCAAATTTTCCCATTGCCTAGAATCAATTTCTTGCTGCTGGGCAATATAGTGCTCCAGGGCATCTACGGAAGCCTGCACCGGGATGTCCGCCAGCACACCGATGCCATAAATCTCAACTGTGTCGTTCTCTGGGGTTAGTCGCGCGGCCAGCGGTTCAACCATCGCCGGGCCAATCGCGGTCATGGCCTTCTCACAAGCCTCGTTGATAAAATCGCCAACATCATCGGCAAGCAAGTCCAACAGGGCTGGCATAAGCGCATCGGCTGCGCCTGGCTGCGTTTGGGCAATCTTTGTCACAACGGTGAGCGTACGTTCCAGTGACCAGTAAGCCCGCGCCTGCAAAATTGGTGACAGCGCTGGGATGATCGAAGGGCCCAGCGCTGTCACTTCCTCAACCAGCGTTGCGCGCACGTTTTGGCGTGGGGAAGCCAATAGTTCCAGCAAAAGCGTGCGGCGTTGCTCGTCATTCTCGGCCGCGGCAAGTCGTTGTTCATCATTTTCGTCGAGTAGATATTGCCCCAGGACAATGACGGCAAGTGTGCGTACCGCCAGGGTGTGATGTGGTGCAAACGCTTGTTGCGACAACTGAGAGAGCGTGTCGAGGATCTGCCAACTAGCCAGTGTGCGCTGGCGATAACCCACCGGTTGAACCCCAGCCTGCCATGCTGTCAGCCATTCGTCTAGATTATCACCACGCACCGCCGCCTGCTGTTGAAATTCATGGGCAAGGATGGGCGGCAACTTCTCGCCTGCATCGTTGTCGCCGATGGCCGACAAAAGGTTTGCATCAAAGGGCGATACCCCCCACCACTCTGCTGCGCTATCAAGCAGATCCGACAATGCATCGTCATCGATAGCCTGTCTAAACAACTGTTGTTGCCCAACCGTTGCCGCCACTGCGTTCCAGGCGGAAGCATGTTCATGTTCGTTGACCTTTTTTAGCTGCACTAAACGCTCCAGTAAACGGGGCAGCAGCGTTGCGTCGGGATGCCGCAATTGGGCCTTGTAGGCGCTTTCCTGCAAGTGACTGTCCCAGCTATAGCCTTCAATCAGGTGCCAGAGGTGAGCGCGCACCTCTGGGTCGGTATATTCGCCTAATGCCTCCACACGGGTGAAATCCAGAAATCCATGGGCTGGTAGCGGCTTCTGCAAATCCAGGGTTGACACCTGTTTTAACAAGATTGGCAAAAACAGGGCAGATTGCCGACGCGCCAAGTAAAGCGTGATTGAGCTTTGCAGAATTTCATCAACTTGGGGTAACAACGCCAAAAGCTTGGTTTCGCTCTCGGCATCTTCCTGTGAACCAAGGGCTTCAATGGCACTGGCGTGGAGCAGTGGATCCGGATCATCAAGCAACTTAACCAACAAATGGGGTGCCTGATCCGGGTATTCAGCAGAAATATGCAGCTTGGCCCAAGAACGCACATCAGGTTCAGGATGTGCTAAAAAGCGTTCATAGTCGGCTAGTGTCCATAGAAATGTAGGTTGCTGAGTCATATTCTTCTCTCTTCGCATCAATCATTGGCCGCATCACACGCCGATCCGGTCGCTAGTACAGTTGGGCGTAGATACCACGGCAGTTAATCAGGCACGTTACTCGTGTACAGCATGGTAAAAATAGGGTACCTTATTTACGCCGGGATCTACTAGACGGGTAGCCATATTATACAGACTCGCCTCACCCCTGGGTAATCAACAAGATCGTCGGATCTACAGGATAGCTGCCCGTGCGCGCGCCATAGAGCGAAATGCCACCGGCCACACCCCTATCACCGGGCACAGTGAAGCGCACCAGCAGCGTCTGTTGGCCAGCCAATGCCTGTTGCAAAGCTGTGCCGTCTATAGCCAATTCGGTTAAAAAGCCATAGGCGCCAGGATCGATGCCGCTGTGATGACTGAGCACGCCGCGCGCATCGGCTGGATCATCGGGCAGGGTGACTTGACCCACGGTGACGCCGTTAATCGACACGGTCACGTCGGTGGGCACTTTGCGATCGGCCTCGGTTTGCGGGTAGTTGAAGCCATAGGTGCGTTCTGGCCAATCGATACGGTTTTGGCTAGTCCGGGCACCGGCTTCAAAGCAGACGCGCAGACTTTGGAGTGTGCCAATGTCCAACCCATCGGGCAGTGGCACCGCATATTCCACCCAGCCGCGCCCGCCGCCGAGAACTTGCTGCCATCCGGCGCGGTGAAAGGTTGCGGCCAGGAAGTTTGGTGAGGGTGCCCAGGGGCAAAGCGCAGTGCCCAGCCGTTGACCAGTGGTTCCATCGCCGCTGAGGGTACGCTGCGTACCTCCACATTGACATAGTTGCGCGCTCGGATCGCGCCCGTCTCATCCACCAACCAGAGCGCCACGGTTGCCAAGCCAGCTTCATTGGGCAGTGTACAGACAAGGTCGCCTAGATCGGTGAC
>DAOTTR010000451.1:0-3148 GCA_034437715.1 Caldilineaceae bacterium
CTACATCTCTACCGTTCGTAAACATGGCGGCAATGTCATTGCTGCTCTGCTTGAGGCTATCCATGGTCAGCCCTTCATCCCCCTTCCCTCTTCTGCCTAGCCTGAATAGTCACCAAATAAGTATCCAGCGCTTGCCAAACAAAATCATGCGTAGGGGCGGCCGCGCCGCCGTCCCGCGTTTGGCTCGCTGCGAACGGGCGGCTGCAAGCCGCCCCTACTGGATACTTGATTCTTTGCAATGGCCTAAAAACCAACAATCCAATATCATCTTTTATACTTTGCTTTAACTGCCACCGAAATAGAGTGTGCGTTGCTGATTGCTTGGTAATCGCCTTAGGGAAATGACGTACGGCAAAATTTTGTTGGCAGATAGGTCATTTGACGTATTTTGCCATTGGGCCGCCAATGAGCCCGTTTTGAGCCTGTTTTGAGCCCATCCTGATGCCCCTTTTGATGCCTCCCCTCTGTCACAATAAAAACATCAAACAAAACGACGAACGACTTGCAGATTACGCATCAACAGTAATCCGTAGTAATAATAAATGCAGTTGATAAGCTAAGTTCCTAAAAGGAGATAGACATTATGACACGCTACCTACGCAACCTACGCACAACATCGAACACCAAGAAGCATGTTCAGGTTTTATTGACTTTAGGCGCTTTGGTCGCTTTGGTTCTCGGCGCTGGTGCGCCAGCCGCTGGCTCGACTAATGGATGATCGTAGCAGCGTTTGCTTGTAGGACGCTTCGCAAGTAGAGCGAACATAGCGAGTAAGTGGGTCAAGCGAATCGCCCCGGATAAGTGTTAGTTTAACACCGATTAGATAGCAAGGTTCTACCCTTGATCCTACTTGTTGCTATTGTTATGGGTTTGCTAGCCGGATTGGCGCGAGCCAGGTATCATCGTCGACCCTTTGTACTGCCTGAATTGCGCCTGACTTGGCTAGCTTCTGTGGCTTTTTTGCCGCAATGGCTGGCCTTTTTCTTTGCGCCCACTCGCCGTCTATTTTCAGATCAAACGGCGGCAACGGCGCTGGTTGCCTCACAAATTTTGTTGTCTGGTTTTGCTCTGCTGAATCGCCACCATCCTGCAATGAAATTGTTGACGGTCGGCTTATGGTTGAATCTAACCGTGATCGTCGCCAACGGTGGCCTGATGCCGATTAGCCCCGAGACGCTTAAGCGATTAGTACCCAAATTGCCAGATGAAGAGTGGATAGCTGGAAAGCGATTTGGCAATACGAAAGATCGGATTTTGCCTGCGTCCGAGACGACGTTCGCTTGGTTATCCGATCGATTTATTTTTTCGACTGGCTCGGCTTATCGCGTGGCCTACAGCATCGGTGATCTATTCATTGCGATTGGTGCTTTTGGGTTTTTATGGTCTGCCGGTGGTGTTCATACCATTGCCGTCGAGCCACATGAAAGTGTGAATTAATCACAACTATGTCTACTCGATACCCACAACTTACAGCACAAGAATTTGGCACACAACCACTGCCCGCCCATGACACACCCAAAGAGCTCGGGCAAAGCGCCGAAATCAATCGGTTATTGACGGCGGCTGTTGTCAGCTGGCGTTTTCGGCAGATATTGCTCACCAACCCCGTCGCGGCCCTGACATCTGGCTATCGGGGCGAGGCCTTTCGCTTGAATGCGGAAGAGGTGCGCCAAGTGACGGCAATTCGGGCCTCTTCGTTACAAGAGTTTGCGTTGCAACTGCTCAAGAACGCCGAAACAGATAGCAACAATGCGCGTGTCTATGAAAACTATCAATCCCCTGTAAGGTTGGCATTTTCTGCTTGAGGTATTGGCAGCTCTTTTCCGTTGTGACAATTGCCCCATACCCCTGATGATGCAAGCGAACCCTGCAACGGAGACTGACCAGACAATATTGAACGCCACATTGTCTGGTCAGTTTTTTGCGCGCTATGCAAACAGACGTAAAATAGAATGAAGATTATTTTGGGTTCAACATGAATTCAGGGAGTTGACATCACCAACCACCGGTTTTAACCCAAAGGGCTCTCGTTGCGACAAGCAGCCGCGTCTAAAAGGCAACCGAGCCGGTTTGGAATAACAGGTGTTGGTTCGGGTGCCCCCGGGTGTGATGCTGTCAATTTTTTTGGGTTTTATCTATTGCGTTGTCTTTATTTGTGGTGAATTTGATTATCTTGCATACATTGACTAAACTGAAAAGTGAGAGAGACGGCTACCGCATCCAAACTTCTTCGCTCACCCTATTGCCTGGTGCCTCTCAAATCATTACGACAACACCCATTATCGATCCGGATAAAAAGCCGGGCGAACGGCTACCTTATGCCAAGCCTGCTAGCTATGGGGAGAATTGGCAAGCTAGTGGGATTATCCATGACTTTAACAACCTCCTGGCGATTATCCTGAGCCATACCAGTATTGCCCTGACAAAGTTGCCGGCTGAGAGTACTGGGCGCCAGAATCTTGATCGCGCCATACGAGCCACCAAGCGTGCTGCGGATCTGTCTAGCCAGCTTTCGTTCAGTTTAAGCCATCAACAAGATGACAAGGCCTACACTGAACCCAATGCATTGATTCAAGAGGTGATTGAATTACTTGAACCTCAAACGGTGGTGAAAGCCGCGCTTGAATGGCATCCAGATTGTGAATTGTTCGCTGTAGCTGTGCCGCGCCTGCGCCTTCAACAGGTGATGATGAATTTGCTTTTGAACGCCGTTGAGGCCATTCAGGTGATTCCTGGTCAGATTACGCTTGCCACCTATAACCATAGTGTGCAAGATGATCAACAAAAGGGCATGGGGCAACCTGCGTTGCCGCCCGGCCACTATGCCGTTATCCAAATTACCGATACGGGTATGGGCATGGATCAGGAAACCCTCAATGTGATCTTTGAGCCTTATTTCACCACAAAAGCGACTGGCATGGGGATCGGACTGAGCACGGTATTGGGGATTGTCCATTCCTATCAAGGCATTGTTCAAGTTTTTAGCACGCCGGGGATCGGCTCCACGTTTCGGATCTTTTTGCCTGCATTAGGCCATTGCAAAGAATAAAGTATGCAGTAGGGGCGGCTTGCAGCCGCCCGTTCGCAGCGAGCCAAACGCGGGGCGGCTGCGCGGCCGCCCCTACGCATGATTTTGTTGGGCAAGCGC
>DAOTTR010000452.1:0-9435 GCA_034437715.1 Caldilineaceae bacterium
TGCGGTTACAAACCGCACCTACCAGAACCACCACACCCTGTTTGTTTTGTCGCCCAAAGAACAAATCGGCATAATCTCTGATGATTACGCGCAGTATTTCATGGTCACAACTTGGGTTATGTATGACTTTTAAGGGTTTTATCTATGAGGGTTGGTAGAGGTTTCACTGATGACCCCAGCCCTGCTGTACCCATATTCGCGGCGCCAGTGATTTCTCTGTTAGGCCACACATGATTCGTAATGCCACCGCGTCCGATGCTGCCGCGCTTTGGGCTGTGCGCATGGCCGCCATTCAAGCGCTCGCAACCAACCACTATTCAGCAGAGCAACTGAGTGCTTGGTGTGCCGCGCGAACGGTGGCTAGCTATGTTCAGCCAATTCGCGAGAAGGTTGTTCTGGTTGCCGCGTTGCAAAGCGTCGTTGTGGGCTACGCTCAACTTGATGCGCAACTGTGTGAGGTGCAGGCGCTCTATGTCCATCCAACGTATGGCGGTAAGGGCATCGGCACTACGCTTTTGCACGCACTCGAGGAGCGGGCGCAGTCACTTGGTATCGTCGAATTGCAGTTGGAGGCATCGCTGAACGCGGCCGGATTCTACGTCAAAGCTGGCTATCGCCCGTGCATGCTCGATCCCGCGCAAGCAAGTCCGCAACCCGCTAGCGAGAGCGTCACCCTGGCGCGGATTTGGGCGGTGGCTTGAAGAAGGGCTCAGAAGCGATGTTTGCAAACTGGTATAGGGTTATTGTTTAGCTATCGTTGGGATGTATAATCCGAAGTGGAGGTATACAAGAGGGAAACATTCCTGATTCAATCTGATCCAAATGTGATGATGGGCAAACCAGTGATCGCTGGTACGCGCATTACCGTCAAACTGATTCTGGAAAAGTTGGCGGCAGGTGAAACGATAGAGCAACTGCTTGAAGCTCATCCACGGTTAACGCAAAGGGCAATTTTGGCAGCGTTAGCTTTTGCCGCGCAAGCACTCAAATATGAATCCTTCGCGGTACAACCTCATCGCATGGGGTTCTCCTTGCGATGAGGTTGTACCGCGAATCTGTATATGAGTGGACGATTCTCACTTTGCACCGCTGCATATCCCTTTCTTCGTTGGCTTGCCTCTTGCACGATATTGCTTGATGTTGGATAAAATATGAAATACTGGTTTTTTACCACGACTAACAAGAAAACCGATGGTGAAGTTATTGCGGCAGAAGAAATTCTTAAGCAACGCCTCACCGATGCATTTTGGGGATTAGGTGAGCGAACACCCAATCGCCGATACTTACAGAAAGGTGACCAGATAATTTTTTATCTTGGCTTGCCAGTTATGGCTTTCACCGCTTCTGCCACTCTTGCCAGTGACTCTTTCCTTTTATCAGAAGAACAAAAAGTCAAATATTCACATAGGAAAAAAATTTACGAAACTGATTATGGAGTCATGCTAGAAAACATAAGATTGTGGGAAACTACCAATTTCGTAAAAGATTTAGTACCTAACTTGAAGTTTATTGAAAATAAGGAAAACTGGTTTGCATATTTTCAAGGTGGTGTACGGCAAATATTAGAAGATGACTATCACATAATTACCGAGAATCGCAAATTCGCAGCTATTGAAACAATAAAGACTGAAGACACTATTGTTAGCGCAAGCCAATTCGCACTTGAAGCGCATTTAGAAGAATTTGTTGATAAAAACTGGAAGCATATAAATTTCGGCGCGGATTTAGCCAAATACGAAGTAGAAGAACAAAGTGGTCGTCAATTCCCTGCAGGAGCGTGGAGTATTGACTTTCTCTGCATTGATAAGGCAAACGGTGATTTTGTAATAATAGAACTCAAGCGCGGTAAATCTAGTGATTCGGTAGTGGGGCAAGTATTGCGTTATATTGGCTGGGTTGGTGAAAATTTGGCAAAACCTGGGCAAAAGGTGCGTGGCATTATTATTTCGCAAGAAGTGGACGATGCACTCAAATATGCAGTAAAAGGGTTACTTAATGTAAGTGTGCTAACTTACAAGGTTGATTTCAAACTATTGCCTTTCAAAAGATAAAGAAAGTCAACGCAAGATAGGTTTGTCAGTTACAAAATTAGAACTTATATAAGACGACCTAAACCTTTCTGGAAGCTTCACGCTTCCAGAAAGGTGGCACACGAGTAGCGGCGTAAGTCCTAAAAATAAATCAGAATGGGATAACCCTATGGTTACAACCATAGAAACAACCGTTGTTATGCCAAAGACACTTTTCGATCGGGCAGAGATCGTGGCACAAGAGCTCGACATCTCCTGCAGTCATTTGTTCGAGCTGGCCGTTGCGAATTTCATCCAGACCTACCAAAGTCAAACGCAAGCTCAAGCCCAAAATCAAGCGTTGCCTGATCCGAACGAACTGGCAAATCCGTCTTCCCTCCATGTGCAAGCGGCAACGCAACTTGGCGACGGGCGCATAGCAATCAAGCAAGGGGATATCTACTGGCTCCTGGTCGCGGAACCGGGCTATCCCCATCCCCACGTTGTCATTCAGGACGATGCCATTAACGACAGCCGTATCAATACGGTGGTTGTTTGTGCGTTGACATCGAACCAAAAGCGGGCGACTGAACCGGGTAATGTCTTACTGGAGGTCGGCGAAGCAAATTTAGCTAGGCAAAGCGTCATCGTCGTTTCGCAGATCGATACGGTAGCTAAAACGCAGCTCGGTGCATACATTGGCTCGCTCAATAAGCAGCGCATCGCGCAGATATTCGTGGGGATGCGCTTTCAGCAGGCGGCATTTTTCGCCCGTTATCAAGCCCGTTGAACGGTGAATGCAGGCATCGCCCCAGACGAGGGTACGTTGCCGCATGCAACCGGTGTGTGAAGGAAGTGACGATGTTGCTACGCCGCCTGTATGCGTGGGCCTGTGAACGGCTCTATGCCGAATTAGCCTGGAGCTACGACTGTGTAAGCTGGTGGGTGAGTTGGGGTCATTGGGCGCGCTGGCGTGCCCTGGCATTGGATGATGTGTGCGGGTCACGCGTCCTCGAACTTGGCTTTGGTACCGGGGAATTGTTGCCTAAGCTGGCCGAACGCTTTCCGCTGACGGTTGGGCTTGAGTTATCGGCGGCCATGCACCGGCAAACGCAGCACAAACTCGCCGCACGCGGCTTGATGTTGCCGTTGGTCCAAGCCCGCGCCCAAGCCATGCCTTTCGCCGACGGTGCTTTTGACACGGTAATCGCCACCTTTCCCGCACCCTATATGCTAGAACCGGCGACATTGTGTGAATGTACCCGCGTATTGGCTGGCGGCGGTCGTCTGATCATTGTGGGCCTCTGGGTTGCGATCGCGGCAAACGGTTGGGCACAGTGGATTCCGCTCTTTTACGGGCGACCGTCACCCCAGGCACTGCAACCGCTATCGGCCCGACTGGCCGATGCTGGCTTTCGTCCCACCATTGAGGAACGCGCTGTGGGGTCTTCCCGGGTGGGCGTGATTGTGGCCGAGTATGTCGGTCATGCGTAATCTCAATAATTTACACCCCCATTGGGTTGGCGCTGGTCAGATAACCCTGACTGTGGCTGGGCAACGTCTCGCCAATGGCCCCACCAGCATTGCCCAGTACACGAATGCACAACTGGACGACTATCAAGCATTGGCGCGCCCACAATTCCTCTGGCGTCCTCCGCTGACTTTAACTGTGCGGGCGCGCTTTTCCCATGGCCGCGATGCAATGTGCGGCACCGCCGGCTTCGGTTTTTGGAATGATCCCTTTGGGATGGGTAAGCTGCGCCGACCCACCTTGCCGCGTGCCCTCTGGTTTTTCTTTAGCGCGCCCCCCTCCAACATAGTCTTGGCGCTCAATGTGCCCGGTGCGGGCTGGAAGGCGGCGACGATGGATGCTTGGCGCTGGCCCTTTCTCGCTTTAGCACCCACCGCGCCGATCGCTATGCCGCTCATGCGGATTCCCTGGCTCTATCGCTGCCTTTGGCCGATTGGTCAGCGTGCGATTGGCGTACAGGAGGCGCAAGTCGTCTGTGACCTGACCCACTGGCACACCTACGTGATCGAGTGGGGTGTGGAGGGGGCGCGCTTCTTGGTGGATGGTGAAAGCGTGTTGGTATGCGATCAATCGCCGCGCGCACCGCTGGGCCTGGTGATCTGGAAAGACAACCAGGCGCTAGCGTTGACGCCGTGGAGCCTGCCCCGTCACCAACTAGTCGCCTGTGATGCCACGCAATGGCTCGAAATTGCCGAGCTGAGAATCGGAACCTGACCTACTGCGTTTGTGCGCAACGCCTTCTATAGTAGCAATATCCAACCTTTGTTTATCATTTGAAAAACTTTTGTATTATTCTGGTAATGTTTGCATAATATTTGTAGAAATGGATAAGCCATGCAGTTGACGATTAACAATCAGGCGTATGAGGTCGCTGATGATCCGAGCGCGCTGTTGCTCTGGGTATTGCGCGATGAGTTGGGGCTGACCGGCTCTAAATTTGGCTGTGGGATGGGCATCTGTGGCGCGTGTACTGTGCAGATCGATGGCGTGGCCACCCGTTCTTGCATTACGCCGGTGGCTGCTGTGGCCGGGCGCACCATTCGCACCATCGAGGGCTTGGCCGAACAAAGTGTCGATGGCAGCATGGCGCTGCATACGGTGCAGCAAGCCTTTATCGACGAACAAGTTCCCCAATGTGGCTGGTGTATGAGCGGCCAAATTATGACCGCGGTCGCCTTTCTGGAGCAAAACGCGGCCCCTACCGAAGAAGATGTTGTCAACGCTATGGGCAATAATTACTGTCGCTGCGGCTGTTATGTGCGCATCAAACGCGCCGTCACGCGTGCCGCCGAACAAATGATCACCCATGCCCACGCCGAGGTGGCTGCATGAGCACACAAAATCCACAATCTGAATCCCCAATTCAAGCGCCCAAAGCCAAGCGCCGTTGGCGTATCAGCCGGCGCGGCTTTCTGATCGGCGTCGGGGTGACTGGCGTCGGTTTAGCGCTCGGCGTCACTTTTGGGCGGCCCGCGCTCTATTTGCGCATGGCCGAAATGAGTGAGGCTGGCGCGCCCGGCGGTGGCTTCCCAACCGAACCCTCGGCCTGGTTTGAAATTCTGGAAGATAGCCGCATTCGCCTCTATATTTCCAAGGTGGAGATGGGGCAGGGTGTGCACACATCAATTGCGCAGATTGCCGCCGAAGAATTAGGCATTGCCTGGGCCGATCTTGATGTCGCCCAAGCGACCACCCATAGCGGTCCGGCCGATTCCTTTGGCACCGCTGGCAGCACCTCGATCACGGGGGTCTACACGCCGCTGCGCCAAGCCGCGGCCACCCTGCGCGAGATGTTGCGCGCCGAGGCTGCGACCCTATTGGGCCAACCGAGTGACAAGTTGGCAATTGACGGGCGCGGCTTTGCTGTGATCGGTGATACGGCCCAGCGTGTTGATTTTCATACCATCGCCGCCACGCAAAGCGACTGGGAAGTCCCTGAAACGTTGCCACCCCTCAAGGATTTTACCGAATTCAAGATCATTGGCCAGTCCATGGCGCGTGTCGATATTCCGGCCAAGGTGACCGGCACAGCGATCTATGGCTATGACATGCGCGTCGAGGGTATGCAATATGGCGCCATCGCGCGTCCGCCCACGCTAGAAGCCAAGCTGACCGCGGCCCAACCGGGCAAGGCCCAAACCATGCCCGGTGTCCATACGGTGGTGATCGAGGATGATTTTGTCGGCGTGGTCGCCGATTCGCGTGCCCACGCGCGGGCGGCGTTGGCTGAAATACAAATCACCTGGGATGAAGGCAAACTTTGGCAACAGGCAGAACTAGAGCAAGCCGTGACGGTGGGTGACAGTGACGGCATTGTGATTCAAGCTGTAGGGGATGCCCCTACTATGTTGGCCCAGGGCACCGCCTTGCGCGCCGAATACCGTTCGCCCTTTGCGGTGCAGACGCCATTGGAAGCCCAAGCCGCACTCGCCGACGTGCAGCCTGCGCGGGCGCGTATCTGGGCCTCTACCCAAATGCAAGGACGCACGCGCGACATCGTCGCCGAAGCGCTTGGCCTGGAAGCAGCGCAAGTGGAAGTGATTCCCACCTATGTCGGCGGTGGCTTTGGCCGCAAAGCTGGCTTTGAGGTCGCGCTGGAAGCGGCGCGTTTGTCCAAAGCGGCAGGTGTGCCGGTGCATGTAGGTTGGGATCGCACCGAAGAATTGCGCTATGGCTATTTTCGCCCTGCTACCCACCATGTGTTGTCCGCGGCACTGGATGGCAATGGCAGAATTAGCGCGTTGCAACATCAACAGGCCAGTGGTGATGTTGCCTTTGGCTTTCTGCCGGGCTTTCTGGCACTGATCATGGGGGCAGATTTTGGGGCCACGCGCGGGGCGCGCACTGCCTATAACATTCCCAATATACAGACCGTGGCCCATCGCATTGCGCTGCCGGTGCGCACTGGCTGGTGGCGCGGGCTTGGTCTGTTAGCCAATACCTTTGCCCTGGAAAGTTTTATGGATGAACTCGCGCACAGCGCGGGTATCGATCCGCTGGCATTCCGGCTCAATCATCTCACCGACGACCAGCGTGGGCAACGGTTGCGCAAGGTATTGGAAGCCGTAGCCGAAAAATCGGGTTGGGGCACCGCCGCGCCAGCCGGGCGCGCACGGGGTCTGGCCTGCTGTATTGATGCCGATACCGCGGTGGCGCAGGTGGCCGAGATCTCCTTTGATGCCGCCAGCAACCACACGCGCGTTCACCAGATCACCGTGGCCATGGATTGTGGCCTGACGATCAATCCCGATGGCGCGGCCGCTCAGATCGAAGGCAATGTCATGTGGGGCGTTGGCTCGACCTTTCTGGAGGAGATGCGGGTGAAGGACGGCCAGATCGCGCTCAATAACTTTGACACCTATCCGCTGCTCACCATGCGCGATGCACCCCATGTTGAGACCGTTCTGCTAGAAGCAGGCGACGGCCAGCCGCGTGGCGTGGGCGAACCGCCCATCGGCCCTGTAGCAGCGGCGATTGGCAATGCCTTTTTTGCCTTGACCGGTACCCGCCTACGCCAGATCCCCTTTACCCCCGAACGCATCCAAAGCGCGCTGACAGTGTAGGATTAGCAGTCAAGGCACGCGTCTCTTGATCTCCAACCGTGTCATGCGCGTCACCCCACGCGCATGACACGGCCCATCCTCTCCAGCTAGTACAAGACGGCGGCAATCAAGCCAGCGCTATTTATTCAAATTTAATCGGTAGTAAAGACTTCAGTCTTTTGCAGGAGCAGAAAAAGACTGAAGTCTTACTTACGATTTTATCCACCATTTCACGCTTGACAAGACACTAGACCCTATGCCGATTTAATTTTGTGCATGCGCGTGTGCGGTTATAAACCGCGCCTACAAGAACAATTGCACCAGGTTTTGTTGCCGAAATAACCAATCGGAATAATCTCTACTAGATTAATTTATGCAGATCCCCCCACACAAACACCAACACGCGTAAATAGCAGCCCAAAATTTCTCCCTCTTTGACCGTCCAACCACCAATTGGCCCTGTCCGAACACCCTCTATCACAATAAAAAAGCATATATATTTTATTTGACATTCTGTCAGGAAAGAGTCTCAATTCTAGCCCTAGGATCAATGATACCATCAACAATATCAATCAATATAGGGCATCTTTGCCAGTAGCAAACGCACGCCAAAGTTTGCGCTCAATCGGCGCGTCTAAGTAAACGTGGCTGGCACAACTCAAACGCTGCCGTGCTGACTTGCTCGGTAGTAAAGACTTTAGGGGCTTTCAAAGAAATAAGTATCCAGCGCTTGCCAAACAAAATCATTCGAATGGGCGGCCGCGCAGCCGCCCCGCGTTTGGCTCGCTGAGAACGGGCGGCTGCAAGCCTACTGGATACTTTATTCTTTGCAATGGCCTTAGGGTCTGTCCAGAAATAAAATAGTGAATTTACGTGATGTTACCCAAGTAAATCTGTCTAAAATCATCCATGTTATTTTTGGACAGACACTTAGTCTTTCCTTGAATCAAACAAAGACTAAAGTTTTTACTAGGGTTGAATCCCGCATAATTTTGCTTACGGAGTACTAAACTTCATAAATCGATTCAAAAATTGAAAGGAATGTATCTGTGCCTCAACGTCAGCGCGCGCCATCCGCTTTATTTATTGCCTTTTTAGTGAGCGTACTTGTGATCAATAGCATCTTACCAAGCGTCAGTTGGGCGCAAGAAACGGATAGTGCCCCTGCAACCCCTGCGCCAGGCATAGATGACCCGGTTATCCCCGACCCAGTTATTCCCGACCCAGTTATTCCCGACCCAGTTATTCCTGACCCAGTTATTCCTGACCCAGTTATTCCTGACTCGGTTATTCCTGACAGTGGCGAGCGTGCAAACACACTTTTTCTGCCCACAATTATGAACATGGGGAGTGCCATCCCATCAGAAAATGTACCCGTCGAGGCAACGCCGGTAGACCCACCAGACGATCTCGCCACCGATGACCATGCCCACGACGACTACGCGTTGGCCGAGTTAGCGCGCCAACGCAATGAACCGCCTTTTGTGGCACCGCAATTGGATGCTGCCGCCACCGGCCCGCTGAATCAAGTGGGGCAGTGGGGCGCGGTGACCACGTGGCCGTTTGTCTTTGCCACAGCGGTCAGCCTGCCCGACGGGCGCATCGCGGCCTGGGGTGGCAACAACACCACCTCGTTTAGCGGCGGCACCAGCACCTACGCCTCGGTGTGGAACCCGGCCAACGGCCAATTTCAATCGATCAACCACAGCGACCATTCCATGTTTTGCGCCATTCCCACCATGTTGGAAGATGGCCGCGTCTTTGTCAACGGGGGTGATGGTACACGCGAGCGCACCAGCATCTTCGACTATCGCAACAACACGTGGACGCGCAGCAACAACATGAGCACGGGGCGCTGGTACAACGGCGCGGTCGCCCTGCCCAACGGCAAGGTCTTCACCATGTTGGGTGACCCAGGCGGGCCTTACCCCGAACTGTGGACGCCGAATGTGGGCTGGTCACTGCTCACGGGTGCGAATTTGAACAATGGCATTTTGAATTACACCGGTTACCAAAGCACTTGGTTGCCCTATTTGTACCTGGCGCCCAATGGCCAAATCTTTCACGCGGGCCCCACCACACAGATGAACTGGCTCAACCCGACGGGCAATGGCAGCATCAGCAATACGGGGTTGACCAACACCTGGTATCCCAAATACTCGAGCGCCGTGATGTATGAAGAGGGCAAAATTTTGGTGGCCGGTGGGGCGGCCAATAGCACCAACACCGCGCCGGGCACCAATCAAGCCATGATCGTCGACTTGACAGGGGCGAGCGCCCAAAAGACCGTCGTGGCTTCGATGGCGTTGGCGCGCAAATTCAACAACGCCGTCGTGCTGCCCAACAACGAAGT
>DAOTTR010000453.1:0-2671 GCA_034437715.1 Caldilineaceae bacterium
AGGCGCTTGCAAAGAAATAAGGATCCAGCGCTTGCCAAACAAAATCATGCGTAGGGGCGGCTTGCAGCCGCCCGTTCTCAGCGAGCCAAACGCGGGGCGGCTGCAAGCCGCCCCTACTGGATACTTTATTCTTTGAAATGTACTTATGTGCTGCTGCACAGTATATCTATCGTAACGTACTTATAACGATACCACTAATGATACCACAATTATGTTTGTGGCATGTCAGCAGTTCGTTGGCGCTTTGTCTGCATCGTTGGCCTAGCGCTGCTGGTATGCTGGTAGGATAATTAGCTGGCGTGATGGTTGCATAATTGCGAAAGAGCGGCTTTCCATTATAAACTGTACGTCCACCCGTACCACCAACCTTACCGCGTAGGTAAAAGATTTGTTTGATTTTGCGCTAGCAATCGAACGTGAATTTTTCGAAGCAACGATTACGACAGAGAGAATACCGATCTATGCCAAAGAGTAGCACTTTGATCGCCTATTGTCCCACCAGTTCCTTTCAGATCACGGCCGAATTGAGTCCATTGCGTTGCCCCATCACCGGTCAACCGCTTGAATACAAACAGATTCCCGCGTTTGCGCCGTCACGCATCGATGATACGCGTACTGGCTTATGGCGCTATAGTGCCATGTTACCCGTGCTTAAGCGACGCCAGGCCCCTATCACCCTGGGCGAAGGCTGGACGCCGCTGATCGATGATACATGGGCCAATCGCAACGTCTATTGGAAGATGGATGCTTTGATGCCCACGGGCAGCTATAAAGATCGCGGCGTCAGCGTTATGGTCAATTGGTTTTTGGCGCAAGGGGCCGAGATTGTTGTGGATGATTCCAGTGGCAATGCGGGTGCCAGCTTGGCCTGCTATGCGGCGCGGGCTGGTCTGCGCTCGATCATCTATGTGCCAGAACGGGCCCCCGAACCCAAAAAAGCGCAAATTGCCATCTATGGCGCCGAACTGGTCGAGGTGCCCGGCCCGCGCGATATGGCGACGCGCGCGGCAGAAGCGGCCACCCAACACTCGCGCGAGACAGCCTATGCCTCCCACGCCTGGCATCCCGCCTTTCTGTTGGGACAGATGACCTGTGCCTGGGAGATCTGGGAACAGTTGGGCGGCAATGTGCCAGATTGGATTATTTCACCGGCGGGCAATGGCGGGCTGTTGCTGGGCATCTGTCGCGGCTTTCAACATCTGATCGCATCGGGGATTACCGACCGTATGCCGCGCATTGTGGCCGTCCAAGCCGAGCCCTACACGCCGATCTATGATGCGTTTCACAATCAAACTGACACCATCGAGGCCAGCCCCCGCATCGAACAGATCAGCGCCGATGGCATTGCCATCAGCTATCCCGTGCGCGGTCAGGCATTGGTCGAAGCCATCCGCCAATCCAATGGTACGGTGGTGGCGGTGAGCGATGAAGCTGTGATCACGGCTCATCATCAATTGGCGGAACGGGGTATCTTTGTCGAGCCGACCAGTGCGACTGTGGCTGTGGCCATGCAGCAACTGGCCGAGCAATTTGGGCCGACGGATAAGGTGGTGGGCATTTTAACCGGGCATGGGCTGAAAAATCCCCCCAAGATATAACCATCTATGTGCCAAGCAATGTGTGCAACGCCGGTCATGACAAGATGACAAGATGACAAGATAATTGATTACTATACATCAATCGATCTTGTCATCTTGTTATCCTGTCATCTTGGCGTCAATTCTATTTAATCAAGAATGGAGACGATCCGTATGATAGGAGCAGAGATTGGGAAATTAGCGCAAAATTTAGGAGTCACCTTTCGTGACCCGGTTTTGTTGCAGCGCGCCTTTATTCATCGCAGCTATCTCAACGAGATCACAGAAGCGCATGATCTAAAGGACAACGAGCGGCTAGAATTTCTGGGTGATGCCATCATCAACTTTATTGTGAGCGAGGAACTCTTTGAATGCTTTCCCGATTACGCTGAAGGCCCGCTGACCAATCTGCGCGCGGCGTTGGTGCGGCGGGAAACGCTAGCACGTCTGGCGGAACAGCTAGCCCTGGGCAGCTACTTATGGCTGGGGCATGGCGAGGAAGAGAGTGGCGGCCGCGCGCGCCCTGCCACGCTGTGCGCCGTCTTCGAGGCGTTGGTCGGCTCGATCTATGTGGATCAAGGGATTGCGGTGGCGCGCGAGTTTGTCTTGCCAATTATGCGCCATGAACTGTTGCGGGTTAAACGCAATGCCTTGGACAAGGATCCAAAAAGCCGCCTGCAAGAATGGGTGCAGAGCAACAAAAGCGCAACCCCGCGCTACAAAGAAGTGGAAAAATTTGGCCCCGATCACGCCAAGACCTTTGTGATGCAGGTGACCGTTGTCGGTGAGATCATGGGCGTTGCCCAGGGCCGCAGCAAACAAGATGCGACCCAAGCCGCCGCCGCCAAAGCACTCCACAAACTCGACCTGCCCGCGCCCGAATATGTACCCGATCCAGGATTAGAAGCGCGCTTTGGGCTGTAGGTTGATATCAGTCGTATGCTGTGATTTATTAGGGAAAAACCCTGATACAATCACAGCATACAAACCTATTTCAACGCCGCGGTTTCAATCACCATATCATCTGCCAACGAGCGTTTGGGCTTGATGCCACCGGTCTGCAGCGCGCCGTGATACGCTTTGACCGCTTCTTC
>DAOTTR010000454.1:0-3641 GCA_034437715.1 Caldilineaceae bacterium
CCCAATGCCTCTTGCATGGGGCGAAATTTCCAACCGGTTTCTTCCCATTCCTTCTGCGGCGCGGAATCGGCGACAATGCCCGCGCCAGCGTAGAGCCACGCGCGTTGGCGCTGCGCCACCGCCGAGCGAATCGCCACGCCAAACGCGCCATCCAAATTGCAGTCGATCCAGCCCACCGGCGCGGCATACCAGCCGCGCGGCACCGACTCGGCGGCGCTAATAAAGGCCAATGCCAACTCGCGCGGCGTGCCGCCCAGCGCCGGGGTCGGATGCAGCGTTTCGACCAGCGGCAAGACACCTTTCGCCTCGCGCAACACGCCATGAATCGGCGTATAGAGATGTTGAATGTTGCTCAGGCGATAGACCACCGGCGCGTCGGGAATCACCATTTCATCCACAAGTGGCCCCAGGCGACGGCGCAGAGCCGCGATCACCAGCGCATGTTCGTGGCGATCTTTGGCCGAATGCAACAAGGCGTCGGCTAGGCGATCATCTTCGATCGGTGTCGTGCCCCGTTGGATCGAACCCGCCAAGCCCATGGTATTAAATTGACGTGCATGGGTGGCAATCAACAATTCGGGTGTTGCCCCAAAAAAGGCGTGATGGGGCTGCGGCTCAAAGAGAAAGGTGTAACAATCGGGATAGCGATGTTGTAAATTGGCCAATGCACCATCAATATCGATCAGGGTTGGCAATTGCACTTCGCAGACGCGCGCCAAGACCACTTTTTGCAGCGTGCTGCTGCGAAACGCGGCTTGCGCTTCCGCAATCATCTGGTCCCACGCCGTATAGGGCATAGGATAGGTCACTTTGTGGGCCGTAGCCGCTTGCCGACTCTCACTTGCTGGTTCAGTCTGGGCAAAGTCGCACAGCGCGGCGTAGCAGTGTTGCAGCGCCTCGCGCAGTTGTGGTTCATTGGCGCGCGGACTTTCGTCTGGCGGCAGCAGGGCGTTGATCGTCAGCCAGGTTGCCTGATCATGCTGCACCAACTGGTAATGGGGCAGAATAAAATGGGCTGGGTTGAAGCCATACCAGGCAAAATCGGGCGCAAAATCGTCGCGGAAAGCGAAGCCGCCAAAGAGACGTGGCGTGGCCAACGGTTCGTCCATGCGCAAGGCCGCGGCCTGGGCAAAGAGTTCACGTGCCTGACGTTCAATGCCTTGAAAGCGCGTTTCGCCCCAGGCCATCAGATCAACCGCAATGCCCATGCCCGCAAAGGTGATGGCAGTGCGTCCATCGCGCCAATAAAAACGCGCGCGGCCACTGGCATAGCGCAAAAAGGTGGCGGGCTCAATGCCGGGCGCAGGCTGGCTATAGCTCACCAGCCGCCCATGCTGCTCTACCTGATACTCGGTTGTTGGGTAGTCAGTTGGCGAAAGTTGCACCAGGGCCTCGGCTATGATTTTGGGCGCGTTCCGCTTGATACCCCACACTCTGCAACAGCATGGGCACCAATGCCTGCACAATGCGATCCGGGGCCGGTTCACCGGTGTAGACCCAGCGAATGACCACACTATAAATTGCACCCATCCACGCATGGGCCACCACTTCGGTGTCTAGCGGCGCGATTTCGCCGACTTCCACGGCCTCGGCCAAATAGGTGGCGATCAGGTTGGCAAAGCGATCATTGACGGCCATGCGCTTTTGCTCAAAGGTGTTGCCCAGGCCCGATGCCTGCACCAACAACACCTTGGCTTGGCGGCGATAACGCCCAAAGGTAGCCAGACAAGTCTCCAACGCTGCTTGCACCTTGACCATGCCCCGGTCATGTTCGCGGATCGCCTCGGTAATGCGCCGTTCGAGCAGATTGGCAAATTGATCGACCAGGGCCAGGAAGAGCTGTTCCTTGTTAGGAAAATAGAAATAGATCGAACCTTTAGACGTTTGCGACTTGCTCACAATCTCGTCCATGCGCGTATCGTGATAGCCCTTGCGCGCAAAGACATCCAACGCCGCATCCAAGATTCGGCCAATCGTGCTTTCGCCCTGGCTGGCCGTGGATTGATCCTCTTTGGTTGTCATCAACACTACTTTCCTTCTTTTGCCTATAGACCGACTGGTCAGTCGAATTGCCACCCAAAAAGAAATGGCGGCAACTCCGTGTCTACACTAAGAATAGCCCCGACGGTGGCGCTTGTCTGTAGGCACCTTCACGATAAGCGTATTATAGCACGGCTAGAAAAATGGGTGTAAATTGCTGACAAGCCCAACCCGCCAAAGCGCAATCGCTGAATTGTAGTATACTACACCTGTGCCGCACAATTTCGCTCCCACGCAAAGTGCCGACCGGCACGCTTGATCGATCTTGCTCTTACGTACAAAACCAGAGAGTATCCTATGTCACAAATCTTTCGCCCTGAACATCCTGATCCGCGCCACCAACGCGCTGCCTGGCAGACGCTTAACGGCCCCTGGCATTTTACCTTTGATCCCGGCTTGATCGGTGAACAGGAACATTGGTATTTGCGCAACAGCCGCAAGACAGTCCATGCCTTTATCGGGCGGCATCAAAGTGAAAACAAACCCCTGACGATCAATGTGCCCTTTCCTTGGGAAAGTCCCTTGTCTGGCGTGGCGCGGCCCGAATACAAAGGCGCGGGGTGGTATGAACGGGAATTTACGGTACCCGCCGCGTGGCAAGGCTTGTCGCCTTTTCTCAATTTTGGCGCGGTGGATTGGCAGGCACGCGTCTGGATCAATGGTCGCTTGGTCGCCGAAAATGAGCATGGCTACTTACCCTTCGCGGTTGACTTGAGCAAGCATGTGTTGCCAGGCGAAACCGCCATCGTCACCGTGCGCGCCTATGACATTGCCGAAGCCACCACCCTGGTTGGCAAGCAGGTGCCTCGTTGGTACACGCACTCCAGCGGCATCTGGCAGAGCGTCTGGCTCGAAGGGCGCGCGCCTAGCCACATCACCGCCATTCGCATTGAACCCGATGTGGCGCAAGGGGAAGCAACCTTCAAGCTCAAAACCCAGATTGCCCAAGCAGGTGTCTACAAACTGAGCGTGCGCTCCCGTGATGGCGCGTTCGCGACAACCACTGTGCAGCGCGATCTGCGCGCCGGCGAACAACCCATCCATTTTACCGTGAATGTGCCGTCGCCCCAACTCTGGTCGCCCGAGTCGCCCTATCTCTATGAGATTGATGTCCAGCTAGAACCGGTAACCGGCGGTGTGACAGATACGGTCGCCACCTATTTTGGCATGCGCACCGTGGCGCGTGGCAAATGGAATGGCAACGGCTACGAATATATTTTGCTCAATGACGAACCGGTCTATCTGCGCGGCGCGCTGGATCAAGCCTTCCATCCGGAAAGCTTGCATGCCTATCCCTCCGACGACGTGATCCGCGGCGATATCCAACTGGCCAAGGATTTGGGGCTGAATATGTTGCGCTGCCACATCAAGCTCAACGACCCGCGCTACTACTATTGGGCAGACAAGTTGGGCCTGTTGATCATGTACGACTTTCCCAGCCCGGATCTGGACACGCCCGCCATGCGCCGCCTCTTCGAGCAGACCTTGCCACGCGCGCTGGAACGTGACTTTAACTCGCCCTCGATCTTTGCCTGGGTGATCTTCAACGAGACTTGGGGCCTCACCAACCATGACACCGCCGACAGTCACCGCTGGGTGCG
>DAOTTR010000455.1:0-6585 GCA_034437715.1 Caldilineaceae bacterium
GGAAAGGTCTTCTGCCAGATAAAGGCCGGATCGGACGTGGCCCACTGCAAGCTCACGGCTTCGTCGAACCAGACACTGTGATAAGCCAACTGCCAGCAACGCACGATCGCGGCCAACAGCAGCACGAGCAACAGCGCGCGGGAAAAGGTCCACCAACGCTGATTTTGGGTCCAGGCGCGCACCCGCTGGAGCGTTGCCATAAGCGCTTAGTCGACCCGCTTGATCTGCGCGCCAAGCTGGCGCAGTTTTTCGTCGATATGTTCGTAGCCGCGGTCGATCTGGCGCACGTTGCCAATGGTGGTGATACCATCGGCGGCCAGCGCGGCCAGCACCAAGGCCATGCCGGCGCGAATGTCGGGGCTGCTGACATGTTGCCCGACCAAGCGTCGCGGCCCCACCACCACAGCACGATGGGGATCGCACAGAATGATTTGCGCGCCCATGGCGGTCAACTTATCGACAAAATAGAGACGGCTTTCAAACATCTTTTCGTGGATTAGTACCGTGCCGCGCGCCTGGGTGGCGGTGACAACGGCAATGCTCATCACATCGGGTGGAAAGTGCGGCCAGGGGCCGTCATCGATCTTGGGTACGGCACCGCCAAAATCAGCTTTGATGCATAGATCTTGTTCGTCTTCGATCACCAGGGTATAGCGTTCGTCCGGCGGCGCTTTGGAATCTTCTTCCAGGTGCATACGCACGCCCAGCCGCTGTTCAAAGATCATACGCAACATGCGTAAATGGCCGGGAATAATGCCGGTAATGCGCAACACGCCCGGTGTGATCGCGCCCAACCCGATGTAGCTGCCAATTTCGACAAAATCGGGACTGACGCTGAACTCGGCACCGCGTAAGTGCTCCTGGCCGTGAATGATCAAGGTGTTGGTGCCAATGCCTTCGATAGGACAACCCATAGCGACGAGCAGCCGACAGACATCCTGCACATGCGGCTCACTGGCGGCATTGCGCAGGATGGTCGTGCCCTTGGCCAGCGATGCCGCCATAATGCCATTTTCGGTTGCTGTCACCGAGGCTTCATCGAGCAAAATGTCCTGGCCTTGCAATCGTTGGTCGGCGCGCAATTCAAACTTGCCATTGTTGTGCAGGCGCGCGCCCAATGCTTCAAAGACTTGAATGTGCGTGTCGATGCGTCGGCGGCCAATGTCGTCGCCGCCCGCCGAGGAGAGCACACCAAAATGTTGAAAGCGCGCGACAAGCGGCCCCATGGTCGTCAGCGAGCCACGGATTTGGCTGAACAATTGTGAATCGGGGGTGGTGCTATCCACATCGCGCGCACACAACGTAACGCTGCTGCCCTGTTGGCTGACAGTGACGCCCAGACCGCCCAGCAATTGGAGCATGGTGCCCACATCGCCAATGTCGGGGATATTATGCAGCGTGACCGGTTCGTCGGTGAGTAGGCAGGCCGCCAAGAGGGGGAGGGCGGCGTTTTTATTGCCAATCGGTTTCACAGTGCCGGCAATGCGATGACCGCCTTCGATAATAAACGATGTCATGACAAGCTTCCTCTATGTATAAACCGGGTAATGGTACCCGGTGATTATTCCAGTGGTTATTCCGGTGATTATTCTGATAATGATAGCGGGCTGGATTTCTGGCCCAAGTGTATAAAATAAATGAGCACACGAAGCGTTGGGGAAAACGCAATCGGCTTCGATTGTACTGAGGGTACCACGATTTGGTCAATAAGTGTAGCCGTCGATGTGTCGAACACGTGTTCCATTTCAGCCATCCCTAGAATTCACATTTCGCTGCTTTTGTGCTATACTTTAGCTTATGACGATGAGATGACTTATGCAAAATGTAAGCTGCTCAGTCGCAATTTAGATCGATAAACTGATCGGTTCAATTGTGGCTGAATTGCTACTGTTGGCGCTATGCGCGTCATACCCCGAAGACTTGTCAACAAGGCGCTGGGGTATGGGTTTGAGCGAAAAGCAAAGCATTCGTCAATAGCCGGTTGGAGGAATTAGTGGCGAACGAACGCAACACAAATTATATTTATGGGGCCGATCAAATCCAGGTACTGGAAGGGTTGGAAGCTGTCCGCCGTCGTCCTGGCATGTACATTGGCGGCACCGACACCAAAGCGCTACACCACATGGTCATCGAAGTGGTAGATAACTCGATTGACGAAGCGATGCAGGGCCGTTGTGATTGGATCCGCGTGACCATCCACAAAGATGAGAGCATTTCCGTTGAAGATAACGGCGCGGGGATCCCCGTCGAGATCCACAAGCAAATGGGCATCCCGGCGGTGACTGTGGTGATGACCAAGCTGCATGCCGGCGGTAAATTTGGCGGCGGCGGCTACAAAGTTTCGGGCGGGTTGCATGGCGTCGGTGTGAGTGCCGTCAATGCCCTGAGCACGTGGATGGAAACCAAAGTCAAACGCGATGGCAAGATTTATCGCCAACGCTTTGAACGGGGCGTCCCCGTGACCGAGGTTGAGGTGATTGGCGAGTGTGATCCCAACGTGACCGGCACCATCCAAACCTTCTTGCGTGACGATACGATCTTCCAGGTTTTCGAATATAGTTGGGACGCGCTGATCACCCGCTTCCGCGAGATGGCCTTTCTGACGCGTGGCGTCAATATTTGCTTTGTCGATGAACGGCCTGAATTGCCACGCGAAACCAATTTCTATTTTGAAGGTGGCGTCAAATCGTTTGTGCGCTACCTGAATCGCAATCGCACTTCACTGCATACGCCCATCTATGTGGATGTAGATGTGGAAGAGTCGCACGTTGAGGCCGCGATTCAATATACCGATGGCTACTCGGATTCGATCTTCGCCTTTGCGAATACGATCAATACCCCCGATGGCGGCACCCACTTGACTGGTTTGCGCGCCGCGGTCACGCGTGTGATCAACGACTATGCGCGCAAACAAGGCTTTATCAAAGGCAACGACGATAACTTCACCGGCGACGATACGCGCCAGGGCATGACGGCGATTATCAGCGTGCGCGTCTTGGAGCCACAGTTTGAAGGGCAGAACAAGCTCAAGCTGCTCAACAACGAAGTGCGCTACCATGTGGAGACGGCGATTGCCGAGGCCATGAACAAATGGCTGGAAGAGAATCCACGCGATGCGCGCCAGATCATCGAAAAGTGTCGCACGGCCTTCCGCGCGCGCGAAGCCGCGCGCAAAGCGCGTGATCTGGTCATTCGCAAAAGTGCGTTGGAAAGCCTGACGTTGCCGGGCAAATTGGCCGATTGTTCTAGCCGCAACCCCGATGAATGTGAGCTCTACATCGTCGAGGGTGACAGCGCCGGTGGCACGGCCAAACAGGGCCGCGATCGCCGCTTCCAAGCGATTTTGCCCTTGCGCGGCAAGATTCTAAATATTGAAAAAACCAGCCTGGACAAGGCGCTGGCCAACAAAGAAATTCAGGCGCTGATTACCGCCTTGGGCACCAATATCGGTGAGAACTTTGCGCTGAGTGGCTTGCGCTACAACCGCATCCTGTTGATGACCGATGCCGACGTGGACGGCGCACATATTCGTACGCTCTTGCTCACCTTCTTCTTTCGCTATATGGAGTCGCTGGTCTCCGAGGGGCATCTGTACATTGCCCAACCGCCGCTCTATCGCGTGGGCGTGACGCGCCAAGACAATGGCAAGGCCAAACGGGCCGTCGAATATGTCTATGACGACAATGCCTTGGACGCGCTGCGCAAAGAACTGGGCGAGGTCAATGTGCGGATTGAGCAGCGCTACAAAGGGCTGGGCGAGATGAATAATGAGCAACTTTGGGATACGACCATGAACCCAGAAAATCGTACGATTCTGCAAGTCAGCATCGATGACGCCGCCGAGGCTGATCGCACCTTTGACATGCTCATGGGCAGTGAAGTGGCGCCGCGCCGCCGCTTTATCACCACACACGCCAATCAAGCACGGCTGGATATTTAAGCCGTTGGCTGTCTGTGCGATAGCTGGCTGAATGTAGAAATTGATGCTGATCAATACGGGTGCAACGGTGCATCCGTATTTCATTGGCGGCACTTTGGACGATACAAAAGTTGATTGAACGTCATGTCAAGTAGCGCAGCGGAGCTAGCTTTACCGCCCGATAAAAGGCCAACAGTGAAAGCCTTGCCGTGGTGGCGACAGTATCTCACGGTCTGGTTGCTGCCATTGTTGGCACTACCCCTGTTGATTTTTTTGTTGCTACCACTGCTCGCTTTGATCTTACGGATTGAACCGTCTGTTTTACTGGTCAATCTGGCGAAGCCCCAAGTACGCCAAGCTGTGAATTTGAGCCTGTGGACAACCGGGATCAGCACATTGCTGACCTTGTTCTTTGGCACACCACTGGCCTATCTCGTCGCCCGTCGCCAATTTCGCGGGCGCGCGGCGATGGATACCCTGCTCGATCTGCCCATGGTCTTGCCGCCATCGGTGGCGGGGATCGCGCTGCTGTTGGCCTTTGGCCGGCGCGGGCTGGCGGGCACCTATTTGGTCGATGCTGGCGTGAGCTTGGCCTTTACCCAAGCGGCGGTCGTGCTCGCCCAGCTTTTTGTGGCCGGACCGTTTTATGTGAAAGCGGCGATATCGGGCTTTCGCCATGTGGATCAGGAACTGGAACAAGCGGCCGCGCTGGATGGCGCTACCCCGTGGGGTATCTTTCGCTATATCACGCTGCCGCTGGCCGGATCGGCGCTCTTTGGCGGCACGGTGATGACCTGGGCGCGCGCCTTGGGTGAATTTGGCGCAACGATTATCTTTGCCGGGAATTTCCCTGGGCGCACCCAAACCATGCCGCTGGCCATTTATATCGGCTTCGAACTCGATCTGGCGGTTGCGCTCACACTCTCGGTCATTCTGCTCACCATCTCGTTTTTGGTGCTTTTTATTGTCAAAGGTCTGCTGCATCAGCATGTCGGTGGGCAGTGAGCCTGCTAGTAGATCCCGGCGTAAATAAGGTACCCTATTTTTACCATGATGTACACGAGTAACGTGCCTGATTAACTGCCGTGGTATCTACGCCCAACTGTACTAGTGAAATACACCCTGTCATAACCCAAGCGTTGTCGAGATTGATTGCGCGGTGGTATGATGTTCTTATAAATTCAATCTATATCATGGCTCCTGGACGGCAAGCTGAAGTAAAGATTGTCTGACTGAGCTATCACCCTACCTATTCGTTTTCGTTCTGTGAGGAAAGCCATGGCTACAGCGAAATATCCACTCGTTTTTGATGGTCATAACGACACCATTTTGGAAGTGTTGCGCGGCCGCTCCTTTTTTGAAAAAAGTGACAAGGGGCATATTGATCTACCGCGCGCGCAAGCGGGTGGATTGGGGGGCGGCTTCTTTGCCATCTTCGTGCCCTCGACCAAGCCCATGGGTGGCTTTCCGGGTATGCAGCGCGACGCCAATGGTGGCTACCATGTCCCCCTGCCCGATCCGCTCGAACATCGCTATGCGCTAGATTTTGCCACGCGGGCGTTGCGCAACTTGTTTGCGATTGAAAAAGAGAGCGCGGGCAAGATCAAAATTGTGCGCACCGCTGACGAATTGGCGACCTGTCTCGAACAAGGCATTTTTGCCATGATTCTACACTTTGAAGGGGTCGAGGCGCTCGACACCGATCTGAACGCGTTGCATCTTTTCTACCAAGCGGGGCTACGCTCGGTCGGCATCACCTGGAGCCGCCCCAATGCCTTTGGGCATGGCGTGCCCTTCAGCTTTCCCGCTGGCCCCGACACCGGCCCCGGCTTGACCGAGGCTGGCAAAGCGTTGGTCAAGGAATGTAATGCATTGGGTGTGATGATCGATCTGTCGCATCTCAATGAAAAAGGCTTCTGGGATGTGGCCGCGCTGAGCAGTGCGCCGCTGGTCGCCACCCATTCCAATGCGCACGTACTCGCTGCCACACCGCGCAATCTCCTCGACAAACAATTGGATGCTGTCAAGGCCTCCGATGGCATTGTCGGCATTAACTTTCACATCGGCTTTCTGCGCGAAGATGGCCGCTCGGACGTGGAAACGTCACTGACCGAGATCGTGCGCCACGCTGCCTACATCGCCGACCGCATTGGCATTGAGCATGTGGCCCTGGGCTCCGACTTCGACGGCGCGACCATGCCCCACGATCTCAAAGACGCGGCTGGCCTGCCCAAACTCATGAAGGCACTCAAGGAGCATGGCTTTGATCAAGCCGCCCTCACCCAGATCGCGCATGGCAACTGGATCCGCGTGCTGGGCCAGACGTGGAAGGGATAGTGTGAATTTTGTAGTAGTGTGAAGGATTTGGCTACTGATACCGATTAATAATCATAACATTGTGTATTAGACTCTATAGGAAATAAAGTGTACGAAAAAAAGTAAAACTCTCTCTAAAGTAATATGGGCTATGCTGTCAATTTGCAATTTAATCGTAAGTTATGAAGACTACAAGCAGTTTCCATGCAGAGATCATCAAAGTTAGCAAGCAAGTTGCGGAAGACATCGGCGACGATGCGGAAGACTTTGACACCCCCCAAAGAATGTTCAATCCCAATACGTTCTTGGGAAATACGCTGATTTTGGGCCTTTTCTTCAGGCGTAAGTTC
>DAOTTR010000456.1:0-2876 GCA_034437715.1 Caldilineaceae bacterium
CTACAAATAATAGCACTATCTCCTCTTTACATTTTGTGATATACTCGTGCAACTATTTTGCTTCTTGCTTTCTGCTTTGTAAATTTCAGCGAAGCTGTGCCTCAGACAGACAAGAATTAGGACGCGGATTTTCGCGGAACTGCGCAGATTTTGTAAAGATTCATCCGCGTTCATCTGTGAAGATCCCGTCCGAAAAACTTGCGCTGTTTAAGATTTTCGGTTACCAACGATTCACCCTACCTTATAAACTAAAATCGTTCTACTTTGAGGTAAGATCAGATGAGCAGCCCTCAACCAGCGCCAGCTTTCCACTTACCAACGCCACTCACGCCGCTGCTCGGACGTCAGCAGGAAGTCGCCGCGGCGCGCCAACTGATTCGCCGGCCGGGGGTGCGCCTGATCACGCTCAGTGGCCCTGGTGGTGTGGGTAAGACCCGCCTTGGCATTCAAGTTGCTAGAGAGCTTACTGCTGAGTTTGCCGACGGCGTGGCTTTTGTCTCACTGGCACCGATTCGTGATCCGGATCTGGTGTTGTTAACGATTGCCCAAGCGCTGGGCATGCAAGATGCCGGTAATCAACAGCCCCTAGCACGCCTGCAAGCCTATCTGCATGACAAGGAACTGCTCCTCTTTCTGGACAATGTAGAGCAGGTAGCCGCCGCGGCCCCCCAAGTGGCAGAACTGCTGGTGACCTGTGCGCGCCTGACTGTGCTCGTGGCGAGCCGCGCGATCTTGCATATCTCCGGCGAACATGAATACCCCGTCGCCCCGTTGGCCTTGCCCAACCTGCGGCAACTGCCTGATGTGGCGACGCTTGCCCAGATTCCAGCCGTGGCGCTCTTTGTGGAACGTGCCCAGGCCGTTATGCCTGCCTTCCAACTTGACGCCGAAAATGCGGCAGCCGTGGCGGCGATCTGTGTCCACCTGGATGGGCTGCCCTTGGCGATTGAACTGGCGGCGGCGCGCAGTAAATTGTTACCACCGCAAGCGATCCTGGCGCGGCTGACTGCTGCGCCAGGGGCGCGTCTACAGCTGCTGCGCGGTGGTCCGCTTGATCTGCCCACGCGCCAGCAAACGCTGCGCGATACCATTGCGTGGAGCTATAGCCTGCTCACGCCGCCGGAGCAGGTGCTCTTTCGCCGGCTCGCTGTTTTTGTCGGTGGCTTTACCTTCGAAGCCGCCGAAATGTTATTGGCCGCTGTCATTGAGGAGGCAGCACAGAGCACAAATCTACCTGCGCTATCGCCACCTGCCACTCACCCCGGCTCGGCTGAGCTCGCCGAACGTCCGCCACTCGCCACGCTAGATGGGCTGGCACAGTTGCTGGATCAGAGTCTGCTGATTCCCATGCCCGCGTCGGCCGACCAGCCCACCGGACAACACCGCTACACCCTGTTGGAGACGATCCGCGAATATGGGCTGGAACAACTTACACTGAGTGGCGAGTTGGCTGCCATCCAGCAGGCCCACGCCGCCTACTATCTGGCACTGGCCACCGCAGCAGAGCCCCACCTGGCCGGCCCTGACCAGGGTCTCTGGTTGGAGCGGCTAGCCGTGGAGCATGACAACCTGCGCGCCGCTTTGCAGTGGACTCTGGAGGGCGGGGATGCACCATTGGCTTTACATCTGAGCAGCGCGCTCTGGTGGTTCTGGTATCGGCGTGGCCATTGGAATGAGGGTCGGCACTGGTTACAACAGGCACTTGCGCTATCACCCACCGCAGCGATAGCAGGTAACCCAGGCGAAAATTCAGACGCAGGCAACCAGATGAGGTGGCGGGCCAAGGCACTCAATGGTGCCGGTCTGATGGCCTACTATCAGGGTGACTACAGTCAGGCCACCGCGTTGTCCGGTGCCAGCGTTGCGCTCTTCCGCCAAGTGAATGATAAGCGCGGCATCGCCGGTGCCTTGCATGGGCTAGCACTGGTCGCGCGCGCCGGTGACAATCACGCCGCGGTCCGTGCCATCTATCGCGAGAGTCTGGCGCTCTACCGTGAAGTGGGTGATCGCGCAAACACAGCCTACACCCTCTTCTACTTCGGTGTTGCCCACTGGCTGGAGGGCGACTATGCTGGCGCTGAACCACTCTTCCAAGAATCGCTGACCATCGCTCAGGAATTAAATGATCGCAAGGCTATTGCCTTTGGTCTTTTTGGGGTAGGGCAGGTGGCCCTTGGCCGGAATGACTATGCGGCAGCACAAACCTATCTGGCAGCAAGTCTACCTGACAATATTATTTTGGGCGATCAGCGATCCACTTCGCGCGTGCGCTATGGTCTGGGTGACGCGGCCGCGGGCGCAGGTGATTATGCTGCTGCCTACGTCCACTACCATCAATGTCTTACCCTTGGACAGGCATTGGGGGATCGCTATTTTATGATCTGGTGTTTAGAAGGTGTGGCGCGTGTGGCGACCGCCTACGGCCAACCGCTGCGGGCTGTGCAGTTGTTAGCGGCCGGCGCGGCGCTGCGCAATACATTGGGCATCAGCCAGCCACCCTTTCGCCGCGCCACCTACGCTCATCTCCTGACTACGCTCCGCGCGCAACTAGATGAGACTGCATTTGCCATCGCATGGGCGGCGGGACAGGTGATGGACATAGATCAGGCGGTACAATATGCATTGGCGCAACCGGCCCCCGTTGACGCGAGTGCTGCTCCTCCCCAAGTACCGGCGATCCTGTCACCCGCGTCTCACAATGGCACCAAGCCGCTTGATAGCCTTACCAACCGCGAGTTGGATGTCTTGCGCCTGATCGCCACCGGTATGACCGATGCCCAGGTCGCAGCAACGCTGATCGTCAGCCCGCGCACGGTCAATGCTCATCTGCGCTCGATCTACAGCAAACTAGGTATCACCTCGCGCAGCGCGGCAAC
>DAOTTR010000457.1:0-15855 GCA_034437715.1 Caldilineaceae bacterium
TTAGGAGATGCAAATCGTGCTAAAGCACACGGCAATTGTGCCGCAAAACTTCGGGTACCCTCTGGGTGCCTTATATCCCACCCTTGAAAGATGTGGGATTTACGGGCTTTCCCTTAAATTGTACCATAAACCTTTCCCCCCCCAAAGTGAAAAAAACTAAACCCACTGCACTTATTTTGCACTTCCCCCAAAAAAATAGTCTCCATACGTTTATTGAAATAGATACATCGTGGGTGTATCCGCAGAGGGTGGCATCCCGCATTGAAAAATTTCAAAGCGTGGTCTGTCGCCCGAAAAACGCGCTTACCAAAGGAGGGTCTATGGCTGTTCTACATCGGCGTCTGCTGACAGTAGGGTTTAGTGGCCTACTGTTCAGTCTGGTGCTTCTGGCTAGCATCGATACGGTGCGCCAGGTGAACTCGCAAACACCACCAGAAGAAGTAACGATTCGTATCACAGAAAGCGGCTTTAGCCCGGCAACGGTGGAGCTACTAGAAGGCGCACAGGTCATCTGGCAGAATGACACCAGCGAGCCGCTCACACTCACCACCGGAGAATTTAATGCACTCTATTTGCCCCTGGTCACCAACGGGGGCACGCTGGCAGAAAGCGCGGGTGACGACGGTATCACGGCCGCGGCCGCCGTGGCCGACAACTTCAGCGTCACCCTGGCACCCGGCGCGACCTTCACCTATCTCTTTACCGGCGAAGGCGTCCGCCAGATGCTCATCCCCAACAAAACCTTTTTGCCGGGGATCATCCGCATTTTGCGCACAGTGACCGTGCGCGGTTACATTGCGGTGGCGGTCAACCAGGTGGCCGGTGTCCCGGCCAATCTGGCGCGTGATATCTATCTGCCCCAGGTGAAAGTCTATCTAAAAAATACAGTGACCGGCGCACTAGGTGACGCCGTGCTCACCGATCTGAGCGGACGCTTCACCCTCCATGCCCGCCGCGCCGGTCGCTACCAGATCTGCTGGGAAAAAACTGGCTACCTGGCCGACTGTACGCAAGAGATCTATCCCCTCTTTATCACCAATCTACATGTCAGCAAATTGCGCATTCAGGCGGCCAAAGAGGATCTCACAACGCTGGTCTATGGCAATGTCACGCTACGTGACGGCTCCCGGCCACGTTTGCTGGAACCGGTGCTCAACGCAAATGCCTTTGCCGATGTGACGATCTTCGATAGCGCGGGCGTCAGTTTGACACAGGTAGCGGTCAACAATTTTGGCGAGTATGTGCTGCCGCAGACGCCCGTGCGTGCCAAACTGACCCTCCAGGCTATGGTGGAGGCTGGTATAGGCGAGCAACCGATTTTGCCCGAAGCCAATCTGGCCAATGCACCCTTCCATGCCATTGATCTGACCATCGCCAACTATCCGCCGCGGCTAGAGCCCTTGGTGCCACAGGCGGATAGCGGGCGCTTTATCCGGGCGGCACAACCAGGGGATGTGATTAACATGGCAGCCCGCAGCACGGATCCGGACGGCGATCCGCTTCAATATCGCTGGCTGTTGCCAGCCAGCGGCGGCACACTTGACAGTGAAACCAACCAAAGTGTGAAATGGACATTGCCCGGCACCCCCGGCACCTATGTGATCAGCGTCGTGGTCTTTGACGGCAAGGGCGGCTACGCACGCGCAGAACTTCCCCTGCGCGTCGATACCTTGGGTGTGCCCTTCTCCGGCAAGGTTGATGCCACCGATGCCAGCTTTGTCGCCGGGGCCGAGGTCGAAGTGAATGGCGACAAGACCAACACCGATGGTCAAGGACGCTTTCAACTGCGCGTCCCAGAGGCCGACCGCTTTGTACTCAACATTCGCAAGGCTGGCTATGGCTTGGTCTCGCGCATCTACGACAAAGCGGTCACCGACGGGCGCTGGACACTGACGCTCGCCACCGTGATGAGTGTGGACCCAACGACTGACTTTGAGGTCTTTGACCGGCGGGATAAGCGCAACTGTCCTGGCCCCGCAGCCGATCAACTCAACTGGCGTGATTACATTGCCGTGCTACGCAATCCCCAGTGGCAGGATGGCAAAGGCAATGTCGTTTTGCCTTTTGGTGATCTGGCAGTGCCGCTACCCAACCCACAGAATCCCCAACGCGAGTGTGGGCCGGGCATTCGGGTCAAGATTCCCGCCAATTCCCTGCAAGACAGCAGTGGCAATCCACCGGCGGGCATGGTTGACGTAACGCTGGCCACGGTTGACCTGGCCTCGCCAGAACAGATGCCGGGCGACTACACGGTGCTACAGCCCGACAACAGCACCCAGGTGATGCAGAGTTATGGCGCAGGCATGGTGGAAATTACGGGTGGCGGCCAAGAATACAACCTGAAACCGGGCGCGACAGCCGAGCTGACAATTCCCGTCGATCCGACCCAACTGGCTGCCGGTGGTGCGCTCCCCCCAACCATTCCCTTGCTCTATTACGATGAGCAGGCCGGTGTCTGGCACGCGGAAGGCACGCTGACCCTGGTAGGGACAACCTATGTGGCCACAGTCCAACACTTCTCGACAATCAATGCCGATCTGGTCAAGACCGACCAGTCCTGTCTGCGCGTGCTCAGCCCCAGCCTGCCGCCGACCTATAAGCTGGAGATTACAATTCCCATGGGTGCGGGTGCCGCGCCCAAAGTCATGACACAGATGATCACCAATGTGCCGACCGAGCATGTGATCTACAATCTGCCCGCCAATGTCAACGTGGTGCTGGTGCCCATTCGCATTGACAACAACACGCCCATCGGCACCTTTGTCGTCAATACTGGCGGTGCGCAGAATCCGACCAACCCAAATCTGCCAGCCGGACCACCCTATGTTGCCTGCGCCACCCAGGTGACGCTCAGCGAGCTCGTGGTGCCGGATGTGCCAGTCTCTGGTGAATTCTTGCATGGGCTAACCACCTTTGCCGCCACCAATCTGGATGAACTGAACCCCGCGATTCCGGCGCAGAATGCCCTCAAACTGGCGCTCGATCAGGCAACGACCGATTATTATGCCGAGGTTGACCCGCGCGGCCGCCGCCAGACCCTGGCCGACTTTCGCACCGCCAACGGCTTTGGCGTTGGTGAGGTGGAAGCGATCTATGCCAACGGCGGCGATCTGGGCTTTGGCCGCGACATGCACTGTATGAAGCAACTGGCCAGCGACGGTCAATTCGATATTGCGTGCTATGTGACCAACTATGGTAGCAATACCACACCCGATGGACAAGATGTGCTGGATGCCATTGCCGATACGGATCCGGTGGCTACCGTGGCCATGGAATGGTCGCGCATTGAAGACCCATTGGCACCCGGCGATCCGCCGAACGCGCCGCTGGTCTTTGGTGATCCCCAGCGTGTGGTGAAGTTCTTTGTCTATGACGGTGCGGGGGCGGCCTTCCTCAACGCGGCCAATCTCGATGGGCTGGGTGCGCGTCCCATTCCGCAGCTCTGTATGGTCTGTCATGGTGGGGAGTACAGTGGTGCGGTGAGTGGCGGCGTACCCTCCTTCAGCAGCCGCAACGATGTCAAGCTCGGTTCACAGTTCATTCCCTTTGATTTGCAGTTTTATACCTTTGGGCCTGCGCCGCGTGACAAAGCAACCCAACAGCCGATCTTCAAAACCCTCAATGAGGAGTACGTACTAGCCACCACGCCCAACAGCGCGATTCAGGACATCATCACAGAAATGTATGCCGGTGGCCCGATCCAAGATGAGGATTTTGCTGTATTGGGCTGGCAAGCCCAGCCGAGCCATGAAGCCATGTATAAAAATGTCGTAGCGCCGACTTGCCGTATGTGCCATGCTTCAATCACCGTCGATCCAACCTTGCGCTTCAACACAGCAACCCAGGCGATCAATCGGCTAGGGCAGATCGAAAGTCGCGTCTGCGCCCAACATGTGATGCCCCACGCCCAGGTGACCCATGAACTCTTCTGGACCAGTGTCGGCCCGCACATGCCGGCGCAACTCCAGGCCTTTGGTGACACCTTTGGCACGGTCGGCAACGGCTGGCAAGGCAATGTCTGTGGCGAATTTACCCCCGGCGGCTCGACGCCTGTCACCGTCTATCAATCGACAATCCAGCCGATCTGGAACGCCAATTGTACGGCCTGTCACGTGGGCGGGACACCATCGGGTGGTCTCAACCTGGCAACCAACTCTCATGCGAATCTTGTCAATGTTAATTCGACAGAGGTTCCTGCCCTCAAGCGCGTGTTGCCGGGCGATGCCGCCAACAGCTATCTCTATCAGAAAGTTACCGAAAACTCACCGGCCGTAGGCAGCAAGATGCCGCCGGGGGGTTCACTCAGCGGCACCGATACCAACAACATCCAAACTTGGATTAACGACGGTGCCGCGCCGTAGTCACTACAATTTATTCGGTAGTTGGTTGGTGAGTTGGTTGACCGCTCATCAACCAGCCCGCTAACCAACTACCGAATCACAGGAGTAATCACAGGAGTAACCGTAGGGGCAAGCGATGTCGCTTGTCACCATCCAGACCCCGTACTATCTTACAAAAGAACAGGGTCAACAGTTTTCTCCTGTTGGCCCTGTTCTTTTGTAACAAATCTAATCTAGCTCCTGCAATGCCGCCGCCACCGTCTGCTCGATTGTCCTATCTGCACCAATAACCTCGAATTGGGCGGCGGGCGGCGGGGTTGCCTGTCTGGCCAGTGCCAGCAAGCGCTCGGTTGCGGTGAGGGTATCGCTGTCCTGCGCTTGCTGGCGCACAAAAGCCAGCAGCCCAAACGCCGGTCCCGGCCTATTTTCACACAACAGACAGTCGGCAATCCCGACCAGGATATCCAACGTGATCGGAATGGCTTTGCTCTCCCATGCCACTTGCAATGCGCGCTGATAATAGTCGCGGGCGGCTCGCCTGTCACCGCTGCGCAAGGCTACTTCCCCCAAGTTGTTGAGCGTATGTGCCAACCCGGTGGGATCGCTGTGCCGATAAGCCAAGGCTTCTTCCAACAGGTGCCGCGCTTCCGTGTAGCGCGCACATGCCAGTTGTACGCCGCCCAGGTTGTGCAACACCGTGCCGATTCCCTTGCGATCCGCAAGCTGGCGAAAAGCAGCGAGCGCTTCCTGGAGCAACTGCGTTTCACGCGCATAGTCACCTACTTCGTGGAGCAAGATACCCAAGTTGTTCAGGCTATCGGCTAGGCTCTTGGCATCGCCCAATTGCCGGCGCAGGGCCAGACTTTGCTGCAGGAATGCTTCGGCCTCGGTATAGTTGCCCAGACGTAGGTTGATCACACCCAAGTTGTTGAGGGCGCGCGCCAGGCCAACGGTGTCGCCATCCCCCTGATAAAGCGTGCGGCTTGCCTGGTAAAGCCGCACGGCCTCGGTATAGTCGCCCGCCCACTGTTGCACCAAGCCCAAATAGTTATATGCTAACGCCATTTCGCGCGTATCCGCAACGCTTGCGGCCTGCGCCAATGCTTGGCGCAGCAGGCTTTCTGCCTCTGTTCGGCGTCCTTGCCGAAAGAGAAAGCGCCCTTGCCGGTTGAGCAATTTGATCAACGCCAGGTTGGCTGACGACGCCACCGCTGCCTCCTGCTGAACAGCAATCAATGCCCCGCCAAAGCGCTCCCCTGCTTCCTGCACCAGGCTGCGCACCTCGTAGAATTCAAACAGGCTATCGATCATTGGCAGCAATTCTTGTGCTGGCTGATGTGCCACTGCCCAACCCCAGGCGGCGCGCACATTGTCGATCTCCTGTTCGACTGCGCTCAATAACGTCTGCTGGCGATGACTGCCAATCTCGGCGGCCTGTTGCGCCAGGAAGTTGGCATAAAAACGACCGTGTTCACGCTGGACTGCCGCGTGCCGACGCGGGTCAAGCATCAACTTTTCAACCGCATATTGGCGCGCCAACGCATGGAGTTGATAGCGCCCGTCTTGGCTGCGTTGGACCAGAGATTTGTCTACCAAACTAGCGAGCAGCGCGGGTAAGGAAGCAGAAGGATTTTGCCCGGCGGGTTGGATCCCCCCCAATTGATGGGTCACGGCGAGCACTGCCGGTTGGGCGAAGCTGCCCGGATAGGCTGCCAGCACGGGAAAGAGCTGCTGCTCTGGCGGCGAAAGGAGCTGCCAGGAATAATCAAAGACCGCGCGCACGCTGCGATGGCGCGCTGGCACATCGCGCAACTCGGTGCTGAGCAGATCCAGGTTGTGGGCAATCGCGTTGGCAATTTCCGTACAAGAATAATGGCGAACACTGGCCGCGGCCAGTTCAATGGCGAGGGGCAAGCCTTGTACCAGGCGACAAATCTGCGTAATCGCTAGCTGCGTTTCCGCATGGGTCTCGCCCGCTGCTTCAAACTGTGCATGGACCGTGCGGGCGCGCAGCGTGAAGAGTTGGGCCGCGCTTGCATCCGCTAATCCCGCCACTTCCAGCAACCACTCCCACCGTATATTGAGCCGTTCGCGTGAAGTAATCAGCAGCTTCACGCCCGGTGCGCGTTGCAGAATTTCACTCAACCAGGTGCTTGCCGCTAATAAATGCTCGAAAGTGTCGAGCAGCAACAACAGTTCCTGCGTGCGCAGAAACTCAATCAGTTGGGTGTGTGGATCGCGATTGCCGGCGAAGGTCAAACCGCAAGCTTCCGCGAGCGCCGTTGCCAACAGCGCGGGTGAGTCGAGACCAGCAAGCGGGACGAAGTAGACTCCATCCAGAAACGTCCCCATTTGCAGCATCTGTTCTGCGGCGCGCAACGCCAGACGCGTTTTGCCAATGCCCCCCACCCCCACCAACGTCAGCAGCCGGCAGTCGGGCTTGAGCAAGTTGGTTTCGATCGCTGCCAGTTCGTTCAGTTGCCCCACAAAGAGGGTTGGTTGTGGCGGCAGATTGTGGGGGATCGCCGCATTTGTCGCCCGAATGCGCGCAAAGAGGCGACGTGTCTCTATGGATGGTTCCACGCCTAATTCTGTCTGCAAGATGCGCTGACAGCTTGTATATTGCGCCAGTGCGGCCGAGCGTTGACCACTGCGCACCAAGGCCAGCATCAGGTGGCGATGTGCCTCTTCGCGCCAGGGGTCGATCGCCAGTGATTGGCTGGCACTGTCGATGGCCCGCCCAAACTGCGCGCGGCTGATCTGCAACTGGGTGAGCCGATGCAGGGCGTGCAGGGCCAGTTCGCGCAGCCGCGCTTTCTGGGCCAGCATCCACGTTTCAAATTCGGGCGCGTCGCGCACAAAAAAACCAGCCAAAAAATCGCCCCGATAAAGCGCCACCGCCGCTTGCAGCTGTGCCGCGCACTGCTCGGGTGGCAGATCATGGCTGTGGCGCAACTGGGTTTCGAACGCTTCGACATCGAGAAAATAGGGAGCAGCTTGGTTGAACCCAATCGCCTCGCGCGTGACAATCAGATGTGGATCGACCATTTTGCGCAGATTCGTGAGCACCTGGCGCAGATTATTCTTGGCGTCGGCGTCGGAGAGCTCGCCCCAAAAGAGGGTGGCCAGTACATCGCGCCCGTGCAGACGCTGGTTGAGGGCCAGGTAAGCCAGCAAGGCTGGGGCCTTGTTGGACATAAACGCGGCGAGTGTTGTACCGGCTTGCACAATTTCCAGACCACCCAACAAACGAATTTGCAATTCAGTCGTCATAGAGCCTGCCAGCAAATGATCTCCAAATGATCGATCTATATAATGGACAAGCATACCACAAGGAGCCATTCACTGCGAGCAAACAAATGCAACCACACCAACCTACGCCCATCCGTTATCGCACGTTTCTGCTCACCCTGTGGGCAGAAACGATCAATCAATCGACCGGACATTGCGTTTGGCGCTACAGCCTGGAAAATCCACATACAACGCAGCGCATCGGCTTTGGCACGCTGGAAACATTGCTGCTCTATCTTCAGCAACAGATGGCGGAGCAAAATCGGGAAGGACAAGCTTGATCAACGTTTATTATTCGTTTTATCACAACGAAATTTAGAGGAGAACATAATGACGCAACATCCCTATTTGCCACAAAGTTTTCGATCCGCCTGGCCCCGTTGGCTTGTGGTCTGTAGTATCATCCTTGCCAGTTGCTTGACGAGCCCACATCCCGCGCGGTTGTGGGCGCAGATACCTACACCCAACCAGTCGCCGGCAGCCACTGGCGTGCTGGCGGGTGAAACTATTGTCTACATCAAAGCGAACCGCGAACTACGGTTGATTCAGCCCGACGGCAGCGACGACCGTCTGCTCTGGCGCATGCCGGAAGGCGCAGCGGGCGAGATCGAATCGGTGGCATGGCGACCCGATGCCCAACAGATCGCCTTTGTCAGCAGCCACGAAGCAACCTGCTCGGAATGGGTGGCCGACATCTATCTGATCAACCCCGATGGCAGTGGGTTGCGCCGCCTGACCAATGGCCCGGCTTGTGGCGAGCTGGCCGCGTATCCACAAGGCAGTGCCACTGTGCAGATTGAAAATCTGTTGAGCAATGTCAACCAAGTCTTGGTCTACATCGAAGGCGCACCCACTGCCCAAGTCGTCAATATTGCGCCGGGCAGCACGGTCTTGGTCACCTTTCCCCAAGTCGCCGACCTAGGCGATGGGTTGAGTCAGAGTGTTGTAGTGATCGATGGCTATATCCGGTGGTTCAGCGCCACCGTTCAAGCAGATGTGATGGCAGGAGAGAATGCACATGCTGGTAAACTGAGTATGACGGGGGCCGGTTTTGATGCGTTCGGTGCGTTCGGCGTTAACTGGAATCCGGCAGGCACCCGGCTAGCCTACCAATTTGGCAGCGGTCGGCTCTGGCAAGTGGGGCTGACTGTGCCACTGCTCGGTGAAGGGGGACCGCTGCTTGATCCGCAAACGAACAACTCGGTTTTAGGCAGCTTCCCAATTTGGTCACCGATTGATAATCGCGTGCTCTATCAACGCAATGACAGCAGCCCACGCACGATTTCACAAGCCGAAGTAGACAGCAATGATCCTGGCACAGCCCTGGTGCAGGTCACGCTGCTCAGTGGCATCAGTTGGTTGACCGACGGATCGGGCTTTGTGGCGGCGGATTACGATGCCCTGCTGGAGCATACCGACCTCTATCTCTACAAATATAGCGACGAAAGCATCACGCAACTGACCCAAACCACGACCCAAGCCGCGCTCTATCCCAAGGTTTCAGCCGACAGCAGCCAGATCATGTATACCTATATCGAAGATCTGCAAGTGCGGCCACTGGCACCCCAATTGCGCATCATGAATGTAGATGGCAGCGACGATCACCTGTTGGTGGACGGCGGCGTCACTGGTGACTGGAGCCGGGTTGCGCCCCAGAATCCACCGGCTACGCCCCAACCAACACCAACCGCAACCCCCCAAGGGCAGCCGACACCAACCGCAACCCCGCCGGGGCAACCAACCATAACCACAACCCCACAGGGGCAGACAACACCCATAGCTACACTTACACCAGGAAGCATGCCCTACTCGCTCTTTTTACCAAACATTACCCGCTAATGGACAACTGGCGTAAAGGTCGCACCGATCAAGCGGCATATAGACGCGAGAAGCCATGCAATTTTTAAGGATTATACATACATTAAACAGCGCGCGGATTTACTGGATAATGTTGAAGGGCGCTGGGCAATTTGTAGCGAGGATGCAGAAGCACAAAGTGCTTTAGTCAAACCGTCGTCTGGTATTGGGGCATAAAGCAAATAGGCCAACGGCGTATGCCGTTGGCCTATTTCTGTTAGGCGAAAATTTCGCGACGAGCGGAAGTGAGATGATTTTGTTTCTGGCAACTAGGGATAGACGAATCTATGGATCGTAGTGTTCAACAAAACGCTCACTATCCAATAAATCATCAAAGCGCGCTTTGATCGTCGCATGATCCCAATGCCACCAAGCAATGTGCAGCAATCTATCAATCGTTTCTAGGGAAAAACGCTTGCGAATCGGTTTTGCGGGTACACCGACGACTACGGTATAGGGCTCGACATCTTTGCTTACCACTGCGCCTGCGCCCACCACCGCGCCCGTGCCGACGGTGACGCCAGGCAAAATGATCGCGCCGTGGCCAATCCAGACATCATGGCCAATCACACAGCGGGCGCCGCGCCGCCAGTCGAAAAAGGCGTCGTCATTCTCGCCAAAGCCATATTGTGCGCGCCGATAGGTGAAATGGTGTTGGGTAACACGGCCCATCGGATGGTTACCTGGATTGATACGTACCTGGGCAGCAATCGAACAGAACTTACCAACATCTGTGTAGGCAATCGAAACCTGACCAGCTGTATAGCTGTAGTCGTCAAAGGTCGATTCAAGCAGCGACGTGTGTGGCCCCAATTCTGTCCAACTGCCGACCCAGCTATCGACCAGATGGCAGTTGTCATGAATGGTTGGCATTTCCTGTAAGCTTGTGGGGGTTGGTTTGGTATCGATTGGCGGGAAATGGGGGATATGCAACATAGGCTTATTCATACGCTAGTTCCGCGTAAATTGATTGGCTTGAGGGTTGAAGAACGCCGCGGGCATGCATGAATTTATCCCAATAAACGGGCTGGCCCTGACGCACGGTGCCGTGGACGCGCGGTAGATCGCCACTGCTATCGACCAGCACAAGATCGGCCAACTTGCCAACGGCAATCTGCCCGCGGTCGTGTAGGTTTAGCCCATCGGCCACATTTTCGCTGACCAGTTTGATCGCGCTGTGTAGCGGCAGTACATTCCGCTTTACCAGCGCAAACACGGCTTGCAGCATAGCTGCTGGATAATAATCAGTCGCCAGAATATCGACCAATCCATCAGCAATCGCCTCAGCGGCGCTTAGGTTGCCAGAGAGCGAGCGTCCTTGTAGCGCATTGGGCGCGCCCATCGCCACATGCAAGCCATACTGTCGGGCTTGGGCGGCAGCTTCCTTCGACACCGGAAATTCGCTCATCCCAATGCCGACATCTAGCATGAGGTTGACCTTTTCCACCGTGTCATCGTCATGCGAAGCCAGCACGACGCCGTGGGTTTGGGCTACTTTGGCGACCGAATAGACCGAGTCCCACGCTTTGGGTCGCTGTTGGGCGACCACCACACTCTCCCGCACCTGCTCTTCAGTGATATCCTGGCTGCTGCCACCCAACGGGTCGCCCATTTTTTTGCGCCACTCAAATATTTGCTTCACGTAACTTTCAATGTCGCGATATTGCCCTTGCCCTGGCGTGTGATCCATGAGGGAGGCCATATGTACCTGGCCGTCCAGAATCAGCTCTTCTAGAATTGCCCCGGCCTGCGGATTGGTAATCTCGAAGCGGGCGTGGACATAGTGATCCGCCAATAAGGTGGGGCGCAAGTTGTTGATAGTTGCCATAATCGCGCGCGCCTTAACATCTGAACGCAAACTCTGGCCTGTATGCCAGGCAAAGGAGATAGCGGCGTAGGCGGTCGTGATACCCGTTGCCACCAGCCGTTTGTCAAGCTCGTGAAGTGCCATTGCGAAGGGCAACTCGGCACCAGGACGCGGTGAAATATCACGTTCAAGCATGTCGCCGTGCATATCGATCAAGCCGGGGATTACCACTAAGCCGCTGCCGCATATCGCAAATCTCTTGGCGCTACCGACCACTGGTCCTTCAATAATTTCGGCAATGTAACCGTCCTCAACGCGCAACGATCCCCGTTGCAGGATGCCATCGGGCAGGACAATTTGTAGATCACTCAGCCACATACGCAAATTCCTCTTCTCCAGTTGAGCCTATCTCTTCCCTCTATCGATTCAGCTAGTTTCGTGAGATGGTTATCCTTAAAAAGCGCTGGCCGCATCGATAACGGAATCGATAGAGGTTTCAATTGCCAGCTGCCGGTCGATCAACGCGACTGCATCCTCAGCGTGATGCAGCACGGCCATCATTGCCACACCGTCGCGTTTCAGCGCAGCCAGCCGTTCAACCAATGCCTGACGTGCGTTGGTATCCAGCGAAGCTGTCGGTTCGTCCAGTAATAGCAAACGATATGGGCGGATCAGTGCACGCGCCAAATTGACCTTCTGCTGCTCGCCGCCCGAGAAAGTCGTGGGATAAGCGGCCCACAGTGCTGGTTTGACGCCAAAAAAGTCAAGGGCATCCTGCGCGCGTGTGGTTGCTTCGCGCTCTGTTAACCCCATCGCTAACAATGGCTCTGCCACCAGTTCCACAGCGGTAACACGTGGCCTTGTCTTGAGAAACTGCGTGACAAAGCCAATTTCTTGTTTGCGCAGCAGCGCGATATCAATATCGGCAGCTCTGGCTAGATCGATCCAGCCTTGTGTGGAGGCAAACCAGGCATGACCACCGGTTGGCAAATAGGTGCGATAGAGGCAGCGCAGCAATGTCGATTTGCCTGCGCCATTAGGCCCAGTTACCAGCAGAAACTCGCCCGCGTGCAGTGAGAAATACAAATCCTCAAAGGCAGGGATCGTACGTTCCAGGTGGTGGATCGTAAAGGTCTTCGCTAAACCTTCTACTTGTAAAAGCGCGTTACCATTCATGCGCTAGGTTTCCTTATCTTTTCAGGTGGATCGGTAGTTGCTCTACCCGGCGCGCGCCATGTTGGATGAGCCACCCGATTTCTGGTGGCATTCCGCTATTCATAATGGCTTGTACTGTCAGTTGCAGGTCATACTCGATACGCCGGAGTTGCAGCTTGCGACTGTCGGTTTGAAAGATGGCATAGGCGGCACGGGTATCACCATCCAATGAACGGCCCACGGCACCGGGGTTAACCAAAAGCGTTTTATGGCCGGGCGCATACTCAACCTCATAAATAAATGACTGATGAGTGTGTCCCAACACAATCACATCTGCCGCGACCTGGACAGCTAGTTGACAGAGACGCGCTGGTTCTTCGGGCGTGTACCATTCATCCAATTGTTGCAAGCCAGCATGGATCACCACAATGCGTAACCCATCCAGCCGATAGCTCAAGGTCCACGGTAGCCCGCGCAGATAATCGCGATGCTTGCTATCCAGATTGCGCTTGGTCCAGTCGAGGGCAGCCTGTTTCACGCCCTCTGTCGCTGGGCTAGAGGGTTTGCTTGAAGCGCTGGGCCAATTCCAGGCCACTGCCGCATCATAGTTGCCAGTGACACACGGAATGGCACACGACCGCATAAGGGCTAAGACTTGATTGGAGTGTGCACCGTAGCAAACTAAATCACCGGCACACAAGATCAAGTCCACGCGCTCGGCGTAAAGCTGACCTAACACTTTAGTTAACGCCTGCTGATTACCGTGGATATCCGAGATAAGGCCGATTTTCATAGGTTTCCCAGGGTTGGCTGATTCGTGATTCATTACAAATCATTGACTCATAATTTTGCATGAATTAACTGTTGGGTATAGGCATCTTGGGGGTCTTCGAGCACTTGATCGGTAAGACCAGTTTCGACCACGCGCGCCTGTTTCATCACCATTACCCGGTCTGCCAGCGTGCGGATGACCCCTAGATCGTGGGAGACCATGATCATCGTCACCTGTGTCTCGCGTTGCAGCTGTTTGAGGGTATCCAGCACCATGGCTTGCACAGACACATCCAGTCCACTGGTTGGCTCGTCGAGCAATAGCAATGTCGGGCGCAGCGCAATTGCCTTCGCCAGTTGTACGCGCTGCTGCATGCCGCCCGACAGCCGCAGTGGCAGATCATCCATGCGATCGAGAGGAAATTCAGAGGCAGCTAGGGCATCACTTGCCGCCTTGCGCAAGTGACCAAAGTTACGCTCACCCGCCATAATCAGACGTTCGGCCACATTCCCACTGCTGGTTTTACGCATGCGCAGACCGAGATGGGGATGTTGATAGACAATACCGATATGGTAGATGCGGGTCGCACGTTTCGCCAAGCGATCCAGTTGGAAGAGGTTGTCTCCCGCGCGACCGGGAATGGCAAGTTTGTAGCTGCCCTCGTCAGGAGCCTCTTCCAGGTTGAGCATGCGCAACAAGGTCGATTTGCCTGACCCCGATTCGCCCACAATGCCCAGAATTTCGCCGGGATAAACCGTCACATCCACTTTGTCAACAGCCACAATATGCCCATAGCGCTTACTGACGCCCTGTACTTGTAGCACCGGCTGCGTTGATACCAAGCGCGGCTGGGTTGGCAGGAAATCTGCTCTCTTTATCGAGTCCATGCTACACTCACTTTACGTCCTCATCTCTCCGGATCCGCTCAGGCGAGTTCGTTTTTTTGATATTTTTGAAAATAATCCTGGAGTATTACCAAGACTTGCTGATGACTGATTGGTAATCCAGCCGTGTGAACGCGCGCGCTGGGGCAGACTTTGCGGCCACACATGTGGATGCGTAACAGCTGTTTACGTAGCGGTGATAGGGTAAGCCAATAAGCTGAATCGGTCTTTAAGCGCAGTTGTACATACGCTGGCCCATTAATCTGGCGCTGATCACTAATACCGTTGATGTCCGCCCACGGAATCCAGTAATTGCCTAGACTTGGACCGAAGTGAATCCCTTGATTAGCAATGATATATTCTGGATGATTCTGGGTTACTTTCCTGATCCCATAAATCACACCACTCACCAGCAGCAAGAGTCCAGCAGTCGCGGCGCCCCATATCAGATGCCCCCAAATAAAAAGGCAGGTAACAACCATAATCCCGACGAAGCAAAAGAGTATGAAAGCAACATATTCATCTTTCTCGGCTACCAATCGGACTTCCGTCTGTTCCATAGATCTCACTTGCGACTCCTCCCCTTCCTGGAAGAAACAGGTGAGCTTTCCAGGAAGGGCACGCGTTTAGAGCAAGCTTACTGCGCCAAGCCAACCCCTTCGGCTAAGGTCAACGGTGTGGCCAGTTTTAGCCAAATGAACTCGTTGTTATCCTTTACATCCGCACCACGCCCACCGGTGCCGGGGTAATTATTATCGTTGGCAACCAGAATGGTCGTCGCATCCAGCACGATGACATCTTCAATCGTGACAAAGGGAAAGGTGAAGACGCCGTCACTGGCCAGCTGGTTTGGATCGGCAATATTCAGCAGATCGGCCACTTCTTCTTTGGCAACAACGCCATTCGCAGCTTGCTCGGCCAGATTGATTTTAAAGATCTTTTTGAGCTTGGCATCCGCACCCGACGCGCCATCGCGTTCGATGACCAGGAATTCATCCTCGTTGATCACCGTGAAATCACCAATCGCATTTTTCGGATCTTCCAGCTGATAGTAGCCGGCGATCCCCACAAACTGCTGGTTAACCAGATCAAATTCGTGGATGCGCAACAGGCCGGCGGTGTCGCTGATGACCGTGCCTTCGAGCAGTGGATAGGCCGTAGCCTTATCCGGGCTGATCGCCATGCCTTCAAAGCCCTTGGAATTGGCGAGGTTGGCAACGCTGGCGGCACCAGGTTGGGGCGCGCCGGCCAGGTTGGCTGGGTTTTGCGGCGAGCGGACAAAATCTGTAGTCGGGTCCAATCCCTCGAAGAAATTCGGCGTGGCATAGGGCGCTTCCAGCAGCTTACCGGTGGCGTCGAAGTGCAACAGGAAGGGACCAAACTCGTCACCAATCCAGAGTGTGCCATCTGCGGCAACCACAAAGGATTCGATATCGAAATCGAAGCCAGTGAGCAGGCGATCCCGAGTAAATTCGTTGACAATCATAAAAGGAATCTTTTGCTCGGGATCGCGCAGTTGAATAAAGCGCGCGTCAATCGCCACCTCGCCGGTGCCACCTTCGAAAGTCTTGGGTGCCGGCGCGATTTGATAGAGACGCAGCAAGTAATCGGGGCTGTTGTATTTAGCGCCAAAGCCATTATCAGGCATCACCCAATAGCTGCCAGCTTGGGTACCAAATTGAATGGCCGAAAACCCCTGAATCGGCTGACCGGCAAAGCGGGGGGCGGCCAGTTTGTTGCCATTGCCTT